>DASRZC010000016.1:0-27176 GCA_035686785.1 Kapaibacterium sp. (SeqCode)
GAGTTCACGACGAAGCTCGATCTCGCGCCCGGTTCGAAAATTGACGGTTCGCGCGTTATAGGGAACGTTTACCTCCGGCCAAGCGGCGATCCGACGCTACGTTCGTCCGATCTTGACGATCTTGCCGCGCAACTTCGCGAAAAAGGCATTACCAGCATTAATGGCGATATTATCAGCGACCTCGATGGCGAAAATCCCCTCTCCGATCAGGCAAAAGAATACATGGCCCTGCACCAGGGCAATACGATTTCGGTGCATGATTCCATCGTTGGCGATAACGGGATGATTGCATCCGCGGACACATCGGTTTCGGATTCTTCCGACTCTTCCGATTCTTCCGATTCTTCCGACGAGGATGATGAAGGCGGTGGCGAAGTGGGCGCGCTCTCGACATTTCCAAATTTTTCGCTCGATAGAAATATTGTAACCGTCACGGTGGCGGGCGGCTATTCTAAGGGATCGGCGGCCAGCGTCCGCGTTTATCCGCCGATCGCTTCCATCATTGTTTCCAATGGTGCGAAATCGAGTGCTCCAGCGACCTATCGCGTTCGAAGGGTTGGACGCGGCCGGCACCATCGAACGATTCGAACAATGTCGCGCGGCGTAATGACACTCCGCGTAAATTCCTCCGGCGGACCAATGGATCCACGCCAAACGATTTCCATTTCCGGCCAAATTCCCGCGCGCTCGCAGCGGACATACAGCATTGCGATTCGCAATGTGCCGATGGCAATGGCGGGATTGATGAAATGGCATTTGCAGCGCGATGGAATCTCTGTAACAGGCCAGCCGCGCGTCGATCGCGCGCCTGCGAACCACGTGCTCGAAACGCTCGCGGAAAAGAAAACGAATTTAGTCGATCTGCTCGAATATATGAACAAGCGGAGCGATAATTATTTGGCGGAGAGCATGTTCCGTAAGCTTTCCACTATCGCACAGGGCGCCATCGCCGCGCCGGACGAGCGCGCCCGGACGCTGATGCGCTCGTGGCTGCAAGTCTGTAATGTCAATGGCACGGCCTGCACCTTTATCGATGGCTCCGGTCTATCGAAAGAAGACCGCGTGACCGCGAATACCGTCATCAATCTTCTCGCCGCGATCAAACAGCGCGGAATGTTTCCGCTCTTTACACACACCCTTTCCGTTGCGGGATATGACGGAACGCTCAGGCATCGCATGATCGGGACGGCTGCACAATACAACGCGCACGGAAAGACCGGCACGCTCAATTTCGTCACCGTCCTTGCGGGATATGTGGTGACGGGCGATGGTCAGCTCGCCGCTTACTTTATCACCATGCAGGATTTCCGCGGCGGCCCGTGGGCCTACCGAAAGGAGCAGGATAAAGTCGTCGAGGCGCTGGCGAATTTCAAGTATGCCGATTACCAGACGGCCGCTGCCGATGCTCGATGATAATTGCTATTTCGCGACGAATACTTTCGCAAACGAATTGCCCAACCGAATGAAATAAAATCCGGGTGTGATGCGCGAAATAATTGCTTCTGTTTCGCCTGGCGAAATGGAACAGCCTGCAATTCCTATAGAAAGCAAAGAATAAATTTCGATAAAAATCGCCAACCCATCATTTACGTACCGTATATTTATATGTGTTCAATGTTACACTATACCTTACCCCCATGCTTAACCGTCTACTTTCTCCCCGCATTTTCGTTTCCTGCATCGCGCTTCTTTGTGGCAGTTCCATTGCATCGGCACATTGGGTCAAGCTTTCTCCCGATTTAATTGGCCGAGGCCCTTACTCGAACCAGGGCGCCATGGCGAGCACGGGCGGCATTGCCTGGGCCGGAATGTACAATCTTTACAAGTCCACCGATCTCGGCCTCACGTGGAAATCCGTACTCTCGACTGGAAGTAACGCCATTAATGACATTTCCTTTTACGACGACAGCACCGGCGTTGTCAGCACCCTTGGCGGCGGACTTTATCGGACAACCGATCAAGGCGCGACGTGGCTTCCACTGGAGATGGAATTTTTGTTTACCCGAACCCGGCGGAGAGCGAATTCTTTATTCGGAATACGAATGCGCAACCCGCACGGATTATCGTGTACGATGCGATCGGCAGAAGCGTCCGGGCGGCAAGAGTGGGCGCGGCATCGACGAGCACCATCGATATCGGATCGCTCGCTCAGGAATCGTACGTTGTCGTTTGTCAGATAGGAGACCGGGTTGTGACGAGACGAATCGTCAAAGCGCGGTAATCTCGGTTCGGAATGGTAGTTATTCCGCGACAAACACTTTCGCAAGGGAACCGCCCAGGCGAACGAAATAAAATCCCGTGCCGATGCGCGGAATAATCGCTTCCGTTTGACTTGGCGAAACAGAACAACTCGCAGTTCTTATACCAAGCGGAGAATAAATTTCGAGAAGCCTCTCTTGCGGCGAAGCACCGAATGAACAACGTAGCGAGCCATTCAATGAAGTAACAGAAAGAGCTTCCTGTTTCGCTGGAACTTCGGTGACGATAGATTGATCCGCAAAGTGTGTCGGGCGAAAGATGCCGGAGAGATTGAAGGAGTAGGCGGTGAAATTAGCCTCTGTGTGATCTTGGTTACTCCATCCAGCATTCATATCGCTTATACTTCGTGCGATCATTTGGGAATTATGACCCTGGAAAGAAGAATCAGAAGCAAAGATATCAGTATCGCTAAAAAGTAGTGACGCAATTTTAAAAGTATCGTCCTTCGAAATAAATACCGGAATAAAGCCTGAATAAAACTCCGTACCCGAATCTATCTCCGAGACGCTAAGAGATACAATAGAATCCTTACCTGGGGCAAACTCTATCGTGAGGAACTTTTGAACAAGAGATGGCTTTGCGAGGAAGAATCCCCCATTATTATATCTTGTTGGAGATTTTATGCCTGATGTGTCGAGATAATCTGACGAAAAATTAAGCACATCCGAATTCAGAGAATATTGGATCGAGTCATTTGACAAGTAAGCAGATATCGTATCGACTGTAATTTCGAGACTGTCCTGCGAAGCTGGAATTACATAGTTCGTATCATATTCCTCATAGCTCCCTGGGGTCGGCCACCTGCCCTTTGATGCAAGGGAGGTATTGCCTATGCTATGAATAATTATCGTGAACGGCATCTTCCACGGACAGCGCCCGCTATCCGCGGCAGAGGCGAAGGCATTCGCCGCGAAGCAGCAGAGAAAGACCATCAGCCATTTCTTCATGCCCGTTCAAACGGAACTTTCGAGCGTGCCGTTCGGAGGGGATTGAGAATTGACCTACCCCGAAAACCAGCAATATTTCATATCCAACTGGAACATCGCGTTCGCGGGAAAATCGCGAACATTCGGCTGTAAGAGATGATAGTCCTCATCATAATAAAGGACGATATAGGGCGCATCCTGAATGGCGATGTTCTCCGCTTCGGCGAAGAGCGTGAAGGATTTCGCGCGGTCGGTTTCGTCGATTGCGGAATCGAAGAGGCGGTCAAACGCCGGATTTTTGTAACGGGTGGAATTGATTGTGCTCGGCCCCGAGGGCGGAACGCTCTTGCCATACAGCAGATTCAAAAAGTTCTCGGGATTGGGATAGTCCGCGATCCAGCCTAAGCGGAAGAACGGAGCTTTGCCATCGTCCACGCGTGGCGTGAGTTCGGAGAATTCCAGCATTTGAAGATGAAGATTGATCCCAAGATTCTCTTTCAATTGGGATTGAATCGCTTCGGCCACGTCGGTATTTCGTCCGCCGCCGGCGTTGAAATAGAGCGTGAGATCGGGAATCGTTCCACCCAACTCCTGCTTTGCCAGCGCAAGCTCTGCGAGCGCGCTATCCGGATGGAACGAAAATCCATGTACCGTATTGATCGGATACCCCGGCATCGAAGGCGGCACGATCCCGTGGTTGCCCGGCTCCGCTGCCTGACCTTTCAGCACATAGCGAATGATTTTATTTCGGTCGATTGCAAACGCAATTGCGCGGCGAAGATGGCGATTGCTCACCACCGGACTCGTCGTATTGAATCCATAAAACTGCACGGCCAGCGCTGGTACATGGACAAGGTGATATTTTTTCCACTTCCCCTTCAATTCCTTGTTTGGCCCGACCATCTCCTGAAAAAATTCGCTCGGAATGCGATAAACATGATCGAGTTTGTTCGCCTCGAATTCCTGGAGTTCCACCTTGTTATCGGGAATGAAGGTGAATTGCACCGTGTCGATATATGGCAAGCGATTGCCGGCGGAGTCGAATTTCCAATAGCGATCGTTGCGAACGAGTGTGCAGAATTGCGCCTGTTTATATTGCACAAATCGGTACGCGCCGGTCCCGACGGGATGAAAAACGAAATCGCGGCCATAGTGCTCGACCGCCTCGTGCGGATAAATAAATCCAAATCCCACGGCTGGATAAAAGAGGAACGGCGAGAACGGTTTGTCGAGCGTGATAACAATGGTCGAATCATTCGGCGCCTGAAGACCGGGTAGGCCGCCGGGAGGGAGTTTGTTGCTTGAATAATATGCTGCGCCGCCTTTGATATACTTGAAATAGGGTTCCGCGCCGGTGTTCGTTGTGCGGTCGAGCGCGCGCGTATAACAATAGATCACGTCCGCTGCGACGAATTTCCTTCCCTTGCCGCCGGGGAAGCAGGGATCGTCATTGAAATAAGCATCCGTCCGAAGATGATAGGTATAAGTACATCCATTGTTTGAAATCACGGGCAGCGCAGAAAGGCCGGGAATAAGATTAAGGTTCTCATCGAATTCAAGCAGGCGGTCGTAAACGTTCTCGCCGACCTGGACGGAGGTCTGGTCGTTCATCTGCACGGGATCGAGGGAGCGAATGTCCGCCGTCTCATTGACGTGGAACGTTCCGCCATACATCTTGCCGCCTTTGCCCGCGCGCAGTGAATGCGTGATGCCCGCTTTGCGGCCGCAGGAAGAAAAACCGAGAAGAGTAACGATGCCGAAAATGCAAAACTGCCTGGAAGTCATGGGATTCTCAAACGCGGTGTAATCAGAGAAAATTGCTTTAGCGCACGCATCGGGACAAATACCGCTTAGATACACGTGGAATCGTGCCGTGCGCTGCCGGAATCTCTGAATAAATGTGTGTTGCTGCTCAAGTCGTATTTTTGTCGTATTTTTGTTATATGACTAAGTCACTTAAAACCAAACTGGCGATTCGAACAATTTTTGGATTCATATTCCTTATTCTCCTTATTGGAATTCTGCTTATGCTCCCGGCCGGGACGCTCGATTATTGGCAGGGATGGGGTTATTTAGCGGTCTTGACAACAGTATCCGGACTTATTACCGCGTATTTATGGAGGAAGGACCCGAAACTCCTCGAACGCAGAGTGAGGGCTGGCCCGGTGGCCGAAAAGGAGAGTAGCCAAAAGCTAATTCAGGTTTTTGCATCGCTTGCTTTCCTTGGGTTGATGATTCTCCCCACGCTCGATCATCGTTTTGGCTGGTCCCGCGTTCCGTCCTTCATCGAGATTGCTGGTGACGCTTTCGTGGTGCTCTCATACTATCTCATCTGGCTCGTCTTCAAGGAAAATTCCTTTTCCGCCGCGACGATCGAAGTGGCTGCCGATCAAAGAGTGATTTCAACGGGTCCTTACGCGATTGTCCGTCACCCGATGTACGCGAGCGCTCTGATAATGATCTTCGGCACGCCGCTCGCGCTCGGCTCGTGGTGGGGACTGTTAATGTCCGTAGCAATGACGCTCGTCATCGTTTGGCGGCTGCTCGACGAGGAGGAATTTCTTGCGCGGAATCTTCCTGGCTACGAGGAATATTGCCGGAAGGTTCGGTATCATTTGGTACCGCTCATCTGGTAAGGCGCGATGTACGAGCGGGGAAGTACGATTAGGGCTTGCTTTAAGATTTTCAAGCGTCGCCCAAATTTTTTCGTATATTTGCATTGTGAAGTTTAATTAACGCATTTGGCTTTTATCACGAATCTGCAAAAATACAATGAAAAAACACGTTCTGTTTCTTACGGCTGCGGCTCTGATGGGTGCCGTGGCGCTTTTTCCGAATCGCGCGAGCGCGCAATTTGTGAATGGCTCGGACTATATCGGTCCAGAACTCGGGCTGGGTCTGGGGTATGGCGGCGGCATCCTGTTTGGCGGGATGTTCGAGGCGCCGATCACTAATCCTGGTACCGTCGGACCGGGCCGGCTCGCTATCGCCGCGCGGGTCGATTATTGGAGTTGGTCGGATTCCTATCCCGGCGCTTATTCATACACGTATTCGTACATTCCGATCGGAGTGATTTGTGATTACCACTTCGCGCTCTCGGATCCCAGGTGGGATCTTTTTGGAGGGCTAGGGCTCGGGTATGTCGTTATTAATTCGAGTTATTCGGGGCCGGCCTTTGGCAACGGGTTCAATCCTTCAGCGAGTTATGGCAGCGGCATTTTTATCACTGGCCAACTCGGCGCTCGGTATTTCTTTTCCCCGAACATGGCGATTCGCGCGGAATATGGCTTTGGCTATCTTCCGTTTGCCGTGGGGCTCGACTTCAGGCTCTGAGCATTCCGGAAATTTCGCTTCGCGGGTGATGGCCTCAGGTCATCACCTGCGTATGCAGCGCAATTTCTTCGAGGACGGAAGAAACCTGTAGGCATTCATAAATCTCGCCTTCGAAAACGAGGGCATGGCCACGCGTATGGACTTCCCACGCAACCGCGGAGGCCTTATGCCTGGCGCAGCCGATAGCTTTGCAGACTTGCCCGATCACTTCATCGAATGTATGAACCATGTCGTTGAAGAGCAGCACGCGTGTGCTCAGTTCTTCGAGTACGGCAGCGCCGCGAGTGTAGCGGATGGCCGGCGAAGGCTCCACGACGGACGGGCGATCATCGAACGAACGACCGTCGAATGAGTGATCCTTCGAGAGAATCGGCGGCCAAAGTTCGGTAGCGAGGTCAACTAACATGATTCAAAATCGTATTTTCGGCTACAAATATAACACATAAACCGATGGCAGGACTCTGAATCCGAGATTAATTCATCTTCAGATTGAAAAGCTGCTCAATTTCGGGCCTTGAAACGGCTTCGATCCGCCGCAATTCCGGCGCTTCATGGAGCACAGCGCGCTCGATTCCGGCCCGGAGTGTCATCGAGGCGAGCGAGCAATCCCGGCAGGCGCCCAGCAGGCACACTTCCGCCACGCGCGCATCCATATCAATCCGTACGAGTTCCACGCTACCGCCATCGACTTGCAAATAGGGCTTGACATGCTCCAGCGCCAACCGGACACGCCGCTCGATGTCGCTGGTGTCCCCGTTGCCATTCGCCGATAGGGTTCCGTCCGATTGCATTGCTAAATCTCGATTTGCACTGGCTGATGTTCCGGCGCGAAGGCAAGGATGGAAACCTGCCGCGCCATTTCGCACGCAATATTAGCAAACGCTTTGCTTGCGATTGAATCTGGGTCTGATGCAACAATTGGATGCCCCGAATCTCCGCCTTCGCGAACGGCCGTAATGAGCGGAAGTTCGCCAAGAAATGGCACTTCGAAATTACGTGCCGCGCGCTCGCCGCCGCCGTGCGAAAAAATTTCTTCTCGCTCGCCGCAATGGGAGCAGATGAAATAACTCATATTCTCCACGATGCCGATAACGGGCACGTGAACTTTCTCGAACATCCGAATCCCTTTGCGCGCGTCCGCGAGCGCCACGTCCTGCGGCGTAGTGACGATCACCGCGCCCGTGAGCGCGATGGACTGCACCAGAGTAAGCTGAATATCGCCCGTGCCAGGAGGAAGATCGAAAATGAGATAATCGAGGTCGCCCCAATCGACATCGGTCATAAATTGCTTGAGAGCGCCGGAAGCCATTGGCCCGCGCCACACGACCGCCTGATCGGGATCGACCAGGAATCCGATCGACATGATCTTCACGCCCTCGGCTTCGAGCGGCACCATCATGACTTTCTTATCCGAAACTTGCCGCGCCGCCGGTTTTGCGTTTTCCAAGCCAAACATAATCGGGATGCTTGGTCCATAAATATCGGCGTCGAGCAGGCCGACTTTTGCGCCATCGCGCGCAAGCTGCACCGCAAGGTTCGCGGCGACGGTTGATTTCCCGACGCCGCCTTTGCCGGAGGCAACCGCAATCGTATTCTTCACTCCGCGCAGCACTTCTCCTTGTGCTTTATGTGGCGCTTGCGCAACGTGTGATGTCATTTTCACCTGTACGTTTCCTTTGCCCGCAATCTGCTCGACCGCGGATTTCGCGGCATCCTGAAGTTCATCGCGAACGGGGCAGGAGGGGGTCGTAAGTTCAAAGGTAAAGCTGACTTTGTCGCCGGTTACCGTAACATCGCGGATCATGCCCAGGCTCACGATGTCCTTGTGAAGATCGGGGTCGTGAACGGAACAGAGAGCATCGAGAATCTCGCGCTCGGTCAGTGTGGCGGCGGATGTTTTTGAAAAAAGGCCCATTAGCAAACGTTCGTTAAGGAGGACGAGGAAAACGAGAGGCAGAGGGTATAAGTTCGATTACGGCACACGCCGGTAAATCATATAGTTCCCAATCGCGGTATCGAGACGATAACTGGTCTGGATCAGCGATTTAAGGCCGGGAAGCGTATAGAGGAGATCGAGCGTCGTCGGCTGGCTCTTCGGAACCGCTGGATTATCGACGATGTAGTATTGCGGCCTTTCGATTCGCATGGAATCGACATATTCCTTTTGCCAGACCTGCTGATACGGAGTGTACGACCCATTGGGAAGTTGTGTAATCAGTGTCAGAATCGTTGTAAACGGTGTCGCGAAGGGTCGGTCGATTCGCCACCGCGGACCGGGTGATGTAATCGAAGCAAGCTCAACTCGGTCCGAAGGCCGTGTGCAATGCTCGACATAACTGGCCACCTCTTGGCTCACGCCATTTCCAGACTCAACGCGACGTACGGCGCGGGGGATAGAGTAGCCCGCACTGGAAAGGGAGTGCAGCGCAAAGTGCCAGGGATACATTGCGGCAAGTGCTAAGGCGATCAAGGCGATACGCCACGAACGGCGCCGGACGTGGCGGTCGAATGCTTCCCAGACCACCGCCGCGAGAATCGGCATGAAGCATGCAAAGAAGGGCGCAAAATGATAACTGGCCAACCGGCGCATAATTACTACCCCTGCCAGGAGGGCCAGGATCACAGCCACCATATACCGTGTTTCTTCCGGCACCTTCGGTTTGTACCGGGACACGGTTTCCTTTCTCTTATGATTGAGAATGGAAAGTCCCCAAATTGCGATGAAGCAGACCACTACCCACACGCGTCTCGAATAGCTGCTTAAAGTGAGGGCGTGGCTGTAAACTTCGAGATTAAACCGGATCGTGACGAGGTAGAACGTCGAAAGCCCGCCGGGCGTGAGGGCGTAGGGGAGAAGTCCCAGCGCAATTACAAGTGCGAAGCCCAGCGATTCAAATGCAAGAGCGCGCCAACTGGCGGCCCTCCGGAGATCGAAAAGCGATACGAAAGGAGCTGCGAGAAGAAGCCCAAAGGTAGGACGAATCCAGGTCGCGAGGCCACCCATGATGCCGGCTCCCACAAGAAGCATTGCTCGCCGCCGGTTCGTCTCGGCACGGAAAGCGGCTACCGTCAACCAAATGCACACGAGAATCGGCAGCACGGCAAAGCAATCGCGCTGGCTGATGTACTGCCCCGGTCCGAGCACATAAAACAAGGCATACAGGGCTGAGCCAAGAAGCGCTGGAGCACGGTCCAGCCAAAAACGGCCGATTCGGTACAATACGATAATCGAGCCGATTTGGAAGATGACGTCCATCAGGCGCAGCGAAAATTCACTATTGCCGAACAGAAGGATACTAGCCGCATGAATGAAGACAGGTCCAAACGGTAGAATCGGGAAAATGCCGTCCCAGTGCCCTATGTAAGGCAGTTCGTGATACCGAGCGAATTGAAAGCCCAGGACTTGCATGATGTCGATATCCGCATGGAACGGATAAAGAAAAATTATAGGAAGAACAAAGAGTGAAATTGCGGCAAGCGAAAGGATCGTTTGCCGAGAGGAGAAATTGGACGTTGTGTTCGATTCCATCGAGAAGGAGCATCGCAACAAGCGCCTGACGATTTAAGTTATCAGAAATGGAGCAGGTATTGAAAATCACCCTGCCTGTTTTCTTCTATAAATCGCGTGTTGGTCGAAAAGCGTGTCGAGGGCGTAATTTTGTTGAATAAAATTTAGAATCTCCGGCGTCTGCACAAAAGAAGAATTGAACAAGATGCTTGCTGTCTTCCCACGTTCGCGTGCGATAATGATGAAGTGCGGAGACGTCTGTCGGAGGGATCGGAGGAACTCGGCCCTCCACTCTTGTTGGAAGTCCGTGACCTGGCCCTTTGGATTGGTAAAGAGAAACGTCCACTCGTATTGGAACCGGGTTGATTTTTGCCGCGCCGTGCGCCAAGCCACGCCGGGGTCACCGATGACTTCAATAAATTCATTGGGATTCGTATGACGGGTCAGGTAGGAAGCGATGTTCTCATTCTCTTGCGCGAGCCGAAACTGTTCCGGAAAATATCGATAAGCGGATTCGATGGAAAACGAGCCTTTGACAAAGGATCGAACAAGCCCCCACGGATAAAGGACGCAGCCAACCAGAACAAGCACCGTTGCAAGGACTGCGGGCCGCCAACGCCCAAGCCATCGTGTATTGTCCAACAACATTTTCGTCAGCACAAGAATAAAGCAGGCATAGAACGGCGCGAAATGAGAAGCAGCCAGATTCATCATTTGTGAAAACATTCCTACTAACAACGCTACGAAAAATAGCAGCAAAAATGATCGCTCACGACCGATAACAACGCTGCTATGGATTTTCCGGATTCGATGGATGCCATTGATCATCGCCCAACCAAACACGAGCACGAATATCATAATCGTGCGAAGCTCAAGAAGATTATATAGAAACTGCTGAAGTCGTGCAGGACTGGGAGGAAATTGCGAATAGATGTCCGTATTGTACCGTATGGTGCAAACGTAGGCTTGCCGAAGGCCGCCGGGCGTGATCGCAAATGGAAAGAGCATGAGCAGCACTGGGATCAGGAACCCAGCGAGCGCCAAAATCATGGCGCGAAGATTTGTTATTCCATATAGCGTCAGAATGGGAACGGCCAGGAGTAACATATAGGTCGGACGGATGCAGGTCGCGATCCCGACCATGGCCCCTCCAGCCGCGATAAGCCCATCCGTCGAGCGGGAACCGTTCCGGCCCGCGCTTGCCCGACGGCTGGCGCTGACGAAAAAGAAACATGAGAGCACAATCGGAAGGACCGCAAAATTATCTTTCATACCCATGCAGTCCATCCGGCCATAGGCATAATACAGGGAAAAAATCGTGCATCCCAGGAGGGCCTCTACTTTCGATAACCATAAGCGGCTCGTCCGATAGAGCGCTAATAGCGTGAAGAAGATTGCCACATACTCGACGAACCGGAATGCCAACATGGAATAGCCAAAGAGATAAATCGCTGTCACATGGACGAGCATAATGGCGGGAAAATCATTATCCCAGGCGGCAACATAAGGGAGCTTGCCATACCGGACGAACACGGTGCCAATCCACTGCCAGATATCGATATCCCCACTAAAGGGATAGAGCAGGATCACCGGCAAAATCAGCGTGGCGATCAGAAGGAATACGATCGCGACGCGATGCGAAACTATGGCTTTGGGAATCTTTAATGAAAGCATTGAACAGCGCTGATGTATTTAAAAAACGGACAACGGCTACGCTCCGTTCGAACACTTCCCCAATATATAGATGGAAAAATTTTTGCATACGATAGAGGGAACAGGCTTGAAATGCCGTCTTCGAGGGTGGCCGCTGCCTTTTTCACCGATTTTAAAAATAAATTTCAAAAAATCGGTGGAACCCCTTGACTTTTGCTTTTTGGGTGCTTATATTTGATCAGGTATTTAATGGGCACCATGTGTTTTATAGAATACGATTGTATTGCTCATTGAAAGTGAAAAAGGTATTTGGCGAATTTGGAGTAGAATCGCCGTTATTAATGAAGCACAAATGCGCGAGCATTTATATGCACCTATTTTCCATAGAAAGCCATATTCGGCATCATCAGAAAGCGACTAAATCGGCGCCGGTCACTCGAATTCCGAGTAGGGCATATTGGGTGTTGCTGGGGATGGGGGTCTGTCCATCGTCTTCCCAATGTTCCCAGCCGGCGTAGAACTGGATGCGCCCCTGGCGGCCATGGAATTCGTAGCCAAGTTCGGCGTGGCCGTCGAAGGTGAACTTCGATATGGATCCGAAGCGGCTGATAAATCCGCTATCGCGCCCAAAGGCGGTGAAATCGGTGTTGAGCATAAAGTAGAGTGAACTTGCCTGCCACTGAACGAGCTTTGACTGAAACGCTTCGCCGAACGACCATGCAAGGTTTTGGAAATTCGGTCCGATGCCGTTGTCGGAAGTGGGGATGCGGTAATCTTCGCGGACGAGGTAGGCATCGCCATGAAGCCAGGCGGTGGTGGGAACAGGCAGGCCGAAGAGCCGGTCGCTTTTCCAGATGGCTTTACCGGAAAGCGAGCAGTAGATAAGCGTCCGCTGCTGGTTTATATCGCTATATCCGTTGGGATCGATATTATCGAGATCGTGGCGGCAGCGGTAAATGGTTCCGATCTGCCAATCGAATTTCGAACTCTCATGGACGGCATAAACGAGGCCTTCTTCCCACATCGCTCCCCGCGGCTTGAAGTCAATGTCGTTATGAGTATTGGCGAGGAGTTCCATGCCAGTGTAGCCGAGGAGCGATTTATCGCCGCCCCATCGGGCGAATTCCCAAATGGCTCCCATGGTGACGGACCATCCCCATCGGTCGCTGTCGCTGCCGAAGCCGCGCTGGACCTGCGCCCAGTAGCCGGCGTGATCGAAGACGGAGGTGGTATCCGTTTTAGCGTACCACTTTGGGTTCAGCAGGAATCCGCGAGTGGGGAAGATAGGTCCGGCGAACGCCGTACCCGCGAGGAGAATCGCCGACGATGCGAGAACCAGACTGAGTGCGATAATAAGCTTCATGCCCCTGTAGCACCGAAGACTGCGAAATGGTTTTGGGGTGAGCTTCATCGCCGGTACCCGTATCTCGATCTGGCGGGTTGGGAACGAAGACCGGAAGATGATCCGCCGCCTGAGCGTAGAGCGAGTGCATTTCGCGGAGGGCGTCGTGTACTGCGGTTTCATAGGCGCTGTCAAAGCCGATTCCGCTCGACATCAGAGCGCGTTCTTTCGTCTCCGTGAGCAGGGAAAATTTAATATCTTCGCAGGACATCGAATTATCGAGCCAAATTTCCCGATGTGGAATAAAGCGATAGGCGAGGTCATTTCCGCTGAATCCAAAATCGGGAAAAATATCCCGGCGAACAACGTTACCGTCGACGATCCAGACTTCCGTGCTATCGGGCAGCGTTTCAAAATGCTGGAGATAGACGTGCCGTAGCCGAATGCGGTCTGGCAGGCGGGGAAGTTCCTTGGTGCTGTCACAGTCGATGGGCGGGACGTTTGGGAGCGCGGCTTCGTGCAGGGCGCATTCGAGGGAATCGGCAATGCGCATGTTGTTTTCGAGCATGAGGGCGGAATCGTGGGCGTCATCGTAGGTCCACGCAAATTTTGCCATGAGGTGGCGCTCACGAAGTTCGTGGGCCAGCGTGTAACGGTATTCCTGGCAGCTAATGTCGTTGTCGATCCAAATTTCGTTCGGCGGATTGAAGCGGTAGCGTTCGCCATTTCCGCCATAGAGCCACTCGGTATAAACGGAATCGCGGACTTTATCTCCATCGACGATCCAGACGGAGAATCGGCCGAGCTGCTCCTCTTTGAACCGATAGACGCCGAGTATGGCTGGTTTAGAATGTGCAAAAGCAATGGACGGTACGGACAGGAACACCAGGGCCGTGACGATCAGAAAATGTTTGCAATTCCGAACAAAAGGTATTCGCATTATAACGGTATTAGAAAAAATACGACTTTCGACAAAGGGGGATAACCGCGAAATGCGTGGATTTATCCACTGCCACAGTGGTATAAAAAATTCCGATCTTTAGACTTATCCCAATCCTCAAAAATTTCAATGAAAAGGGACCGGATTTGCCATTCTTATAGAAGCGCTTTTCTTAAATATCAATATTATGCCAATTAGGGACTTTTACTCTTGACTTTCACTTTTCCACGTCGTATTTTTGTAGAAAGTAATTGACGCACACCGCCCCGTGTGTAGTTTCCCGAGGATCAAGTCCGAGGGTTAGGCTTGGTTGCTTTACATTAGTTGCTTATCAGAATCTGCGGGGTAGGCACGTCAATTTTAATAGCCACGAATCGCGAGGTTTCTCACACTCGCGGCGGGCAAAATATAGCCGGGGACGACCGTCGCCCGGCTATTTTATTTAGACAAAATTGGTCACTTGCTGTGATTTCTAAGTGGTTTAAGGTGCTCATCCCTCGATTCGTTCGTATTTTTGTAGTTCTTGCATCAGTAAATTCAGGAAAAAAATTATCACATGAGTGTTTTAGTCGATAAAAAAACGCGGCTGGTCGTGCAGGGAATAACCGGCAGCGAAGGCTCTTTTCATACGCAGCAAATGCTGGAATATGGCACGAACGTCGTGGCCGGCGTCACACCCGGCAAGGGAGGGACGGTGCATGAAGGCGTGCCCGTGTTCAACACGGTGGCCGATGCCGTCCGCGAGACCGGCGCCAACGCCGCTTGCATTTTCGTTCCGCCGCCTTTCGCGGCGGACGCCATTCTTGAATCGGCGGCGAGCGAGCTACCGCTCATCGTTTGTATCACCGAAGGGATCCCGGTGCGCGATATGATTCAGGTTTATAATAATATCCGGAATTCGAAGACGCGGCTCATTGGCCCGAACTGTCCCGGCGTTATCTCGCCGGGCAAGGCGAAGATCGGCATTATGCCCGGCTTTATCCATCGGGAAGGCCGTGTGGGAATTATCTCCCGTTCCGGCACGCTGACCTACGAAGCGGTCAAGCAGCTCACCGATGCCGGCCTGGGGCAATCGACCGCGATCGGCATCGGCGGCGATCCCATCGTGGGAACCCGATTTTTGGATGCCATCAAACTATTCGCGAACGATGAGGAGACCGATGCCGTCGTGATGATCGGAGAAATCGGCGGCACGGCGGAAGAAGAAGCGGCGGCGTGGATCGGCGCGCACTTCGGCAAACCAGTCGTTGGATTTATCGCGGGACGTACGGCTCCGCCGGGACGCCGCATGGGGCATGCTGGGGCGATCATCTCCGGAGGTAAAGGAACCGCGGATGAAAAAATTAAGGCCATGCGCGAAAATGGAATTAGCGTGGTCGATAGTCCCGCCGTGATTGGCGAAACGGTGGTACGCGCGCTGGCGAAAGCCCACGAACGCAAGCATATCGTTCCAAAAGGGTTTGCTCGGCTGGCAAAGAAAGCGGTGCTGCAAATGTCCGGCCTGCCAAAAACCCGGCGCACACTGGACTGGACGCCGGAAAAAGCATCGCCAAAAACGAAATCGAAGAAAGCGCCTGATAAAAAGACCATACCTGCGAAGAAGGCAGCACCCGCAAGGAAAGCTGCGCAGAGGAGAAAACCGAAGCCGGTTGGTAAATCGAAGCCTCCGAAAAAAGCCGCGCCCGCGCGCCGGAAACCCGCGCCAAAGCCAAAGAAACGCGCCCGCCGGTAAAGTTTGGCAGAGAATTGGAAACGACAAAAGCGATGGAACATGGCGCTATACGATTTCGGGTCAAAGCGGCATTCGTCCTCTTGGTCCTATTGGCTCCATTCGGGAATTTATTTGCCCAGGATTCCGCGAACTACCTCGATAAATCGTGGCGAGATTCCGCCGCGAATTACCAGGGTCACGTGGAGGCCTATCACCAGGAACTTTTGAGCTACGATTGGGGCATGACATTCGGAATGCTGCCAGTGGCAGGGGAGGCGTATGTCGGCAAAATGGGAACCGGTATTGCATATTCTGCTGCGCGAGCAGTGGCCGTTGCGGCAGGTGTAGTGGGAGCGGTCCGCTTCATTGAAGGCAAACCGACCTTCGGTTTGAATCTCGGAATGATCGCGGTTGGTATTTTTGGATATATCGGATTGAAATTATCCGAACTTGCGGACATTCGCCATACCGTCTCGGAGCGGAATGAGAATTTTGTCGAAACATTTGGGATTGAAACGCCGGACATCGAGCCGCATTCCATCCGCTATCCGACAAAGCAATGGCCCGCTTGGGTTACAAGCTGGCCTCCGGTGCCTTCGAAAGTAAATCCCCGCGAAGCCGTAGATAAGCCGCTGCCAAACGTCATGAGTAGAAACGCCACGGGTAACGAGTAAGACGCGAATGGTGTTCAATGCCCCTCATTATCAATCACATCTTTTATTATGGCTGTAGAAAAAACACTTTGCATTCTCAAACCAGACGCCGTTCAAGCAGGCAACATTGGAAATATCATCGCGCATATCCAGAAGGAAGGCTTTCGCATTCTCGGAATGAAGATGGTTGCGCTCTCGCATAAAGCTGCTTCGAAATTTTATGAAGTCCATAAAGGGCGGCCATTTTATGATGGATTAGTGGGTTTCATGTCAAGCGCGCCGTGCGTGCCGATCGCGCTGGAAAAGGAAAATGCTATCGCTGAATGGCGCCGCGTCATTGGCGCGACCGATCCCGCCGAAGCGGCTCCAGGAACCATTCGAAAACTCTATGCAAAAAACAAAGGCGAGAACGCCGTGCATGGCTCGGATTCGGTGGAAAATGGCCTGCGCGAGATTGCCTTCTTCTTTACGGAAGGGGAGTTGGCGGATTTAGGTTGAAAAGAGCTATACGCCCACGACCTTGTTATCGAGCTTGTCAATAGTATCCTCAGCTCCTGCTTGACGTATTAAAAAGTCGCCAAGAAGGAGTGTAGTATTTTTTAACGAAGAGGAATGAATTTTTTTGTTTCGTCATTGGAAAGCGGAAAATATATTTACGGTGATTGGCATTCGCAATTTGGAAGCATTCCAGCGATGCGGATTGGGTCATTCGGGTTGATCTCTGCGTTTTTATTGGGCTAATTGGTGACTTTGCTTAGGATTCCGGTCAGCGAGTTTTTTAATTGCACGATTCGAAGCTATAGATGAATGCAGTAAGAGAGCCTCCCTCGTTTACAAAGCGTTATGCCTGAAGTTAGAAGTCGCATTGATATAGTCCTAGCATAAAGAATTTTTACGCGATAAGTAAGATTTCTTTACTACGATTGTGCATCGATCGAGATATTTATGCCATATCAGGCGGAAGATGGTCATCCATGCGATACGGTATGATTATTATGAAACACCTATAGGTGATCACTCACGAAAAGGCAGTTTTTGCTCGTTACGAGGCATTTGAGATTCTCACGCGTGAGAACTATTCCGAAGTAACCTATATGCTCGAGGTCCATCATCCAATGATGGCGCGAGCCGCGCAACCAGGACAGTTCGTTATCGTCATGTCGCACGCCACCGGTGAGCGCATTCCTCTTACGATTGCCGACTTCGATCGCCAAAAAGGCACAATCACGCTGGTTATTCAGGCCGTCGGCAAAACAACCAAGGAAATGCAGCAAACCTGTCAGGCCGGTACCGCCCTCTATGGCATGGCCGGGCCTATGGGCATTCCCAGTCATGTAACCAATGCCAGGAGAGTCATTTGCGTCGGCGGTGGTCTTGGTGTAGCCCCGGTTTACCCACAAGCCCGCGCCCTCAAGGAGGGTGGCGCATATGTCATCGGTGTGCTGGGTTACCGAACTAAGGATTTGATTTTTTGGGAAGATAAGTTTCGGGCGATCTGCGATGAACTCATCATTTGCACCAACGATGGTTCGGCGGGCTTGAAAGGCTTTGTAACGGACGGTATCAAACAGGCCATTGCGCAATATCCAGACATTGATGAAATCATCGCCATCGGTCCGCCAGTCATGATGAAGGCGAGCGCGCAGGCCACGAAGCCGTTCGGTATCAAGACGATGGTAAGTCTGAACCCTATTATGGTGGATGGTACTGGAATGTGCGGCGGATGCCGAGTCAAGGTCGGGGAGAAGGTCAAATTTGCATGTGTCGATGGACCGGACTTCGACGGGCATCAAGTCGATTTCGACGATCTGATGGTGCGATTGCGACGATATAAAGAAGAAGAACGTGCCGCCACGGAACGTTGGTCGGAATCCTGCCGCATGGCTCAAGTCCCTGCTTAGACCAATCAGCGTAATCAGCAAACATCAGCATAATCAAGGTGGCAAAGAAACGCACGGTTCGAACGATTCCACAGGAGCGGATTCCGGTAAGTGAACTCGATCCCTTCATTCGAGCCCGCAACTTCGAGGAGGTCAATTGTGGCTACACGGAATCGGAGGCCATTCGCGAGTCCGAGCGATGTCTCTTTTGCCCCGATCCGAAGTGCATCGATGGCTGTCCGGTATCGATCAATATTCCGGCGTTCATACAAAAGATCGGCGAGCGAGACTTTCGCGGAGCCTACGACATCATCACGGCGACCAACCTGCTGCCTGCCGTGTGCGGCCGCGTCTGCCCGCAGGAGAACCAGTGCGAAGGTGTTTGCACGGTTGGTGAGAGCTTGGTCTCCGTCGCTATTGGCAGAATGGAGCGTTTCGTCGGCGACCTTGCGATTACGAACGGATGGATCAACAAACCGTATATTCAACCCTCTGAATTTAAGATAGGAATTGTTGGCTCCGGCCCGGCAGGAATGGCATGTGCTGCCGACATGGCAAAGGCCGGATGTGATGTTACCGTTTTTGAAGCATTCCACGAAGCAGGTGGCGTGCTTCGCTATGGCATTCCCGATTTCCGGCTTCCGAACACCGTGGTCGATGCCGAGATCGAAAAGCTTGAGCAACTCGGTGTCAAGTTCGAATGCAATACTCTCGTCGGGCGGCTATTTACCATCGATGAGATGATCGAAGAGTTAGGATTCGACGCTGTGTTTATCGGAACAGGCGCGGGCTACCCCACACTACTTGGCATTCCGGGCGACTCGCTGAACGGCGTGCTATCCGCGAACGAACTTCTGACGCGATGCAACTTAATGCGCGCGCGCGATTTCCCGAATGTCGATACTCCTTTGCCACTCGGCAAGCATGTCGTAGTGGTTGGTGCCGGCAATACCGCCATGGATGCTCTGCGTGTCAGCAAGCGGCTTGGGGCTGAGACGGTTGCTTGCGTCTATCGGCGCTCAAAGAACGAATGCCCCGCGCGTGCAGAGGAAGTTCATCACGCCGAGCAAGAGGGGATCGAGTTTCACTGGCTCGCAAATCCGGTCGACATTTTGGGCGACGGCAACGGCAATGTCCGCGCGGTCCGATGCATTCACATGGAGCTTGGCGAGCCTGACGACTCCGGACGCCGCCGGCCTGTGCCGATTCCCGGAAGTGAATTCGAGATCGAGACCGATGAAGTAGTCTATGCAATTGGAACGAACGCCAATCCGATTATCGGACAAACATCGAAGCTCAAACTGAATAAGCGTGGGTACATCGAAACAGATAGCAACCTGATGACATCAATGGCCGGCGTCTTTGCGGGCGGCGATATCGTCACCGGCGCAGCGACCGTCATCGAAGCAATGGGAGCGGGCCGTAAGGCAGCGCGTGGCATGAAAGACTTCTTAGGTATTCGCGATATCGGTCCGCTCAGAATCGACCGGTCGCTATTTGGTATCGATGCGCGCGAACATAATTTTATGAGAGTAAGGGTTGGTGCATAATGGAAGTTGAAGAGATCATCGAAGTTAGCTTTAAAACGAATGGGCACACAGAAGGCGCAACCATAGGTGCGCCGCGCCGCAAAGCGACGAAGCTGAAAGAGCACATCGTCGAGATCATCAGCGATTCCGGCGAAGGTGCGCAGAAGTGCGGTCAGTCGTTCGGCTCGATCGTTGCACGCATGGGTATCGGCGTCTGGACGGTGGAGATCATCCCCGCCGAGATACGTCCTCCTGCGCGCAGCGTAGCGGGTGCGAGCGGCAACAAGATTCGGATTGGATCGAAACGCATCACGAATGGCGGCGATGAGACCGATCTTGTTATCGCCTTCAACGAACAGGTATTGCTTGGCCGCGTTCGCGCGAATGAGCTGAAACCCAGCTGCACAATCCTGCTCGAATCGATGTGGCGCGATGACAAGCGGGTTTCACAGTCTTACATCGATGCCGTCGAGCAATTACAGGGAGCAGGTTACAAGGTCTATGAAATTCCGATGGAGACGGAGTGTCACAAGATCGTTAAAGATGCTCGCAAGGGCAAAAACATGTTTGCGCTCGGCCTCTTGTGCGGGTTGTACAGCCTCGATCTCCAGGTGGCCCGCGATCAGGTCGCACTCACATTTGGAAAGAAGTCGCGGGCGGTCGTTGAAACCAACGTCGCCTTGCTCGAAGCCGGCTATGCGTATGCTGGGGAAAATCTGGATTTTCGGTACGAAGTACCAACCGTTAAATCAACGGAACCGCAGATCATCGTCAACGGCAATACAGCGCTCGCGCTCGGTGTGCTCGCATCGGGAATGGAAATCTGCGCGATGTACCCGATCACGCCGGCTACTTCGGCATCGCACTATCTCAGTGATGTATTCGAAGAAGTTGGCGGCGTTGTGCATCAAGCCGAAGACGAGATCGCCGCGTGCGCGTTTGCGATCGGTGCCTCGTACGCCGGCAAGTGTACGATCACGATCACTTCCGGTCCTGGGTACTCGCTCAAGCAGGAAGCGATCGGCCTCGCCGTCATGGGCGAAATACCGCTCGTGGTCGTGAATGTCCAGCGTGGCGGACCCAGCACCGGCCAGCCGACGAAGACCGAGCAAGGCGACCTGATGACGGCCATCTTCGGCAGCCACGGTGATGCGCCGAAAGTAGTGATCGCGCCCGGTACGATCGAAGATTGTTTCTACTCGGTGATCACCGCTCGGAAGATAGCCGAGACATTCAACACCGTGGTCGTCATTCTTTCCGACGCCAACCTTGCGAGTTCACAGCAACCTTTCAGGCGGCCCGTGTTCGAAGAAGCATGGTTGGCGCCGCCAATCGATCAAAGCGCCGTTCCAGCCGGCTCAAAGCCGTATGATTGGGACCCAAAGACCGGTCTCGCTCGTCGCTTTATTCCGGGGCAGCCGGGTGGTCAGCATACGCTCACGGGACTTGCACATGACGAGAACAGTCACGTCGCATACGACGCCGAGATCAATCAGCGAGCGATGCGCGCTCGAAGCCTAAAGCTTGCCGCGTTGCAAAAGACCCTCAAACCGCCAACGGTTTATGGCGATTCGACCGGCGACCTGCTCCTCATCGGCTGGGGAAGCACGAAAGGTGCTATCGAAGAAGCAGTCGAAACATTGCGTGCCGAGGGCAAGAAAGTATCATCCATGCACCTTACATTCCTGCAACCGATGGCGCCGGGTATCAAAGAGATCATGACTGGATTCAAAAAGGTCATGACCATCGAGAACAACTGGAGCGACTCACCGAACGACGAGATCATCGATGAAAGCAATCGACGGTATTCGGCACTTGCGACACTGCTGCGCTCGCGTTATCTCGTCGATGTCGATTGTTGGAGCGAGTGCCGCGGCACGCCGCTCAAACCCAACACCGTCCGCCGCATAATCGAGGAGGCAATCGCATGAACACCACGAGGATGAATGGGACTGGAACCGGGATTTATGGGATTAGGACCAATGGGATTGGTACTAACGGAATGACCGAACCCATTAACATTAACGACTGCCTGCTCCAACTTTACGAGGAGCATTACGAACTCGAAGATTACCAAAAAGGCGTGCCGCGATGGTGTACCGGCTGCGGCGATAACGCGATTCTCACGGCCGTGCAGCGTCTCTGCCGCGATGAGGCGCTGCCACCGGAAAAGACGGTGTTCGTCTCCGGCATTGGCTGCTCGAGCAGACTGCCCCATTATATGAATACGTATGGGGTCCATAGCCTTCACGGACGAGCACTTCCGATCGCGGAAGGTATTCGACTCGCGCGGCCCGATCTAAAGGTATTCGTTAACATGGGTGACGGCGATTGCTGTAGCATCGGTGCTGCGCATTGGATCCATGCGATCCGCTACAACATGAACATGACCGTCATGTTGCACGACAACAACATTTATGGTCTCACGAAAAAGCAGGCCTCGCCGACCTCACCGATCGGCCTGAAGACGAACACAACACCTCGAGGCAGCTATCTCGAAGCGCTCAATCCGCTCACCGTTACGCTCGGCGTTTCGAACGTTTCGTTCGTGGCACAGGTGGTCGATTGGATCCCCAAGCTATTGTATCAGACACTTTCCGCCGCCTATCATCATAAAGGCTTTGCGTTCGTAAGAGTCATCCAACGGTGTCCGGAATGGCTTCCGACGCATCTGGACGAATACCTCCACGATCCACAGCGCATCTTGCTGTTGCAGCACGAGAACGGCCTCACGATCGATGCGGAGCTATCCAAGCGATACACGAAGATTGAAGAACACGATCCATCCGATCTGAACCGCGCACGGGAAGTCGCTTCCGGTGCCGATCCGATCCCGGTCGGCATCCTCTACCGCAATGACAGCGTGCCACGCTACGAGGAGACTCGGTCGGACACACGACTTCGTACGGCATCGCTTGTAAAAAACGGCCTTGAGGCAGAGTTCGATAAATTTACGATCTGGCCTGAAGTGGATGATCGGTCATCCACGGGCCACGCGCGTCAAAACGCACAAAGAGAAAGTGAATATGGAAGTTAAAGCTCAAGATCAGATCGCTTTCTACCTCACCAGTGCCCATATCGGCTCGGCCCTCCGGACTCTGGACCGTGGCTATCGGCCTGCTCTGTTCGCTCGCTATGGTGACCTCACCTCACTGCGATATGATTTTCCGCTCGTACTCAACACCGTGGGATCGCCGGAGCGCGCGGTTCTTTCGCTCAGTGGACTCGTTGACGATGCGGTGAATGCGTTACAGGAAGATATTAACCGGGACCGGATCGCGCGTCACGGATATGAACTCGAACGCCAGCTACGCCGGGAATTAGCAAGTGTTGGCTCTGGTACTCCTGCCAGTCATGGTGACTTTGCTACGTTATGGAATGCCGCGGCATCACGTCTTACAATCGAAGATAAAACGGATGATCGATCATCCATCGAAGATTCCGCCAAGCGATTGTGGAAGCTGTTCCAGGCCAGTGGCGAGCTTGTCGATGTGGACTTTGCGTTGCCCGCACGCATTGCACGGCACGTGTGGAGTGTCGTTCAGGCGAATAAGAGGTGGATTTTCCGAAACCAGGCCGAACGGCTTCTCCTCAAGCTTCACAGCATTCTCGAAGCGGAGATTGCAAACTCGGAAGTTGGCCGCTCGCCGGAGCGACTGAAAGCGAGCGTTGGTACTTCGTTCGCCAATGTATTCGATTTCGATATAATGTCGAACGTGCTCGTACGTGCAAAACCGGCCGTTCGTATTTCGGACGACCGCCGCAACCGCATCCAACATCTTATCGATGTTTTAGAGCACCAACGCTTTTTCCCGATTGGGAGCAATGCAAAGACGTACGAGTTCATTTTCTACCGCGCCGCCGATGCAGTGAAGGCGTATAAGGAACGGCATCGCGAAGCGGTCGAGTTAGTGAAAGCGCTCATGGTTGCCAAACTGGAAGTAAGTGGTGAATATCGGGAATCCGGCAAGGTAGACGACAAGTCATCCGCCAATGGCACACTCGAGCATACCGCAATCTTCGAGGACTTTGGAGTGGACGGTCTCGATGCTGGCCAACTCGCGTTGCTTCCCGATTATCTCGTATGTAAGTATAGCTCAGAACTCGATGCGGAAGAGACGATGCAGATCGTCGATGCTTTATCGACGGGCCTGCCTATCAAGATCCTGCTACAAACGGACGATCTCCTCGAGCCATCCGTCGCGCAAGCAAGGTTGGCGGGGCCCGAGCGTCATGGAGGTCTTGCCTCTCGCTCGCGGCATATAACGGAAAGCACGATCGGCCAGACTGATGTATTCGTTCTGCAATCGAGCATTTCGCAAGCGTTCCGTTTGCGTGATGATTTGTTTCGCGGTATGGCTTATCATGGGCCGGCATTCTTTAGCGTGTTCTCCGGTGCCACGGGACATACCAAAGATTTGCCCGCATATCTCGTCGCGGCAGCGGCAGTAGAATCACGTGCCTTCCCTACGCTTGTTTACGATCCATCTCTGTTCGCCGACGATCAGGCCGGAGACGATTGGGCTACTCGCTTCATCGTGGACAAAAATCCCGATGTTGCGTATCCATGGCCAACGCACTCGTTCGAATATGAGAACGAATCGCATGAGGCCCAATCGAAGAAGCTGGCTTTTACGCTCGCTGATTTTATCGCGATGGACGACCGGTTCAAAGAGCATTTCGCAATCGTTCCGAACGCGGATTTGAATGACGCGATGATCTCGGTATCAGACTCGCTCAAAAGTAATTCAAGGGAATTGCCAACTGCTGTCCCATCGATCGCCTTGATCGATGTTGAAGGATGTTTGCATCACGCGATCGTAGATCGGCGCATCCTTGAAGAGACCCGGCGCTCGCAAAATATGTGGCGCAGCCTACAGGAGTTGGGTGGTATTCATAACTCGCATGCCGAGCGGCTCGTTGAACAGGTCAAAGCAGAGCTTGCAAAAGTCGCCGCATCGCCCACGATGCTCGCCGCAACGGCTCAACCTGTTACAGATAAAGCCGCCATGCCTGCCCCCGTGAGTGGCAGCGATGCGGTCGTAATTACGGAAAGTTCTGTCGCAAGTGTAGAGGAAAGTCACGGCGACGATCCGTATATCGAGACTGCGCGCTGCACAACATGCAATGAATGTACGCAGGTCAACAGTAAAATGTTCGCCTACAACGCGGAGAAACAAGCCTACATCGCCGACCCCGACGCCGGCACGTATCGGCAGTTGGTCGAAGCCGCAGAAGGCTGCCAGGTCTCCATCATTCATCCCGGAAAACCGCGAAATCCAAAGGAATCAGGGTTGGACGACCTCCTCGAGCGTGCAGTGCAATTTAATTAGCTTATCATTCGCTACAAGCGTGGTGCATTAAATCAAATCCGATTTTATCATGACTTTTGGAAGAAGGCTGGAAATATAAGTGTCAGCGTCTCACGGCTTGAAGAAGACAGCAAGAGAGAAATAGATCGTTGTGACATGCCATCCGCTGGCGCCATGAAGGCCAACATCCGTAAATGGATCGAGCGGCGTGTCTGAGCGAATATTGTTCAACGGCAAATCCGCAGAGAATATTGATGCAATTTTCAATCCGAACACATCGAACTTATATCCCGCTGAAATTTTCATTGCATATCGCATGTCACGAAGATCACCCATCGAACTATCTACATCCTCCGCTGGAACCGGAATCGGGTGGCTGATATGCTGAAAAGAATTCGATACAAGGTACCCGGCTTCCGGGGTAACTTGAAAGAATAGTCCCGAGCCATGAACCTGATAGCGCACATACGGCCCGAAGGTAACATATCTCATTTGAACATTGATTTGATCGCTATTCGATGGATCGCTGGGAACCTCGCATGCGGTGAATGACTTAAAATCGAATCCCGGTTGGATGCCGATGGTGAACTCACTAACCGAAAGTATGTCGTACGAGACAGCGGCCATGAATCCAACGCCTTTCCCATCTAAGAACGTGCAGCCGCATGGCGCACGAAAGGAACCATTCTGGATATTGTAACTCGCGCCCGCTTCCACAGCCCATTGCGAATGAGCTGGAACGGTATACCAGAGAAATAGCGAGAGGAACGCGGGTATGTGAAAGGAAATCTTGCTCAGCTTCGAAATGCTTTTTACATTTTTCCGGCACTCTTCTCTCTTGGGATGACCCGTGTTGATAATTGCCATAGTATCATGAAATGAGGAATTAATGCTGCATCCATTTCGCGCCCTCGCTGTGGCGCAAGGTTCCCTTGTGGAGCGCGCGAAGTTTGACAAGGTAAAATAAAATGGGCGTGACGATGAGCACGTTGACGGCGCTCGTCAGCAGCCCGCCAATCATTGGCGCGGCAATGGGTTTCATAACATCGGAGCCTGTCCCAGTCGAGAAGAGGATCGGCACCAGACCGAGCATGGCGCAAAAGACCGTCATGAGTTTGGGCCGCAACCGCAGCACCGCGCCGGCCATCGTTGCATCGTAAATATCCTTTGGAGTGAGCGGCATCGTCGACGATGTGCCCTTTGCCACGAGCTTTTTATCCAGCGCTTCGTGCAGATAGACGACCATCACCACGCCCGTCTCGGTGGCGACGCCATAGAGCGCGATGAACCCGACCCACACGGCGACCGACCAGTTCATGCCCAGAAGCGCAATGAGGAATACGCCGCCGATGAGCGCGAAGGGCATGCTCACCATGACGATGGCCGCCTCCGTAAAATCGCGCAAGGTGACGAAGAGCAACAGGAAGATCAGGATAAACACGATGGGAATAAGAAGGCGCATCGCGGCGGCGGCGTGCTCCTGCGCCTCGTACTCACCACTCCAGGAAAGCGTATAGCCAACGGGGAGATGCAGTTTTTTTGCAAGCACCGATTTCGCCGCCGAAACGAAGCTTCCCATATCGCGGCCACGAACATCTAAAAAAACGATGGACCGAAGAAGCGCATTTTCGCTCTCGATCATTGCGGGGCCGTCTTTTATTTTGACGGTTGCGAGTTCGCCAAGTGGCACGAATTGCACGTTCGAAATCGGTGTTGGCGAAAGCAGCGACGCCGTGCCGCTCGGTGTAGCTTCCGCTTGTAGCATTCCCTTTTGTTCCTGGTTCCCGTCCACTGCTCCGCCACCACCCATCGACCCACTGCCTGACGGTCCACTCCCGTCCACTGCTGCCCGAGGTGAAAGGGATTGAGAAGCGGAGATTTCCTGACTTATCGCAATCGGTATCGGCACGGCAACGGGCAGTTGCTTCAACTCCTCGGTCGAGCCGCGGTATCCTTGCAAATACCGTATCGTGATGGGATACCGCTCGCGGCCTTTCACAACAGTTCCCGCGTCGATTCCGCCGACAGCGCCTTCGATCACATTATTGATAAATCCCGGCGTAATGCCATAGAGCCGCTCGGCATCCGGCTTGGGAGAAATGACGAGAAACGATCCACCCGACACCTGCT
>DASRZC010000017.1:0-23601 GCA_035686785.1 Kapaibacterium sp. (SeqCode)
TTTGTCCGAAATCGCGCGAATGACAAGATACGGCAGCCCGTATTCGTGGCATACCTGCGCCACGGCCGCGCCTTCCATTTCGACGCAGAGCAGATCGGGAATCGCCGCGCGAAGCTCCGCAAGCTTCTCCGGATGCGCGATGAATTGATCGCCGCTCGCGATCGTCCCGACATAAACACTTCCCCGTGTAGCGATTGTAGCGCGAACTTCAGTTTGCGATTCTCCCACGGGGTCGCAAACTGAAGTTCGCGCTACACCGTCGCAAGCTGAAGTTCGCGCTACAAGATACTCTTCCGCCGCCTGCTTCGCAAGTTCGACCAACCGCTCATCGACCGGAAAATAGCTAATACCGAGAAACGGGATTGCAAACCGGCCAAGGGTTCCACCCTCATAGGCTATGCGCGCCGCGCTCACATCGAAATCATGCTGAATCAATCGGTCAGCGATAACAACATCGCCCACATTCAGTACCGGCGAAACCGCGCCCGCCACGCCGGTAAAGATAATGCAATCGACGCCAAACCGCTCGATAAGCGCCGTGGCCGCCATTGTCGCGGCTACCTTGCCCCATCGCGAAAAAACGAGTACGGTTTCGACTCCCGCAAAGTGCCCAATATGATACGACCGGCCCGCAACCGATTCGATAGATTCTGTCAGGAAATCTTCCGCAATGCGATCGATCTCTTGTGGCATGGCGCCGATTAGCCCAAGTTTCATTTCGTTGTAATCGCAAAGCGGCTGATCGCCTCGGTAATAATATAAAGCACAAACAGAATCGCCGTGATCCAAAAGCTCGGCGGCCAGCTTGTGAGAATAGCGAGAAGAATTCCCGCCCAAACGGAAATGAGCGCAATGACGATCGAGGTGATCATTCCCGGCCAAAAGCCTCGGCAAAACCGCGCAGCGATTCCCGCCGGACCGATGACGAGCGCGAACACAAGTAAAATTCCAACGACCTGACTTGCTAAGCTGACCGAGATCGCGAGAATTACCATAAACGCAATGGATAATTTGAAGAGCGAGATGCCACGAGCCTCGGCCAGATCAGGCTGTACGCTGGCGAAGAAAAGCTTCCGCGAAAAAGCGAGCAGGGTTCCTAAGCCAATCGCGGAAAGGATTATTGTTTGAATAATTTGAGAATGGGAAACGCCGAAGATATTTCCGAAAAGAATAGCCGACGCCTGACCGGAATAGCCTTTGTACAGGGTCAGGAATAACATGCCGATGCCCAGCGCAATGGAAAGCGTCATTCCAATAGCCACATCGCTTCGCTCCAGCCGATTTCCCGTTGCCCCCATCATGATGCCAGCTATAACCGAGATGACGAGCACTCCTTCGAGGGGATTTAGCGCAAGGAGCGCCGCGCCCGTTGCGCCGGTAAAGCCGATATGCGCCAGCGCATGAGCGGCAAAGCTAACCCTCCGAATAATTACGAAGTAGCCGACCACCGCGCCCAGAATCGCCGCCAGCGAGCCGGCGATAAGCGCGTTGCGAACGAACTCGTAGGAAAGATAATTGGCGATTTCGTTAACCATGATCGTGATGCTCCGCCTCGGTGACATTGCCTTCGGCGGCAACAATAAAGATTCTGCCTTCCGCCCGGACGACGTGAATTTTCGTTCCGTAAAGCGCGCTAAGCGTTTCGCTGGAAATAACATCCGCCGCCGCGCCAATCGCAGCATGTCCGCCCGCGACATACAGAACGCGATCCATCACTCCGATCAGCGGATTGATGTCATGCGCGACGAACAAAATCGTCGCGCCGGTCGTGGATTTGATATTTGCAACGCATTCGATCATCCGCGCCTGATTTCGCGGATCGAGACTAATGAGCGGTTCATCGAGAATAAGCAGGCGCGGGTTCCCAATTAATGCTTGTGCCAGCATGACGCGCTGCTTTTCGCCTCCCGATAGCACGGCGAACGGTCGATCGGCATATTCTTCCGCGCCGGCGACTTCCAGGGCGCGCTCGACTTCCGCGCGCGACGCGGGCGAGTTCCACGGCATCCCCCAACGATTTCCACCCTCAACAGCAGAGACTAACGTTCGCGCGCTGAGCGCCGTGTTTTCGAAATGCGCGCGTGATTGCGGCATGTACCCGATCACGCTATTGGCATGACCGGGCGGTTTTCCAAAAACGGAAACTTCGCCGGTTGAGCGTGGGATGAGGCCGAGCAGACAACGCATAAGAGTCGATTTGCCGGCGCCATTCGGACCAAAGACGCCGATAAATTCGCCGGGAAAAATTTCCGCGGTGACGTCGTGCAGAATGTCCCGCCCACCAAGGCGCACGCCAACGTCTTTCAGGGAAATGATGGGTGTCAATGGCTTATGGAGAGAGCGGTTTCGGCTTTATTTAATTCGGTGAGCATCCAGTCCGCATAATTTTTCGCATCGGGCGGCTGCATTTCCGTCACGCCAACGACTGGCACGCCGCTCGACTTAGCGAGAGCGACCATGCGATCCGTCATCGGGCTTGTAACCTGGCTATTATAAAATAGAAGTTTCACCGATTTTTCGCGCAGGCTCTTTTCGAAATCGGCGGTTTGCTCCGCGCTGGGTTCCGTGCCATTCATGATAGCATGTTGAAAGCCTTCATTCTCCATTTTGAATCCCAGCGCGCGAGCCATATAATCAAATACCGGCTCGGTTGCCGTGACGGATGCGCCGGCATGGCTGGCCTCGATCTTGGCGATTTTCGAGGTAACGGGAACCATCTCATTTTGAAAATGGGCAAGATTTTCCGGCTGCTTCAGAATATCCGCAAGCTGCGCGGCGAGCGCGGGCATCGCGCGCGGATCGTACCAGATATGCGGGTTATCGCCCGCTTTCGCGCCGATTAGATCGGCAACACGAATGACGATGCGTTCTGGATTGTCCTGAGTGGCGAGAAGTTTTCCCATCCAATCGTCATAGCCCATGCCGTTATAAATGACAATGTCCGCATCGGCCACGGCCTTTGCCGTCGCGGCGTCGGTGGTGAATTCGTGCGGATTCTGATTGGGATTTACTAAAATACTGCTAACATCCGCGGAATCCCCAGCGATTTCGCGCGCCACGCCACCATAAAAATTTTCGGCGGCAACGATTCTGAGCATACCACCGCTTCGAGTTGCCGGTTCATTTTTGCCGCAGCCCGTGAGAGCGGCGAGAAATATGGCGACGTGTAGCACCGGGAGTATACTCCCGGTGCTACACGGTTTTTTGCATAATTCAGTGTATCCCAATTCCCTGGTAACAAACCGTAGTGCCCGTCCGTTAAATGTCTTTCCATGCATCCCATACTTTTTCATATCGGCCCGATCACGCTTTATAGCTATGGCCTTATGCTGGCCACAGCGTTTATAGTTGCGAGTTATTTTCTTTCTATCGAGCTGCACCGCCGCGGGCTGGACCCACGTATCGGCGGGCAAATTACGATCATCGCGCTTATCGGCGGGGTAGCGGGAAGCAAGCTTTTTTCGATCCTGGAAAATTGGGGCGATTTCGTGCGCGATCCGATCGGCCAGATGTTTTCGCCCGCCGGCCTCACCTTTTATGGCGGTTTCCTCGTCGCAATGGCGTGGATTTACTTTTATCTCAAGCGCAAGGGGCTTCGTTTCGCGCTCTTTGCGGATATGACCTCGCCGCTCGTGCTGCTGGCGTATGGCATTGGGCGCATAGGCTGCCAGCTTGCCGGCGATGGCGATTACGGTATTCCTTCCCGCCTGCCATGGGCGATGTCCTACCCCAATGGAACGGCTAAGCCGACTTATACCCTGCTCGAATACTTCCAACGGAATCCCGTGCAGCGCGCCGCGTGGCATTATGATTCGCTTGCCTCGATCACGGTAGGGCAGGATCAATTCGGACGAATCTCGCGATTCGATCAGATCGTGACCGTCCATCCCGCGCCAATTTATGAGACGCTCTTTTGCGTGATCGCCTTTTATTTTATCTGGACCAATCGAAAAAAATTCGACGCGCAAATTGGCAAAGTGTTTTCGATCGTGCTCGTGGTGATGGGTATCGAGCGGCTGCTCATCGAATTTATCCGTATCAATCCGCTCTACTGGGGCCTTTCGATGGCGCAGTGGATTTCGATTGCGATGATTATCGTGGGCGGGTATATGCTGTTATTCTTCTATCCGCGCCATCCCGCCTCGGTTTCAAATGCCTCTCCACAAATCCAGACATCTTCTCAAAAAACATCGGTGCCGGCTTAAAAAGAACTCATCATAATTTCAGGCCTTACTCTTAAACAACAGGCATTCGAGAGTAGTCTAATCCTCAGAAAGCAAAGGAAAATACACATGCGTAATCTCATAAAAGCAATAACCATCTGCGGGTTCGTAGCTATTGCCGCCCCCGCATTCGCGCAAGTTAGCTTTAATATTCGAATCGGCCCGCCGCCGCCACGGCGGGAAGTAATCGTGGCCGCTCCCTTTCCGGGCGCGATATGGGTACCGGGATATTATGTTTTCGATTATGCGGTCAACCAATACCGATGGGTGCCGGGTGTCTGGCAGCGTCCGCCGCAGCCGGGAGTAATTTGGGTTGCACCGCGATATATCCGTCACGGGAGGCGCTATGGGTTTATGGCCGGACATTGGCAAGCCCCCGGCGCGGTCATTCACCGCAGTCCTGAACGCGGGCGTCCGGAAGGTCGCGGACGTCCGGAAGATCGCGGGCGTGGGAATGGCGGCCGCCCGGTGCGAAATGGTCGCGCTCCGATGGGACAATAATGGGACAATAAGAGGTATTGCCGGAGAGATACTTCTCGTGCCCTTGTCGCCGCCAATGCAAATCCATCTCCTAAATCTCGGTGACGAATCGCTCCTCATCGAAGCCGCGCGAATTTTTAACGCCGATGAGGAAGTCTCGTACGAGCGTGCCGCGTCATTGCTCGCCGAGCCAACTTTCTTTGTGGTCGTCGCGCGAACGGACGAGGGCGTCATCATGGGCCGCATCTATGGAGACGTCATTCATCGGTTCGCGCAAACCGACTTGCTGCTCTACGAAGTCGATGTCGCGGAGGAGCACCAACGCAAGGGCGTGGCGCGCGCGATGATCGAATTTGTGAAGGGACTCGCTATCCAACGCGGATATAAAGAGATATGGGTATTGACGGAAGGCGACAATGCTCCCGCCCGCGCGTTGTATAAATCTCTGGGCGGCGTAGAGGAAAATTCGCCTACGATTATGTATGTGTTTTATCCACGCGCGAAGTAACCAAATCCCATAACTCTCTACGAGTAAAGAAAAGATTTTTTCAAAAATCTTTCGTTATTTCCTGCATTTTGTTCGTTAGAAGCGTGCGATTATGGCAGCACTGGAAGGTAAGCGCATCATTCTCGGGGTGACCGGCTCGATCGCGGCGATCAAGGCGCCAACGATCGCGCGGGAACTCGCGCACATTGGCGCGAGCGTGACGTGCGTGATGACCGAGAGCGCCGAGGAGTTCGTGAGTTCCGAAGAAATGGCGGAAGCAACGGGACAGCCAGTTATCACGAGTATCTTCCAAGGGAACCACCCCCCAGCCCCCTCCTATTCCGCTTCGCTCCATAGGAGGGGGAGCCTTGATCCTGCCGCTACCTGGCATGTGCATCTCGCCCGAAGCGCGGACGCGATGCTAATCGCGCCGTGCTCCGCTTCCGCGATTGGAATGTTGCGGGCAGGGATTTACGATAATGCCGTAATGCTCGCCGCGGCATCGCTGCCGAAAGGGACGCCACTCGTTCTGGTTCCCGCGATGGACGAGGACATGTGGCTGCAAGCGGCGGTGCGGGAAAACCTCGCGTGGCTAATGGTGCATGGCGCGCACCTCATCGAGCCGGTAACCGGAAAATTAGCGAGCGGTTTAACTGGCATGGGGAGGATGCCGGAGCCGGAAGACATTGTTCGCGAATTTTCTAATATAGTGGCGCAGTCCCCGCGCCTATCCACCACATCCAACGGGGAAGGCAGGGGAACCCTGCCACTACAAGGAAAACGAATTTTGATTACCGGCGGTCCTACCTACGAACCAATCGATGCGGTCCGGTTTATTGGGAACCGGTCGAGCGGGAAAATGGCCGCCGCGCTGGCGCTCGAAGCGAAGCGCATGGGCGCTGAGGTGACGCTCATTATGGGACCCACCACCCCCTTCCCCCTCCTTGAAAAAGAGGGGGTCATTCGCATCGATGTTGAAACCGCCGAAGAGATGCTGAAGGCGGTTACTATCGAAGCGCAAAAAGCAGATATTATAATCATGAGCGCCGCCGTCGCGGATTTCGCTCCGGAAGAAACCAGGAGCCAGAAGCTGAAGAAAGGAGCTTCGGACACAATGACGCTGACGCTTCGAAAAACGCCGGATATTTTGGCCGAAATTTCGCGCACGAAACGAAGCGATCAAATCCTTGTCGGCTTCGCGCTCGAAAAAGGAATCGAAGCGGAAGACTATGCACGAAAGAAACTGCGCGATAAAAATCTCGATATGATCGTGCTCAATAACATTGCCGATGAAGGTGCTGGATTCGGATACGATACGAATAAAGTTACCATTTTCACGAAATCGGGCGAGCGGACCGCACTGCCACTTATATCAAAAGACCAATGCGCGAGAGAAATTTTACAGAAAATCGCCGCACTACCGTAGGGACGTGCTGCGCACATCCCTCGCTTTGTTATTCGATACGGACTCGGACGTGCGCAGCACGTCCCTACGGTTATGGATAAACTCGCCGAAAAATACCGCAAGCACTTTCCCATTCTCGAAACGAGTTGTTACTTGATTTCGAATTCGCTGGGAGCGATGCCGTGCGAAGTCGAAACCGAACTGCAATCGTATGCCGAATTGTGGCAGCGCCAGGGCGTCGAATCCTGGGACCAATGGTTCCCAATGGTCGACGAAGTGAGCGCGCTTGTCGCTGATCTTATCGGCGCGGAAGCGCGGGATGTGACGCTCATCCATAACCTCACCATCGGCTCCGCGCTGATCGCGAGCGCCTTGGATTTTACCGCGCATGATCGATCATCCACGAAAGAAAGAAATAAGATCGTCTATTCCGACCTTCACTTCCCCACGATTTCTTATCTCTGGCAGGGCTGGAAAAAGTATGGCGCCGTTCCGCATGTCATCGAAAGCGATGGCATCTGGGCCGAAACAGAAAAATATATTCAGGCTATTGACGAACGGACAAAGCTCGTCGCGCTCTCGCACGTTTATTTTCGTTCCGGCGGCTTGCAGGACGTAAAGCCTATCATCGAGCACGCGCATAAGATGGGCGCGCTCGTCATGCTCGATTCCTATCAGGCGGCGGGAATCATTCCGATCGATGTAAAGGATTTGAACGTCGATATTCTTGCGACCGGCGTGCTGAAGTGGTTGTGCGGCGGACCCGGCGCGGCGTTTATGTACGTGCGGCGCGAGTTGCAGGAGCAATTTTTCCCGGCTATCCGCGGGTGGCTCGGCGATAAAGAGCCATTCGAGTTTCACATGCCGGATGTGAACCTTGCGCCGGACATGCACCGCTTTTTGACTTCGAGTATTCAGGTTCCCTGTCTCTATACCGCGAGGCCGGCGTTAAAAATGTTCCAGGAGATTGGCATGGAACCTATTCGAAAAAAATCGCTCGCGCTCACCGAGCGGCTGATCGAGCGCGCGGACGAATTCGGGTTCACCGTGAATTCGCCGCGAGAGCCAGAGCGGCGCGGTGGCGCGCTTACTATCGATCCGGCGGGTGCGCCGCGGAGGGCGCACACCACGCGAGTGCATACCACGCGTAACACAAAGGAAATTTGCGAGGAGCTTATTCGGCGCCGCTTCATGGTCGATTTTCGTCCGCCATTGGGCATTCGTATCGCTCCGCATTTTTATAATACGCTCGACGAGATCGACGCCGTTATGAGCGAGATGGCTACGATTGCCAACGGAGGATAGGTGTCTGGTTGACACAATTCAAACTCCTTCATTCATTTATTCGTAACTTTGTAGTAAGATAGAGGACTTTAGGCGACCAATGGTCGTATGGGTGAACGATCATCCATGGTGAGAGAGCGATCTTTCACGGTGGTAGAGCGATTTTCCACTGAAGTTTATGAAGTCGGGGCAGGTTGCCTAATTGGAGATTCCGGGACGTTGCGAAGGCTGCTCATAAAGCCGCTAAACTAAACGTCACATGGTTGCCCGGTTAGGTTTTCCTAAGAAAGGTATTGTTTTCTCGCCCGCAGCTTCGTATCTTTGTAGCAGTCTTTTTTGACTATAGATAGCGTGGATGAGCAATTGCGGCCTCGGATGAGCGATCATCCGGGCTGGTGATCGGCATCTGCAAAAGTTCACATTTTGAAACGGATAGGAAGTGTTTCGGAAGTCATGGATGAGCAATCATTCCAACGATAACGCGATGCGGATTATTCGCAGCCTGAAGGGCAGCATGCTTTTGGGCAGCAACGTGTGAAGGTGTTTCCATCAACTAAACTAAGAGGTAAATTGCCATGCGGCTTCGTAAACTCATTGTGCTTGGTGCTTTAGCAGTATTTATCGGCGGCATTTCTTCGTGCTCGAAGAAGTCGGACAATGCCACCACGGACACGACCACGGCTCCGGCCACCGCGCCGGCTACGCCGCCACCCCCACCGCCACCCCCACCGCCTGCTCCGATGGTGGATTCCGCTAAAATGATGGACTCCATCAAGGCAGCTGGCGAAAAGACAGGTAAGAAGGAAGAGAAGAAAGAAATGAAGAAGAAGATCAATAAGATGTAATTCTTCTGCTCTCTCGTGCTGGGTGAGCAATCATCCATCTCGACCGGACTCTTTTTTCTGGCCGGAAGTTAATATGGCGCGTCGCGGCCTTCAGGCCATGGCGCGCCATTTTCTTCATAGTACCAGAATATGAATAATCGCCGGGACTCGAGCGGCTGATCTTCTTGTTTATTCTTTTTGCTTCTTTCCGTTTTTTCATTCCGATAATTTTTCTGCTTTATTACCATGAAAATCCAAACGTTTCGCATCGCTTCTTTTATCGTTATAGCCCTCGCGCTAAGTATGCCGGCCGCCAAAGCGCAGCAGCGCACCGTCCTCTTCGAAACTTTTACAAATAGTTATGAGCCACACGGCGGGGGGGATGCCGAGCGCACTACGTTCAACGCGAACGTCGCCTCCGTCGTATCGAGCGAAGGCTCGAAGATCATTCATTTGGATCACCACATCGGAAACGAATCTGATGCGCTTCAAAATGCATATTCGTTTAACACGGCCAATCATGTGATGCCGGGAAGTGCCGTAGGTAATACCTACACACCATTTTGGGGCGCGGTGGACCGGACCGTATACTCTTCCACGGGCACTCGACAGAGCTTTAGCGAGGGCGATTGGACGAGCGCGATCAACTCCGAATACCAGCAATCTCCCGCCGCGACCATGCAACTCGTAAGCGCCACGCTCGATAAGAATAATTCGCAGACGTATGTGCTCCATGTCAAAGTCAATGTCACGCTGGCCCAATCCATTCCGGATTCGCTCATCATTCGCTATGCGATCGTGCAGGATGGGTGCCTGGACAACCAGAATGGAGGTACCTTGAATGTTACGCTCAACGATGTGGTCCGCTATATTACCTACACGAACTCCTCGACGAGTGGTAATTCGTTCGTCGTGGTCGCGGGCGGCGCATCGGCGGGAACACAAAAGGTAATGTCATGGGATCAATCACTCTATGGTCCGAAATCCATCAATGCGAGCATCCCATATGATTATACGAAAATTCGGCTCGTCGCATTTCTCGAATCCACCAGCGGCGGGGATTTTCAGGTCGTGAATGCAGCCGTGCTTCGTCAGGATCTCGATACGCTCCAGCCGCCGCCACCCACGCTCAGTTTCAACGAAAACTATATTAGCGGTGATACCCTGCAGCCTGGCTCGACCGCGGACATTTTTTTTAACTCTACCAATCTGCCTAATGGTGTCACGGCTTATTACTCCCTGGATAACGGGACCACGTGGCGCTTCATGGAGGATACTCAATTTAGCCCCTTCTTCTGGAACGTCCCCGATTCCCTGACGACCCAGGGCAAAATCAAGCTCGTCGCCGTCGGGGATCCATCGCTCGTATCGATCGAAGCCGGCACCTTCGTTATTGCCCCGGCTGACTCCGTCGCCTTCGTTCGCCCCACCCCCGGCGAGATGCTGGGAGCGGACACTAATTACATGATAGAGTGGACGAAATATGGATTCGATAGTGTCATCCTGCAGTATTCTCTTGCCGATGATCATGGTGGTTTTCCAAACTGGGACACCCTCGCGGATGGTATCACCAGTACTTTTTACAAGTGGAAGATCCCTGATACCAACCGCGCCGCGCAACTTCAACTTATTCCGGTTAGAAATGAAGCGCCGGCTGCGAGTGTCCAGTTTACGATTTTAAAATTTGTAAACTCAGTGGCAAACTCGAAATCGGAGAGCGGCCTTGCCATCACGGATATTTTCCCGAATCCCGCCGCGAGTGGCGAGGAAATGGTACTGGGCTATACGGACGTTCCCGGTCGGCATGTTTCCGTGCAGGTGCTCGATCTCCTCGGGCGCGTCGTCGGGAATTTTGCCGGCGAGAACAATCAGAAGATGTATCTCGACACGCGGGCGCTGGCATCGGGAACGTACATCGTGCGCGTGAGCGATGGCGCGAATGTCGTATCGAGGAGCATGGAAATCACGCGGTAAGTGCAGGTAGCCGTGTGGCACCCGGAGTATACTCCGGGTGCCACACGGCACTCTATACATGAACGACCGCCTGTTAGAAATCCTATCGACGCGCCCGGATTTTACGGTTGCGAGCGAAGATAAAAAGCTTCTCGATATTTTCGTGGAGTATCTCGATCATGGTTCCCTGTTCCTCGCGGGATTCGAGCCGGGAACCGATCCCATGTTTATTTTCACGAATGATGCTCAAATATATCGGTTTCCGATGAGCGAAATTCGGGCGCGCGTCCTCGCCATGAAACGCGGCGAGCCGATGGACTGGGAACGGATTCCGTTCGAATACAAGGAGCGCCTCACGCCAGCGCCGGCAACGCCGCTATAGGCTGACTCGACTCCGTTTCTTCGGGCGTCAGCTTCGCGAGCACCTCTTCGATTTCGCGCAATCGTTCCTCGCCATCTTCTTTCGTCCGAAGCCGAACAACGATGCGAAGCGCCTTCTTTTCACTCACGAGGCGAATATTTTGCTTGCCGATCAGCTCGAACCGGTCGAGCACTTTTGGGAACGTATTTTGATAATAGAATGCCTCCGATTCTTGCGGCATGAGAATGCGGAGCGTCCTGGTTTGCTCCTCGAAGGTAACGTTTCGAGCGCCCAGCAGTTTTGCCCGTTCGCGAATGCGGGCGACGTGCAGGAGTGCTTCGGCTTCCGGCGGCAGCGGACCAAAGCGGTCGCGGAGTTCCTTCGCGATTTCCTCGAGTTGATCGTCGCTCGCGGCGCTCGACATGCGTTGGTAAAATCCGAACCGCTCGGCATCATCTTCGATATATTGTTCGGGAATCAGCGCGTCGATACCGAGCGAAACGGTCACTTCTCCTTCGCCGCTGAGACGCTTGCGCCCGAAGGCGGAGCGCCGTTCGCGCGTAATGTCATCCTTGAATAATTCTCGGAATTCCTCGCGCTTTAGTTCCTCGACCGTTTCCTCGATCGTTTTTTGATAGAGATCGAAGCCAATCTCCGCGATAAACCCGGATTGCTCGGCGCCGAGCAAATTTCCGGCGCCGCGAATTTCGAGGTCGCGCATCGCAAGCTGGAACCCGGCTCCCAACTCGGAAAATTCCTCCATCGCTTCTAAGCGCCGGAGCGCATCCTGCGAAAGCCGCGCGACGGGCGGCGCAATGAGGTAGCAATACGCCTGCTCGTTCGAACGGCCCACGCGGCCACGCAATTGATACAGTTCCGCCAGACCGAAGTTCTGCGCATGATTGATGATGATCGTATTCGCATTCGGCACGTCCAAGCCCGATTCGACAATCTTGGTCGCAACCAGAATATTCACCCGTCGTTCAATGAAATCTTTCATCGTTTTATCGATCGCGGTTGGCGTCATCGCGCCGTGAACGATCTCGACGCGCGCGCCCGGCACGATGGCGCGGAACTCGTTTGCATAGGAATCGATGTCATTCACTTTGTCATTGATCGCATAGATTTGGCCGCCGCGCGCAAGTTCCCGTTTGACGGCCTCCGCGATGACGTGTTCGTCCTCATTGGTCAACACTTCGGTCATGATCGGGAGCCGGTTGCGCGGCGGCGTTTCCATGATCGAAAGATCGCGCGCGCCGAGCAGCGAAAAATTGAGCGTTCGTGGAATCGGCGTCGCCGTCAGCGTCAGGGTATCGACATTGGCGCGCATCTCGCGCAGCGTTTCCTTCGCGTGGACTCCGAAGCGATGCTCTTCATCGATTACAAGCAGACCAAGGTCTTTGAAGTGGACATCCTTCGAAAGAATGCGGTGCGTGCCGATGAGCACGTCGATTTTGCCATCGGCGAGATCCTTGAGAATCGCCTTCTGCTCGCTCGGCAGCCGGAACCGCGAAAGCGCGGCGCACCGGACGCCAAAGCGGTCGAGCCGATCGGAGAACGTGCGGAAGTGCTGTTCCGCAAGTATCGTCGTTGGCACCAAAACGGCAGCTTGCTTTTTATCGAGCACGGCCTTCATCACCGCGCGCATCGCTACTTCGGTCTTGCCATAGCCCACGTCTCCGCAAATGAGCCGGTCCATCGGATGGATGGACTGCATATCGCGCTTCGTCTCTTCGGTTGCCTTCGCCTGATCGGGCGTATCGTCGTAAAGGAACGCCGCCTCCATTTCGCGCTGGATGATGTCATCCGGGCTAAATGCAAATCCTTCCGACTTGCGGCGCTTCGCATAAAGCTGAATCAGATTTCGCGCAATATCCTTGAGCCGCTTCTTCGTTCGCTCCTTCGTATGCTCCCATTCCGCGGAACCAAGTTTCGAGAGCGTTGGCGCGGTTACTGCCTCGCCGGAAGAATATTTCGAAAGGCGGCCAATATAATCGAGGTTGACAAAAAGGACATCGTTATCGCGATAGGACAGCCGAACGACCTCCTGTTTCTTGCCGCCGACAACGATGGTTTCCAGCCCCATGAATTTTCCGATGCCTTTATCTTCATGCACCAGAAAATCGCCGCGCTTGAGCGCACGAAGTTCCCTGAGCGAAATGCCTTTGGTACGCGCGGCCTTCTTGCGCGCGGATGCGCCGCGTTCCCGTTTCCTTCCAAAAAGCTCGTGCTCCGTATAGACAGCCGTGCGCGCACTCGGAATTTCGAAACCATTTGCAAGCGAAGGTTCGATAAATTCCGGCAGCGCACTACCTACTTCTTCCTCATCGAGCAAATCCTTCAGCCGCTGCGTCAGATCCTTCGATTCGGAGAGAACGATCGTTCGCTCGCCATGCCGAATGCGGTTCGTGATGTGTTCGCGAATGAGCTTCAGATTCGCATGGAAGGCAGGCTGCGCACGGCTGCCAAAGTCGATCGTATTCGCGCCAGATGGCGGAAATGCCGTGACGAAAAATCGTGGATAGGCGGCGAGGGATTGTGTCAGATCGAGTGCGATGCCCAATTCAGACATCCGCATTCGGACACGCGCCGGCTCCATCGTAAACACAATAGATTCCCGCGCGATATAATCGAAGAGCGTCGCTTCGCCGGCGGCCTCGGATTCGGTGAGCACATTGGGAACCAGAACCAACTCGATTCTGGGCGAAGTCGATCGCTGGCTGATCGCATCGAACATCCGCATGCTCTCGATCGTATCGCCAAAGAATTCGAGGCGAATCGGAACCGTCTCTGTAAATGGAAAAATATCGAGGATGCCGCCGCGGACCGCATAGTCGCCGGCGGTTTCAACGAATTGCTTTCGCTCGAAGTGATGCGCGTCGAGCCATTTGATCACACGCTCGAATCCGGCTTCCTGTTGCGGAGCAAGAGCAAGCGATTCCCCGGCAAATGCTTTCTTTGGCGGAAGCCGCGTGCCGAGCGATTCGGCATCGGCAATAGTTACAAGGACGCCTTGTTTTTCATCCGGATGCAAGCTCGTTGGCCGTGAAAGTCTATCGAGCGCTTCCAACAGTTGCGCGGTGGCTTCGGCGGTTTGCGCGCGTTTTTGCCGCTCGCGTTTCAAGAGCGAAGCATGAGCGCCTTCCGAAAACAGTGCGAGCCGATCTTCGTCCAGCAGACGCGCTAAATCGTCGTATAATCGCTCGGCCTGCGTTGCATCTTCGACGATGAGCAGCACGGGCCGCGATTCCGCCTGCACCACATGCGCCACGAGCAGCGCGTCGAGCGACGGAACGAGGCCGGTGAGATACACCTCTCGGTCCGAGACTGCAAGCTCACTGCGAAATCGCTCATAGGCCGGGTGTCCGGCAACGATCGGGCTTAAGAGTCGAAAAAGTGGTGTCACGCTAACCAAAATTTGTAAACAGGCCTAACGCGGCCACGCAATGAGAGATGAATTCCCACTGCCTGGCTGCGATCCATTCCTAAACGCCGGGCAGTAACAAACCACGCGCGGGCTTGGTGCTAAAAATTCAATCGGCAGAGCATTCTTTGCGCTGCAAATTTAGTTTGCTTGGGCATGACCAAACTCCGCATCGCGCTCCTCATGCTTTTCCCTGTGCTCATCCCGTTCGCAGGTTGGGCACAAGTGCAGGTCGGTCCAGGGCAGATGTATCCCGATATTGGCGCCGCGGCAAATGCGAGGGCAGTGCATCCCGGTGATACGGTATTCGTTCATGCCGGAACTTATACCGACGCCAACACTTTGATCGATAGCTTGATCGGTACCCCCGATCATTGGATAACGATAATGCCCTATGGACAAGATTCCGTTTCGATCCACGTGCAATATACCTTCCAGGCCGCGCAGTATCTAAAAATCTCAGGGCTAAATTTTTTTGGTAACGATCCCGCACAGAGCGCGCGCGTGTATCATCTGCTCTTCTTCGATTATCAATACGCGTGCTTCACGTCGAATCATGATATTATCATTGAGAACTGCGCCTTCGCCGAGTTGAATAATACCGGAAAACAAAATACCGGTGCCTGCCTGAAGATCGATGGCACGGAGAATTTTCAGGTGCTGAACTGCGCCTTTCTCGATGGAACAAACATCACAGATGGCATCAGCCTCAATGCCGACCGTAACGGGACCGTCCGTCATTGCACATTCGAGAATATGCCAGGGGATGGATCGCATTGCAAGGGCGGCGCGAAGAATATCACGTATGAGCAGAATCTCTTCCGCAATTGCGCTGCCGATGGACTCGATGTTGGCGGCGAGACCGACACGCAATATTTTTGTCCGCTCGGCGCAACGTGGGAAGCAGACAGCATTAAGGTCTATGCAAATATATTTATCGGCGGCGCGACCGGAATCAGGCTAAGTTCCTGCCATCATGCATTCATTTTTAACAACACCTGTTTCAAGGCGACCGAGTTCGCCTTCCGCTCGCTAAACACCAGTTCAATGGGCATTACGCTCGATAGCAACTACATCTATAACAATATCTTTACCACGTACAGTCCATATCATATCTATCTTAATGCGTCGAGCAATTTTATTTTCAGCACCGAATATTTTAAGAATAATCTATTTCACGATTACCTGAATCCTGACCCAGACTCCATCAACTGGTCGGAACTGCCCGGTGTGAATGTATCCGGTTCGCTCATCGGCGATCCGGATTTTTTGGATACTCTGAATGGGAATTTTTCACTCACTGCGGGAAGCCCGGCAATTGGCGCTGGTTTCCCGACGCCGGAACCGGCTACGGATTATATGGGAGCGCCTTACTCGCTAACGGCACGCTCTATTGGCGCATACGAGTCTTCCTCCGCTGAAGTCACAGCCACCGCCGTGGCTGATGAGTTTATCATTTCGCCAAATCCATGCAAGAATTTTTTGACCTTATTCTGCAAGGGCAATACTACGCCGTTCGAAATAATTATATTAGATATATTGGGCCGCGAAGTCCGGCATATTACTGTTTCACCGCGGAGCGATGCCGAGCCGATTCGAGTCGATGCCGCAGCGTTGTTAGATGGCGAGTATATGCTTCTTGCGCGAGCGAGTAATGGAGTTTTGCTCGCGCGTCGAAGTTTTGTAAAGCTGAGATAGCAACGAATTGCCGAGCAAAGTCGGTCGGCTGCTCGATTTCATTTCTCAGTCCTCTAAATACACCAGCGGCCCATCGTGCCGCGTACGGAGATCGTAATACAGCACCGTGAAGAACATGGGAAGGAACGAAAAGAGGGCGAGCATCGCTATGCCCGACTCTATCGCGATGGAGCGGAAAACTCCAGGAAGGCTATCCAGCAACCATGTGACCGTCAGATAGGGCTTGATCAGGAAATCATTCATCCACATTAATGCCTCGCCGGAAACGATGCTCATGATCATGCTCACAAGCATCAGCGCCAGGAAAAGAAGGACTCCCAACGCGAGCGTTGCGGCAAAAATCCGCCAGCCCGCGCGCCGCGTGAGTTCCCAACTTCGCGCGAGCGATTGAATCGGGCCAAGCCCTTCGCTCACCATCGCCGGGACCGTGACCGCAAGGCGAATGGTGATATAAATCTGGGCCATCGTCAGGAAGCTGCCGAACATCCCGCCAATCTCGGGCGGAAGCACCATCAGCATTCCTTCGACCGACCAACTCACGCTGAGATAAAGAAGGCATAGCAGCAGCATTTTCCAAACGTGCTTGCCGAAGCTCTCCCGCAATGGTTCCCAGAACTCCTGCTTGCGTTCCTCGAAGACCTGGCATCCCAAATCGACGGTAGCCGCGACGAGCGCGAAGATTCCAATCATGAGCAGCACGAATCCCAGCGCGAACAAACTAATCGAAGATTCGAACCGGGAAACATTATTCCCCAGGTAATGAGCAAGCTGCCGCGTTCGAGCATGGGGAAAATGCGAGGTATCGGTTCCTGGCCACTGCGCGGCGAAAATCGGGTTCTGCTCGGCGAACCACGCTTTTACATCGTTGCGCGCCACGGTGAGATCCGTGTCGGCAAAACCGATGTCGCGCTGAGCCGATGTGATCGCATCGTGTGCAAGATTTGTGGCACCCACAGTCATGATGGCCGTGCCCGGTACAAAGAGAATAAGAAAAAATAGCGCATAACGCCAAAAACTGCGCCCGTATATCGAGAGCGTTTCCGAAATAATATCGACGAGCGCGAGCGGACGAGAAGGAATCAATTACGAATTAAGTATTAGGAATTGGGAATAGATAACAAATTTATCTCCCGAAGAAATGCGTCCTCGGTTAGCACCTTCACGCCGAGCGATTCGGCTTTGGCGAGTTTCGAACCGGCTTCCGCTCCCGCCACAACATAATCCGTCTTTTTGCTTACGGAGCCGGATACTTTTCCGCCGCGCTCTTCGATTCGTTCCTTCGCTTCGTCGCGGGTCATGGAAGCGAGCGTGCCGGTAAGCACAAATGTTTTGCTATTAAAAAACTCCGATACCGCCGGTTTCTCTTTTCGAACTCCGTGGAATGGTAAGCCAGCCTGGCGCAGCCGTTCCAGCAACTCCTGATTTTTCTCCTTTTGAAAATACGCAACAATGCTCGCCGCGATTTCCGGGCCGATGCCGGGGATGTTGTCGATCGCCTCTTCGGACGATTCCGCGATGGCATCGATCGAGCCGAATTCGTCGATCAATAGCTTCGCGACGCTCGTGCCCACATGCCGGATGCCGAGCGCGAATAAAAACCGCGCGGTGGGCCGCTGCTTGCTCTGCTCGATGCCGTGCAGAAGGTTCTCGACTTTCTTCTCGCCCATGCGTTCGAGCGCGATAAGCTCGGCGCGGCGATCTTTTAATTCGTAAATATCCGCAACATTATTCAGCAGCCCCGCAGCCACGAATTGCTCGACCGATTGATCGCCCAGGCCGGCAATGTCCATCGCGCCACGCGAAGCGAAATGCGTGATGCGTCCGATGACCTGCGCCGGGCATTCGGAATTTTCGCAATACCAATTCACCTCGCCCGGCGGACGCACGAGCGCGGTGTTACACTCCGGGCAGACCGTTGGGAACTCATACACTCGCGCGGACTTCGGACGCTGCGAAAGATCGACGCCAACCACTTTCGGAATCACTTCGCCACCGCGCTCAACTAATACCATATCACCGACGCGAATATCTTTCCGCTCGATCTCATCGGCGTTGTGCAGCGTGGCGCGGCGGATCGTGATTCCGGTGAGCGCGACGGGTTCGAGTTCCGCAACCGGTGTAATCGTTCCCATCCGCCCCACTTGCAGCGTGATGCCGTTTAGCCGCGTGCGCGCCTGCTTCGTTTCGAATTTATACGCGATCGCCCAGCGCGGCGATTTAGCGACGAAGCCGATTCGCTCCTGCTCCGCAAGCGAATTTACTTTGATGACCGCGCCGTCGATCTCGAACGGCAATTCCTCCCGATGATCCTGCCAGTGCATCGCAAATTGCATGATAGATTCGGTGTCTTTTACAATACGCGTTTCTTTCGAGACTGGGAAGCCAAATTCCGCAAGTAGATCGAGCCGGCTCGAATGCGTGTCGATTTCCGGCGCGTGCTCGGTCACCGCATCGTCGAAGCGAAGCTGATAGGCGCTAAACCGGAGTGGACGCTTGGCGACTTCGCGCGGATCGAGCGTTTTCAAAGTGCCTGCCGTGGAGTTTCGCGGGTTCGCGAAGGCCGGTTCTCCCGCTTCTTCGCGCTGCGCATTCAGTCCGCGGAAACCATCGAGATCCATAAATACTTCACCGCGCACTTCGAAACTTGCCGCGGAGAGCGGCGATTTGGAATGAAGCACGAGTGGGACGGAACGAATCGTTCGCACATTGCCTGTCACATCGTCGCCGGTCGTTCCATCGCCACGAGTCGCGCCGCGCGCAAGCTTGCCATTTTGGTAGAGCAGGCTCATCGCGACGCCATCGAATTTGAACTCGCACGTATAACCTTGCTTTGGATCGTGGCCCAGCAAATCATGCACGCGGCGCGCAAAATCCAGGACTTCTTCGGTGCTATAGGTATTAGCGAGCGAGAGCATCGGAACGTGATGCACCGCTGGCGGAAACAGTTTCGTAGGCTCTCCGCCAACGCGCTGACTGGGTGATTCGGGCGTGATAAGTTCCGGAAATTGCGCTTCGAGATCGCGCAATTCCTGCATCAGCCGGTCATACTCCCGGTCGCTGATAATGGGCGTAGCGAGCACGAAATACCGCCGGTCGTGCTCCTCGATGGCGGTACGTAGCTTTAGGATTCGTTCCAGAGCCTCGCGAGTGGTCATGAATGGTTCACGCCGTTTCGTTCAGGGAGTGGGAGGAATCGGCTGCACCGGATGAATAGGTTCCGGCGGAAACGGGATTCCCTTCCCCGATTTTTTCCCTTGCCTGGTTCCCGAATTCGAATTCTTGGAAGAATGATTCTTAGCAGCGGCTTGTCGCGCCTTTGCCTTTTGCGCGGCCTCCAATTTCGCTTTTTTCGCGAGGTCTTCCAACTGGGTGGCTATCGCAGGCGGTGGAACGCCTCGAACGGCTGGCGGAGCAGGAGCGGGTTTCGCAGCCGGCGCGGGCGGCGTTGTGAGTTTATGCAAATCCACCGAATTCCCTCCCAGCGTTACGCGATCGCGCATGAGGACCAGATTTCGCACGACGACATTGGAATTCTGAATCGCCGGCAATCCGGAAAGCGGGGTTCCATCGAACGTCATCGCGACCGACTTCTGGTTTCCAATATCTACCACAAATTTCTGCGCTGCGCGAAACGATCGGACTTCACCGGCGCTCATCTGCCCACGGTACGCTGGGATTCCATCCGGCGCGATCGAAACCCACACGGGCTGCGTGGCCCGAAGCTGGAACTGAAGTGAATCCGTCACGGCGGGCGCGGCAGGAGCAACTGTTGGAGCAGGGCTTGTCGTTGCAGGCTTTCGCGCCGCGAGCGGCTGCCGTTTTTCCAAGGGAGCGGGAACATAATCCTTGCTCGGTATTGCGGTATGACCATTCTGAGTCCGCGCCATTCGGATGGCCAGATACGCGACGCCGGCAAAAAGAACCGCCAGTAGCACGATCACCATATTCGTTGCCCGGCGGGAGCCGCGCGTCGGCGCAACCGCTTCGCTACCCAGAAGAGGCTTTGCAGCATGTTCCTGGATGGACGCCGGCGCCGAGGCAGCTCCCACCGGCGGTGGTGTTATGACCTTTCCTGGCGCCGGCCGCATCGTGGGCGATGCTTGTTCCGGCGGACGCTCGAGCGGCGGAAGTCCGTGGCGCTCGCGCCGAATATTCTCCGCTTCCTCCCACAGCTCCTTCGAAGTCAGCACTTCGAAAGCCTCCTTGCCGCCGGTTTCCACGAGATTGACGACGCTCTCGGTCGTCTTCGTTACCGTTTTCACCGCGCCTTTAACGGCGGTATTCGCGAACCGCGCCGTATCGCGGGCCATTTGCGAAAGGCCGCCGCTCTCTTCACCAGGATGCGCGGGATGGCTCACGACTTTGGGATCGCGCGGCGAAGCGGCAACCGGCGCGTGCAGCGGCGCATATTCCGGCGGAACGGCAAGCCCCAGCGCCCGCGCATATTCGCGAACGAACGCCGTCACATAAGGCCCCTGGGGCAATTGCGAAAGATCGCCCGCTTCGATCGCTTCCAAATGGCGGCGATTAATTTTTATCGCGGACGCAATATCGCCGAGGCTTCGCTGCTGCTCCACGCGCGCCGCCCGAAGTTTTTCGCCAAATGTCCGAAGGATATCCACCGATGCCATTTCGAGAACCAAGAACGCCGCAAGTTGCGCCGTTGGTTCGTTTTGGAGCGTAAATGAGGAAAGTGTCATGGCTTAACATTCCGCTTTCCTGTTTTACGCGTGGCCTGCACTTATTCTTTCATCGCCTGTCGTTTAGCTCTATGCAAACGTTGAATGTCAGGCCATTTCACGAACTAATCGTTCGGAATGAACCGTTGCCGTTTCCTAAGGCATGAAGATCTACGTCAAATACATGGTAAGCATTCGCTGCAAGTTAGTGGTGATTGCTGAGCTCGAACGGCTTGGTCTTCATTATACGAGTGTGGAATTGGGCGAAGTTGAAATCGAGGAAACGCTCTCCCTGTCACAACGGGAAGCCTTAGCAAGTGCTCTCAAACGTTCGGGGCTGGAACTGATGGACGATAAGAAAGCCATCCTGATCGAACGGATCAAGCAGGTAATCATCGAGACCATCCATTATACCGAAGAAGCATTGCGCGTTAACTTTTCCAAACATCTTAGCGAAAAATTAAATTACGACTATACCTATCTCGCCAATTTGTTTTCCGAGGTCGAGGGTACGACAATCGAGCATTTTATTATCAAACATAAGATCGAACGGGTAAAAGAATTGCTTATTTACGACGAGCTTTCGCTCACGCAAATTGCGCATAAGCTCCATTATAGCAGCGTGGGGGCGCTGTCGAATCAATTCAAGAAAGTTACCGGCCTCACTCCTTCGTTTTTCAAGCACATCAAGCACAAACGGATGGGTGGTCTCGAAAATGTGTGAAATGTGTAGCTTTTTCAAAGACCGAAAGTCTGTCCCTTCCGGAAAGATCGCGCAAACGCATTTGTTTTTCATAAACCGTAAGAATTCTTTATAGTTTTCTTCCCTGCGGGATACGTTTAATATTCATTTTGGGCATTCCTCCGGAAATTGGTGCTTTTTGTTTTTTGAATTGTCATTTAATGAACTGTGCCTTATCCGGCGTAAATTTGCCAATTCACATTTCAGTTTTCAATGAGCAAGTTGCCTGCTATTCAATAGGCAAATGGTGCCTATCAAAGACCCTAACGAATATACGCACTACAAAATCAAAAGTCAAGGGGTTTCGAAAAATTTAATATTGCGGGCACCTGTTTTCGGATTGATGGCCCAGCGGCCGCCCGATTCCCAAGTGGCGGAGCCACGAAGTACCCGCAGCCCATGGTGAAGCGAAGCGGAACCATGGGTAACGATACGAATTAGAATTTATTAGCCCTGACAAGGGCGATGTTTGCCGCCGGGGATTTACTCCGTCCTTTCAGGACTATGGGAATCTAAATGCGAATTCGACCTGGGGTTACGCTTCGCTTCACCCCAGGCTGCGGGTACTCCGTCCCTTCGGGACTGAACGCCTCCCCGATCAGGCCGTGGGCAGGCGCTGGAGAGAGGATGCGGCCCAGAGGGCACCCGCCGCGGCGGACCGCCGCGCCGCTGCTCAAGAGGCACGACTGCCCGCAGCTTGACTGGGGGGGACGGCACAATCCGCGCGAGGGGGAACAAAGAAAAGGCTTAGTCCAGGAATTATTGGGCTGGCCTAATTAATTGTTTTTACTGTTGAGAGATTAATTCCTCTGAGAGTCGGCAAGATGCGAAAGTATCATTCTTAAGCTTCGTAATGCATAATATTGGGAACCGTTTGTCAACATCGCTCCCGTCGTGCTTCACGGTGAATTGTGTTCCTTTGCTTATTCGTGTTAAGTCTAACTCTAAAAGCCATATATCGTTGGTTGCTTGTGCAAGCAGTTCCGTAGCGTTTTCTTTATGGTTGCAGCAACGAACACCAGTCGTGAAATATGAAAGTAAATCGCCAGAGGTGGCCCCGTTATGCAACGATTGAAATAATTCAATTGGCAAGGGCAGAAATAGTCGTGCGTCTGGATTAATAACAGGATAGAGCGCACTACATTCAAGTAACAAATGGACATCCGTTGTCTTTTCTCTCTCTCGATTTTCACGCAATGCTCGTATTTCAGAATGAGCATAGTTATTTTCAGCCCTGTCAGGATCATGCACCACTTTCCTTCCCGCAATCGCATCCGCACAACCACTGGCAAGCGTCAGAACTCCAAAGTATCGTAGATCATATTGCTTATTCGACCTTGTTCTCTCGATACTTGAATAATCTTCCCAATTGACGGAGAGACCTGGTTTTTCGTTAGCCCAGTCAGCATCAGTCATTCCCATTGCGGCGGGAGTGAATTGGGAACCATCATAGTGCCTAAACGACGCACGGCGCAAAAGTAACGCACTAGTGGGAATTAGCAATGGTACCCATTCATTCTGAGGTGGAATGTTCATAGCACCGGAGGATGAATGCGAAAAGAAAGTAGCTAAATTCTTGCTCATCGAACCGACCTTGAAAAGCAGGGTCCGAAGGTAGCGTTGAATATGTCGGATACTCTGTTTCATTAGATGGGATATGAACGAGAATATTTAAACGATCTTTCCGCCAATACAAGGTAATACCGCCATCCGGGTATGGAGCGATTTGCGGCGGCTCAAGAACGTGTTCGTATTTATCATATAGTTCGCGTGCCAGCCGAACTAGGACGCGGATAGCTCTTATCCATGTGAGTTGACTCACGCCCTTCGACCCTTCTTGGTCCCAATCATCGTTCAATTCATAAATATATTGGGAACTCTCAATTTCGTTCCTTAACCTATACAAAGCTCTTGGAAGCGGAGAAAGGTGCGTGCCATCTGGCAACGCAATCGGCGGCGGTTGGTCGATTGCGAGCATGAATTCTTCATCAGCGGGTGACGCTTCTCTCGGCAATAAGCGGTTCGGCTTCTCTATCTTTGC
>DASRZC010000018.1:0-3729 GCA_035686785.1 Kapaibacterium sp. (SeqCode)
GCCGCACTCGGTCCATCGTAAGCGTTCCGGTCTTATCGGTACACAGCACATCCATCGCGCCTTCAGGTCACGGTCCGGCAAAACACCGTGACCTGAAGGCCACGGCTACAAAGTCAGGCTACGAAGAACTATGAAAGCAATCATCATGGCGGGCGGATTCGGGACGCGGCTGAGGCCGCTCACGATGAATTTGCCAAAGCCGATGGTCCCGATGATGAACCGGCCCATGATGGAGCACATCGTTCGGCTGCTCACGAAGCATGGCATGACCGAACTTACATCGCTCCTCTATTATCATCCCGATGCGATCACGGCGCATTTTGGCGATGGTTCGGCCTTTGGTTGCGCGATGAATTACATTCGCGCCGAAGCGGATTTCGGCACCGCCGGCAGCGTTCGGAATGCCACGGAGCAGCTCGAAATGAATGATCGCTTGCTTGTTATTTCCGGCGACATCCTGACCGATTTCGATCTATCGGCCGCGATAAAATTTCACGAAAAGAAAAAAGCGCTCGCTACGATCGTCTTGACGCACGCGAAAAATCCGTTGCAATTCGGAATCGTAATGACGAATCCGGATTCGGAGATCACACGCTTTCTCGAAAAGCCCTCGTGGGGCGAGGTGTTTTCGGATACGATCAACACCGGAATTTATATTCTGGAACCGGAAGCCTATTCCGAAATTCCTTACAAGCGCGAATTCGATTTCAGCAAAGATTTATTCCCCTTGCTGCTGAAAAAGCCCGGCGCATTGGCGGGATATATCGCCGATGGATACTGGCGTGATGTCGGCAATCTTTCGGAATATCATGAAGCGCATATCGACGCGTTGATGGGCTTGGTCGATATGGAAATCGCGGGCGAGCGGCGCAATGGAGTCATTCTGGAAAAGGGAAGCGAAGTCGAGGGTGTTCGATTTCGCGGCGAGAATGTCGTTGCCCATTCGACGACGATCGAAGAAGGTGCGATGATTACCAATTCGATCATCGGCGCGGCATGCCATATCGAAGCGGGATCGATTGTCGAGAATTCTATTCTCTGGAATGGCACGCGCATCGGGCGCAATGCGAGCGTGAGCCACGCCGTGGCGTGCTTTAATGTTCTCATCGGCGACCGCGCGACGATCGACGAGAATGTTTTTATCGGCGAAGGCTCGCAAGTCGCTGAAGACGCGCATATTTTACCGAACATAAAACTCTGGCCCGGCAAGCGCGTCGAAGCCGGCGCGACGCTGCAAAAAAGCCTCGTCTGGGAAGACCGCTGGAACCGGGAGCTTTTTACAAACTCGCGCATTTCCGGCACTTCGAACATCGAACTCATTCCGGAATTTGCGGCGAAAGTTGGTGCATCGCTCGGCGCGCAAGTGGGGATGGGGCAGCGCATCGTTATCAGCCGCGATAGCGATCCCGGTTCGCGCGTGATTTCGCGCGCGCTCGTAAGCGGCCTCATGAGCGCCGGCGTAAACGCCGTCGATATGCAGCAAACTCCGATTCCTCTCACACGGCATCATCTTCGCGACGCGCGGCACTCGGGCGGCGTGCATGTTCGCAAAAATCCGATCGACCGCCGCCGTTCGGATATGATCTTTTTCGATTCGGGCGGATACGATCTCTCGGCGAGCAAGGGCAAGGCGATCGAGCGGTATTTCTTCGGCGAGGATTTTCCGCGCGCGCCGTTCGACAAAGTCGGCACCATCGAGTTCCCAGCGCATACGGGCGAGATTTACACCGCCCGCTTCACGGGCGCGCTCGATGTCGAACTCATCACCCGCTCGCATTTTAAGATCGCGATTGATTACGCGAATGGCATTACATCGACGATCTTCCCGAATATTCTTGGCGCGTTCGGCTGCGAAGTCGTTTCGATCAATGCGTATCTCGAACCAAAGCGCCTCACGCGCGGACGGGAAGAGTTCGACCGCTCGACGCGGCATTTGGCGAATGTCGTGAAATCGCTTGGGTATCAAATCGGATTTATTCTGGATGCCGGCGGCGAGCGGGTGGGAATGGTCGATGAAAGCGGGCATATCTATCTCAATAATAATTTGCTCACGCTGCTCACCAAACTCTTTCTCGAAAGCTCCGCGAAGCGCGGGAGGAAGGTTACGAAAATCGCGGTGCCCGTTTCCGCCACGAGCGAAGTGGAAGAGTTAACGCGCGAGTATGGCGTGGAACTCGTTTATACGAAGAATACCCATGCCGATATGATGCGCGCGGCAAGCGAGGAAGATATTTCCTTCGTTGGTGGGACGCTCGGCGGCGCGATTTTCCCGGATTATTTCTTCGCCGTCGATGGCCTGTTCACGGTTGCGAAGACGCTCGAAATGCTGGCGGTCGTGGAAAAGAATTTAGGCGAAGTGGCGCGCGATATGCCGCGGCACGCGCAGTCGCGCAAGCAGGTGTTTTGCCCGACCGAGGAGCTTGGCAAAGTCATGCGCCATGCGATGGATCACTCGCGCGATATGAAAAAAACTCTGATCGACGGCATCAAATTTTATCCGCGGAATGGCGGCGATGCCTGGGTGCTCGTGCTGCCGGAGAAGGAGCGGCCCTATTGCACCGTCCTCACCGATGCCGCGACACAGCCGGAAGCGGAATCGCTTTCGAAGGAATATGCCGGGCTGGTCGAGGAGTGGCGAACGGCGGGGGAATAAGCAAAGAAATCCTTCAAAATTGCGGGCGCAAGCAGAAGTCTGACGGGGCGGGCCACATCAAGGCCAGGCTTACGGGAAAGCTTTATAAATATCCTTTCGATCCAGGAAACGGTGGAGTGTTAGGGAATCGCCATTGCGGAACAATCCAATCCGATAATTGCCGACGCGAACACGAAAGGCGCTCGTATGACCCTTCATCTTTTTCACATTGGGAAGATCGGAAATTCGTGCGGCATTTTTGAGTTCGACGATTGCTTCCTCCACGGATGTTCGGAGCGCCCGGTCGCGAATAGCCTCCAAGTCTTTGACGAAACGTGAGGAATATAAGACCTTCACGGACGCCGCAAAATTCTCATTACTTCCTCTTCCGGAACGGTATCGTTGGGATCACCCTCAGCCATCAGCGAGAGCAGTCCGATATCTTCTTTTTCGTCCTCGCTGAGCACGCGAAAACGCGCGTTGATTCGTTCAAGCAACCGCTGAATAAGACTCATGTCTTCTTCTCGTGCCGGAGTGATTAATAAGGATTCCATTGTATTAATATAAGAGATTTGTCACTCGCAACGTTCCTATCAAAATCAAGCAGTGTGGCCCATGCTCACCGATGCGGCGACGCAGCCGGAAGCGGAATCGCTTTCGAAGGAATACGCGGGATTAGTGGAGGAGTGGAGGACGGCGGGGGAATGAACGAATAGTTAAATCAACTATTGCAGGTGTTTCCAAGCTTCTTCTTCTTCGGGACTCAGCCATTCTTTCGCAAGCGATTTTTCACTGAGTTGCGAGTTCGCATGGCTTTGCTTCTCGTGCCAACGCCGGGATTCTTCAAGCCATCCGGCTCGCCGCTCCTCCCAACAATATAAAGTGTCCGGGTTGAAATCCGCCCCGTTCGGCCATTCGAGCGTGAAGAGGTCGTCGGTCAGGTGAACTTTATTAAAATACTCAAGCTCTGCAAGTGGAGCATAGAAGCCGAAGTCAATTCCCTTAAGATCGACTTCTTTTTCTACTCTGTCTTCAAACGTCAGTCGCAGCTTCCAGGGGCCTACGATCTCGAAAGCTTTGACGCTGTGCTTAATTAG
>DASRZC010000019.1:0-31694 GCA_035686785.1 Kapaibacterium sp. (SeqCode)
TTTACTTCTGCCGTCTAAGTGGCGAAAATTATTCGCAATCGAAAACCTTTACGATTGTGAAATAAGGAATGATTGCATCGCAAGTGTGAGAGAGGGCGGTATAATGCCGCTGTTGTTAGTTGCGAAAGGGCCACCTCGTTACGAGGTGGTCCTTTTTTAATATTAAAAAGCGAGCGCGGCGAAGAGAGAGAGTGTGAGGAGTGTCATTTCCGCGAAAAGCATCGCCGACGATGCTTGCGGGAATCCAGGTTTGGTCCGCAATAAGCGAATGGGGTCTGGATTCCCGCATTCGCGGGAATGACATTATACCTATCATCTTTCATCTCTTATCTTGTCATGCCGTGGGGCGCTGCTACTTGGCGGGGCCGTGCAGCACGAACTCGAACTCGTCGGGCTCGAGGCGCATGCCGCCTCGGTAGGGATGATCCATTTCGAAAATAAGGAATAGCGTTACGCCGATCATCGCCGCGAGCAGCCCCGTGATCATGTATTGGGTCCAGGGACGTGGCGTGGCGAACAGATAGGTAAAGACAATGCATACAATTCCTCCGCCCAGGAGCAGCGTCCACAGGATGGCTGGGATCGAGCCGTTAATATCGAGGACCCGCTCGCGGCGGGAATTATTGAACTGCATTAGTTCCTGCAACGCTTCGTTGTAATATTCCTGGTCCGCGGGAGCGGGACGATAACTATAAAAGGTGTTCCACAATCTCTTCGTGATGCCATACGTTGCCGAATCCGCGTGGCCTTCGGCCATCGCCGGCCACTCTCGCTCGATGACCGACGTGGAATAGTCCTTCACATCGGCAGCGATACGCTTCGATATGGAATCAGGGAACGCTTTGGAAAGCTGCCGTACATTATTGAGGTGCATGGCTTCGCCATCCGCGATCTGGTCCGCAGTGCGATATTGTTCCCACACGACGATTACCACGAACGCCATCAGCACCGCATAAATCGTGCCCATGACGGAATACACAGGACCGGCCACATCGTGCGACTCGCGCAGCCGGTTTTTATCGGCAACGCGATGAAACAGCGCGAGACCGCCCAGCGAAATCAGGACCGCGGCAATGACCGCAATCGCCGCCAGAACGGGAAGCGAAACATGATAAAGAAAATTCACGGTGGTGGTTTTAGAAAACTCTGATTACCTCATTTTTGCCGTCATTGCGAGGAGAACGAATCGACCGAAGGGAGATTCGTTCCACGAAGCAATCTCCGTGTCGAAGGGGAGATTGCTTCGTCACCTTCGACTCCCTTCGGTCGTCGAAGGTTCCTCGCAATGACATGCTATTGTATTTAATCAGAAGTTCTTCTATTCAATGACTGCCTTATTCCATCGCCTGTTCCAGCGCAGCGGAGAGTGTTTCGAGATCGAGTGCAATGCGGTCGATCTCGCGGCGCTCGTTCTCTTTGGTGTGGGCTTCCTGCTCGGCGAAGTTGAGCGCGGCGAGCACGGCCAGCGTCGTCGTCGATTGCGAGGGGAGTTTGGACTGAAGCTCGCGGAGCTGCCCATCGACCTCCTGCGCGAGTTGCTGCGTAAGCGCTTCGTCGTTCGAGCGCAGCGGGTATTCCGAGCCGAGGATCGTAACTTTTACCGTTTGTGCCATGGGTTATATCTCGTTTGCGATGAGCGTTCTCGATTCAATCGTCGAAAGCTGGTCGATGAGCGTGTCGATCGCCTTCGCCGCTTTGTCCCGGTCATCGGGCGTAAGATGGAGGATGTACTGCGCGTTCATTCGCTCGTCCTCGTAAATTTTTCCGCGAAGGTCGTCGCGCTCGGCGGTCGTCGCTTCCAATCGTTGCTCGATGTTTGCAACTTTCGATTTCCATTCCGCGAGTTCGGATTGCCACGCGGTTTCCGTGGCGATTTGCGCGCGGAGTTCGGTGGAGCGGTTTTCGAGTTCCGATTCGAGCCGTGAGATGGTTTCGATCTGTTCGTTCAGGAGCCGCTCCTGATCGTTCAGCCGCGCGTTCAGGTTGCTAAATTCTTTCGTGCGCTCTTCCGATTCGGAAGTCACGCTGGCGATGAGCGCGGCGCGCTGCTCGAAATTTTGCCGCTCCTGGGCGAAGAGCGTTTCAAGATCGGTGAGCCGCCGTTCGAGCGCGAATTTTTCCGCTTTCAGTTGAACGATGCGCTCGGCGGCGTCGCGGGCCACGCGCTCGAAGCGCGAACATGCCCTCGCGAGCCGCTCGCGGCTAAGGCCTAAGACTACTTCTCGGGATTCGGTTGGTGTCACTGCTCAGTAACGAGTAATAGGTAACGAGTAACGAGTTGATGGTAACAGTTCACGGGATCGACGAAAGACTATGGAATTCGCCGGCACTCGTTACTCATCACTTGCTACTCCTATTAAGCGCGAAGTCGCGCATGAAGTTCTCCTTCTAACCGCTTAATTATCAAATTGATACCTTCATCTACCTCATGTTCTTCCAAAGTGCGGTCTTCCGAACGAAAAACAAGATGAAATGCCAGGCTTCGCTCATGCGCCGATTTCATCTCTTTGGGTTGAAATTCATCGAACACCCGGACCTCTCGCAAAATGTCCTTCGGCGAAGCCGCACGAATTGTTTCTTCGATTGATTTTGCTGGAATCGTTTCGCTCACAACAATAGCAACGTCGCGCTCGACCGAGGGATATTTCGGCAACGGATGGACGGCGGACGGGCGTTCCACAATTTTTCTGGTTAACGCAAACAGCTCGGAGGCATCGAGCAACGCGATCCAAAGATCGTTTCGAAGATCGTATTCTTTCCGTATCTGTTCGGCAATGCGACCCATCCGGCAAATCGGATTGCCGCCCGACGTGATGGAAAGCAACTGTGTGGGATCGAGGAAATCTGGAAGACTCTCTTCGGTTGAATATTCGAACTCCCGAATTCCCAGCCGCGAAAGAAGAGATTCGGCCAGTCCTTTCAATAGAAAAATATCCGCGCGCGCGGCTTCCGCGTTGTAGGGAGTTTTCGGCTCCTGAATCCCGGAGATTAAAATCCCGATTTCGGTTGCCTCATGGATGTGCCCCAATTTTTCCGGCTTATTCGAATAATGGAAGACATTTCCGATCTCGAAAATCCGCTGCCCTTGCCCGCCGAAGCGTTCGTTCACGCGCGCGGCTTCGAGCAGGTTGATCGCCACGCTGGTACGCATCCGGTCGCGCTCGGTATTGAGCGGATTGATAATAACGACCGGGCTCGGATGAAATTGCAGCGCATTCTTCTGGCTTACGAGTGGCGAGGAAACGCATTCCGTCGTGCCAAGCGAAAGAAGCGTCGAGCGCACGAGCGCTTCGAATTCGCGGGGCTTCAGCGGATCGCGCGAAGAGGGGAGTGGCGCGCGCTCGAACGTGCTCGTTGGAATTTCTTCATATCCCACGACGCGCGCGATTTCCTCGATGGCATCTTCCTCGCGTTCGAGATCGACGCGGTAGGATGGTCCTGTGAGCGTCCATTCTGTAGAATGGGAATCTTGAATACCACCCGCGCGCGCGCCGGGAAGGGCCTCCTTCCCGGCCCCCGCCGCGGGGTCAGGCAAGGAGGCCCTTGCCTGCACACGTTTTGGAGTGTTATCAATTTCAAGCCGCGCGAAAATAGAGCGCATCCGATCCTCGGGAATATTCATGCCGAGCAGCGCATTTGCCCGCGCGGGATGAAATGGAAAGCGCTTGCGCGACTGCACGTTCGGATATTCGTCGATCGTTCCTTCGATGATTTCGCCGCCGGCAAGTTCTTGAATCAATTGCGCGGCTCGCTCCGCCGCGGTGGGAAGGATTTCGTAATCGGTTCCGCGCTCGAAACGGTAGGAGGCGTCAGTCGAAAGTCCGAGTTGCTTTGCTGTTCGGCGAATCGAAGAGGGTTGGAAATAGGCCGATTCGATCAGCACATTTTTTGTCGCCTCACGAATCGAGGAATTTTCGCCACCCATGATGCCGGCAATGCCAAGCGGAATTTTGCCATTCGTAATGAGTAGCGCTTCCGGCGGCAGCTTGCGCGTTTTGCCATCGAGCGTAGTATATGCTTCGGCAAAACCTCCGGCCGTGCGCACGACTATTTCTCCATTGCCGACCACATCGAAATCGAAAGCATGAAGGGGATGGCCAGATTCCATCAGCACGAAATTCGTGACATCGACCACGTTATTTATTGGGCGAAGTCCCACGGCTTCAAGTTTGCGCTTCAACCAATCTGGAGAAGGCTTGATCGTTACGCCGCGAATGAGCTTTGCCACATAGCGCGGGCAAAGTTCTGGCTGCGGAAGCGATATGCGAACTTGATTTGTAATCTCGCCACCCACTCGATCGACTGAAGCCTCCGGCATTTTTATCGGTTCTCCAGTAATCGCGCGAATCTCGCGGGCGATGCCGATATGGCTCAAACAATCCGCACGGTTCGGCGTGATGCCGACTTCGAACACTACATCGCGCAGACCGAGCGCATCCGCGAGTGGAACACCTATCGCCAAATCGAGAGGCAATTCCCAGATGCCATCATGATTTTGCGAAATTCCAAGCTCGTGCTCGGAACAGATCATTCCTTCGCTGGACTCGCCGCGAATTTTTGCTTTTTTAATAATGAGGCCTTCGCCCAGATCGGCGCCAATCATTGCGACCGCGACTTTGAGTCCCACTCGCACATTCGGTGCACCGCAAACAATTCGTAATGGTTCGCCCTCGCCAATCCGCACGCGCGTGAGCCGCAATTTATCCGCGTTCGGGTGCGGCCAGACTTCCAGCACTTCGCCCACAACGACGTTATCCCACCGCTCGCCGAGCCGCTCGATGGCCTCGATTTCGATACCGAGCATCGTGAGCCGTTCGGCCAGTTCATCCGGCGAAAACGGAATCGAAATGTAGTCGGAAAGCCAGTTAAGAGAAATGCGCATCATTCAATATTTATTCATGTGTGGCGCGAAATGGTATTTCGCGTTGGAGGCGATTTAACAAATCGCCCCACACGTTGGGGATGGGGAACGTTCAGCTGTCTCATAAACTTTAACGGATAATTCACCATCATTCCTTGTTCGAAAAATCAAATAACAATCATGGTCGAAGCTGAGTGTACACTTGATGTTCAAGCCATCCGCAAGCATTTTCCGGCGATAACGAAAGGCCGGATCGTTACGAACAACGCCGCAAGCACGCAAGCGCCGAAAAAGCTTGCCGATCTGTACCGCGAGCTTCTACCCGATTATGAGAACGTTCATCGTGGCCAGTCCAATGCCTCGCGCGCGATGACGCGGCTCTTCGAGGATTCCTACGAAACGATCGCCGCGTTCATCGGCGCAAATTCTGCGCGGAATATTTCGCTTTACCGAAACACCACCGAAGCACATAACGCCGTTATGTATTCGCTGATGACGGAATTTCGTGACGGCGATAACATCGTGCTCACGTCCATGGAGCACAATTCGAATTATGTTCCGTGGTATGGCTTGTGTACCGAAATTCTGCCCAAGTTCGGAGTACACGTCGAATACCGCATCGCGAGCTTCGATCCCGAAACGGGCACGCTCGATGTGGACCACCTTGCTTCACTCGTCGATCGGCGGACGAAGCTCGTCGCCGCAAGCGGCGCCTCCAATTTCTTCGGCACCAAGAATCCCATTTCAAAAATCCGCGAGATCGCCAATCGAAGCGGATACGAACAGCCGAATGGCGACCGGCGTTCGTACCTGCTCGTCGATGCCGCGCAACTCGTGCCCAGCACCTTTGTCGATGTCGAGGCAATGGACGTGGATTTTCTATCCTTCTCCTTTCATAAAGTACTGGCGCCTTTCGGCGTTGGCGTGCTGTATGGCAAAGAGGAATTGCTTCGATCGATGCGGCCATTTTTGTATGGGGGCGATATGGTCGCGGGCGGCATGGGCGCGGTAACGCCGGAGCATGTGAACTATAATGCGTTGCCGTGGAAATTCAGCGCGGGCACGCCCAATATTTTAGGCGCCATCGTCAGCGCGCAGGCGTTTCGCATTCTCTTGGATTTGGCGCTAAATCCTGGCGAGGATGTTTATTTTATGACGGAGAAGGAGATTCTTCGCAAGGACGTAGTGGACGCGATGGACAGAGTTGGTGCTCATACTCGGGCTTTAACCAGGCGGGCGCTCGAATTGATTTTGGAAATTCCGGGGATTCACATTTATGGCCCGCTCGATGCAAAAAAACGAACGTCGCTCGTGGCTTTTAATGTCGATGGGCGAAGCCCGTTCGATCTGGCGGATGCGCTGAATGAGTTTGGCGTCGAATCCCGCGCGGGCTGCCATTGCGCGGGCTTGGCGCATCACAGCCTCGAAATCCCCGCCAGTTGCCGCCTCAGCTTCTACATTTATAATACAATCGAAGAGGTCGAAACGGCCGTCGATATTCTCGCGAAGATTGTGCGCGAGGAAATTTATGCGAAGTCGCCAGTGGCCGTGGCCGCGCTGGCGACGAGTTAAACATCCGGCATTACTTGACCGAGTATGTCGTGAGCAAATAATTGGTGGTGAGAGCTCCCGACGATTGCCCCGCTACTGCGCTCCCGCCCGTGGCGGATACATCGCGCCGTTTCGGATAAAAGGCCAACGTGTTCGCGTACCATATATTCACGGTCGTCTCCGAGGATGCCACCGGGAAGCCAAAGGCACTGGCGGTAAGCGCAACGGTTAACGAGCCCTGTTCGGTAGCGAATGATTTTCCCGCAGCGGTTATTTGGGATGGCCCCGTATATTGTCCGGTATCCACTATTTGTATCGTTAACGGGAAACCCTGGTATTGAATCGTAGTATCATACAATACAGACGTGATAGTTTGCTTGCTGCCCAGCGGAATAACGAGCCAGGTCGCCGGCAAGGGGATAGGTAATGCCGACTGCGCGCTGAAATCGATGAAGACCGAGAGATCGCCATTCGGTTCTAAATGATAGTATGAGATGCCACCGGTATCGTCACGCACCTCGACCACATTCGTCTTTCCTTGATAGAAAAGCGAGTTACTTACTACCGTGTACGTCGAAGGTCGAGGCAGATGAACGCCATTGGTATCGACGCTAAAGGTAAACGTGCTCCCTGGTCCCGGCGTATTCGAGCCGGTAACACCCGTTGCCGTCATCGTGATGCCGGTGGAATGCAGCGTGCCGCCGGCAACGTAACGGATGGAATCCACCGCGGTGCGGAATCCGGCTTGCGCGGGATTGAACTGAAGGTGGATCGTGATGTAGCCGCCGCCGTTCAATGTAACGGGCTGAGAGAAGTTGGTATCTCGTGCTTCGGATCCGCTAACGAAGCTGGAGATGATCGTAATCGGCGCGCTTCCGGTATTGGCAATGACCGTCGTGGTATCGTGCCACTGGCCAATCGCGAGCGTACCAAAATCAATCTCCGCCGGAACGAACAGGTTGCCGGAGCCACCCGTCGTGACGCTCGAATTCGCTTCGAGCCTCATTATGGCAACATAACTCCTTCCTCCGGATTCGTAACGGATCGAATCCATCGCGGAGTTCGCTCCGGAACCGGAGGAAGTAAATTCAACGTGGATGGTAATATAGCCCGGCGCGACGGAAACGGGATGACTAAAATTCGTATCCGTTGCCTGTGCGGAAGAAAGGGAATTTCCCGTAATGCTAATCGCGGCGCCCGTCTCATTGAAGATACTGATGACGGTATCTTTCGTTTGCCCGCTGGCGAGCGAACCGAAGTTCACGGTGTCTGGAACGAAAAGTCCGCCGCCCGATCCGCCACCGGAACCCGGTGAGGTAGAAGAACTGCATCCGGCAAGCATGGACGACGATGCGAATGCCGCCATAACGAGAAGAAACAGAAATGTCCGAGTCATAAATCTCCGAAAGTAGAAAGTGGAAAATGGAGAATGGAAAGTGAACAACGCAGGTATTGGTTAAGGTATGGCATTAGTGGTATAGTTTCCGCTATCCACTATCCGATTTCCACTCTTTCACGTTCCACGACGCCGATCAGAACTGCTCCAGGAACCGGTAGTCGCCCTCGAAAAAATCCCGGATATCGGAGACGCCATAGCGCATCATCGCCGTCCGGTCGATGCCGATCCCGAATGCGTAGCCGCTATAAACCTGCGGATCGATGTCGCAGGCAGTGAGGACGTTCGGATGGACCATCCCCGCGCCCAGAATTTCCAGCCAGCCCGAATTCTTACAAACTCGGCAACCTTTGCCGCCGCAGATAAAGCAGTTCACATCGACTTCCGCGCTCGGTTCGGTGAATGGGAAAAAGCTCGGCCGCAACCGGATTTTTGTGTCATTCCCGAAAAATTGTCGCGCAAATGAAAGTAGAATTCCCTTGAGGTCGGCCATGCTAACTCCAATATCCACAACGAGTCCTTCCATCATGAAGAAGGCGACCCCGGCGCGGGCGCTCACTGCTTCATTGCGATACACGCGCCCCGGCATGATCGCCCGGATCGGCGGCTTCTGGCGCTCCATCAATCGAATCTGCACCGGCGAAGTATGCGTCCTGAGTAGTAGTGGAGCGGTTTCAGCGCTCGCTTGCCAATTCGAGAAGGGTTTTACGAAAAAAGTATCCTGCATATCGCGCGCCGGATGATCGGCCGGGAAATTCAGCTTGCCGAAATTGTGCTCGTCGTCTTCGATTTCGGGACCGTATTCGACGGCGAATCCCATGCGCTCGAAGATAACGATCATCTCGTTCAGCGTCTTCATCAGCGGATGCTCGTGGCCCGGCGCGGTGACCGGCACGGTGCGCGCCGGCATCGTTAAATCAATCGCGTGGCGAGTGGCGCCCCCGCCACTCGCACCCAGCGCCGTCTCCTTTTCCTTGAACCGCTCCTCGACCTGCTGCCGAAGCTGATTCAACTCTTTCCCGGCTTGCGGCTTTTCTTGTTTCGGTACGGCGCGGAGATCGTCGAACATCGCGGCGATCGTTCCCTTGCGGGTAAGATGCGCGAGCTTGAAGGCTTCGAGTTCGTCCGCGCCCGCGATCTGATCGAGATCGGCCAGCAGCTTTTCGCGGACGAGGAAAATTTCGTTGAGGGTCATGGCTAAAGAGAACGCGCGGCACACCCAAAACGCGCCGCTATTGAACATAGCTCCCAATTTTATGTTCTTGCTGGACATGGCCGGAATTTTTGGAATTACCTATGCCCACCCGGGCCGAGACCCGCGTGCGTCCGCGGCACGTCTGGCGCACGCATTCCGGATGCCCAATGCTCTTGAGCAGCGCTGCCACTATTTCTTGGATGGAGCCATCGGTGCAGTCCCAAGAACCAGCGATACGCCAACACTCCTCCTTTCGGACGAAGGAAAGTCGGCCTTCGCGATTCTGGGCACCATGTATTTGCCGAATGGAACCCCCTTGAATAAAAGCAACTTCCAAAAAAAATTTCTGGATCCATTCCTCGCGTCTGGCAGCATATTTCTTCGGGAGTTAACCGGCGGATTTTGCTTTGCACTTATGAAGGAAGGGGAGTGCATCCTTGCAAACGACCCGTTTGGGAACTACATGCTTCACTATGCGGCGAATAAAGAACATCTCATTTTCTCAAACCGAATGATGTCGCTGCGGGATCTCTTGTCGTCCTCGTTCGATGACATAGGATTACTGCAGCATCTCGGCATTTCACAATCGTTAAATGGGCGAACCTTCTATGAAGGGATAAACAGACTGCCGCGCGGCACCGTGCTGCGCTATTGTGGGGGTAATGTGTTTTCGGAAGAATATATTACTCGCCATTTTCATCCTTCGAGTGATATTTCAGGAACATTAGAAACAATTAGATTAGAATTATCCAACTCCATCGAGCGGGTTATCCCATCGGGAAGCAACGTAGCGGCCGCCTTGACCGGAGGGTTCGATAGCCGAATGACCTGGAGCATGATTCTTGGAACCCGCCTCGCTCCTGGGATAACTGCTCACACTCATGGTCTTCCGAACGCGCGGGATCTTCAGATAGCCCGACAAATCGCACGGAAGCTGGGGCTGCGCCATGACGCGCTTGAATTCGATAAAAAGACATTGCAATCGCTGACGAAGCTCTGGCGAGAATTTATCACGCTCACGGAGGGACTTCAACCGATTACACAGATTCATTCTTATTATGCCACCCGGCATCTCTCGTGCTCCTATGACACGCTCATTGACAGCTCCGCGGGTCCCTTGTACCGCCGCCAGATCAAGAAGTTCATCGAGCCACGGATCGATCCACGGAAGAATCTTGCAATGCAAGTCCTGCCATTCGAGCAGACAGCCCTTGCCACTTCCAAACTCATCCGGCCCGAAGTTCGAAAGGAAATGAGCGAAGCTGCACTTCTGGGACTTCAAGAGTACTATGAGACAATAGAGCATATACCCGAAATTGGGGACCGTTTCGATCTTTTTTATGCGGATCAGACTGCCGCGCTCAGAGCGTCCATCGAGGGTAACTTACAAGCGAATTTTATAAATTTGGAGCAGCCGCTATTCAATCTAAAAGCCTTGGAAGCGGTCGCGCAAATCCCTGGCAAAATTCGAAGGCGGGAAGGAATTCACCGCTATGTTATTCGAAACTCTTATCCGAAGTTAGAACAGTTTACGATGGATTATAGTGGGTATTTTGCCCCATACCGCGGGTTTTCCACGTTACGCCTGGTTGCTCCGGGGTTGGACAAAATTATTCAAATTTGTTCGAGGAGATTTTTTTTCCAACATCCAGCTTCTTTTCGCCGGCCGCCGTTCGATACCCAAAGCGCCCTTCTGCCGGGCATTGCACAGGCTCGCGAGATGCTGTTGAGCCCGCACCGCCAATTTAGTCCTCTCGTCGATCGCAATGGTGTGGAACAGAGCTTGAAAAGCTTCGAAGACCGTCCTTCCGATTCGGCGGCGGCACTATTGCAGTTACTTACATTTAGAATGTTTCTGGACATTTATTGCTGAATGAATTTTATTGGCCTTGCCCATCCCTTTTTGTCATTGCCGGCCATCGAGTTGGCGGCCACACTGCCGCTCGCCGAGCGAAGGCGCGATGCCGCCCATAAATATATTGTCCACTCCTCGTTTCCAGGGCTGGAACGATTTTGGATGGATAATGCAGGGTTTGTGACCCCGTACCGAGGGTTCTCCGAACTCCGGTACGCCGCCATGGCCATCGAGCACGGATTGAAAGTGGCTGGACGAATAGTTCCGTCGCTGGGCCGGCTTACGCTCCGAAGGCCGACGATGGATATGGATCATCTCTTACGACCCGAACTCGCTCGCGTAAAAGAAATTCTGTTCGCGCCGCATCCACGCTTCGATCTGCTCGCGGACCGAGCGGCGATCGAGCGGGCACTGCGCGCCTTCGAAGCCGGAAGGCTGGAGATGGGAACCGCGATCGCGCAACTTCTCACCCTCCGGCTTTTCCTCGATCTTTTCTTTTGAAAGTGCCGCTTCGCCCTATGCTTCCGCTACAATTCTTTCGCATAAGTCTTCGAACGAAATTCCGGCGGCGTTCGCCGCGTCCGGGATGAGGCTGGTCGAGGTCATGCCGGGCAGCGTGTTGATTTCGAGGCAATAATATTTGCCATCGGGGTGGAGACGGAAATCGACGCGGCCATATCCTCGGCAGCCGCAGGCTTCGAAGGCTTTGAGCGCACCGGCCTGAATGCCGGAAGCCAGCTCGGAGGAAAGATTGGCGGGACAGGTATGAAACGCCATTCCCGGCGTGTATTTATGATGATAATCGTAAAAGCCGCCGTTCGTTTCGATTTCGAGCACGGGCAACGCCTCGCGCCCAAGAATGGAAACCGTTAATTCGCGGCCCTCGATAAATTCCTCGATGAGCGCCTTTGTGGAGTATTCCAACGCAAGATCGATCGCGCGGTTAAAAGCGTCCTGCGACGCTTCTCGCAAAATGGTGAGTCCGACGGTCGAACCTTGATCGTTCGGCTTGATGACGAGTGGGAACCCAAACTCCACATTCGCCAATTCCCACGCGGCGTGGCGCTCCTGCGGATGATCGGTTTTTGCGATGATCGTCCCGCGCGGCACTCGAATGCCGGCGTGTTCGAGGATAATTTTCGTGTATTGCTTATCGATGCACAGCGCACTCGAACGTGCGTCGGAGCCGGTGTAGCGCTTGCCCTGGAGTTCGAGGACGGATTGGATCAGTCCATCCTCGCCGGGAACGCCGTGAAGTCCGAGGACGACGATCTCCGCCTCGCGGACGGCACTCGACATCAGGCTTTCGAGGACGACATTCCCTTGCGAGAATTCTCCGAGTTCTTTCGCAGTAGGATGCTCCGACTTCGGCGGAGCCGCATGAAATTCTTCGAGCCGCATCGCGCGGCCGGTTGCCGGATCGAGAAGCGTCACATCATGCCCGCGTTTCGCCAGCGCGCGAGCCATCGCCTCGCCGGAAAGGAGGGAAATTTCACGTTCCGCGCTCGGGCCGCCTAATAGAATACAGAGTTTCATGCAGCTACCACATTGACTAATTTATCCGGCACCACGATCACCTTGCGAATTTGCCTGCCATCGATATGTTTCATCACATTCGGGCTTGCGCGTGCGAAGCGTTCAAGATCATCTTTCGAAAGCCCGCGCGGGACTTCGAGCTTATCGCGCAGTTTGCCGTTCACCTGCAAAATAAGCGTGATGGATGTTTCGATGGTTTTTGTCTCGTCATAAGCCGGCCACGGTGCATCGAAGATGGTCGTTTCGTTCCCAAGCCGCTGCCACAATTCTTCCGTGATATGCGGAGCGAACGGAGAGAGCAGCTTGATAAGCACTTCGAATGCCGAGCGCGGAATGCCGCTGGCTTCATCTTCCACGCCATTGAGGAGAATCATCAGCGCGGAGATGGCGGTATTGAAGCGGAGGCCGGCAATATCTTCGCCAACTTTTTTGATGGTCTGGTGCAACAGCCGTTCGAGCGTTTGTGAAGATGTCCCATCCGTCAGCTGGGCCAAATTGGTCGTATTATCTTCGTTTACGATCAGCCGCCATACGCGATTTAAGAAACGATGGACTCCCATGATGCCTTTCGAATCCCACGGTTTCGTTCCTTCGAGCGGACCGAGAAAAAGCACGTAGGAGCGCACGGTATCCGCGCCATATTGCGAAACAAGCTGATCGGGGTTCACCACATTACCGAGCGATTTCGACATTTTGCTGCCGTTCTCGCCTAAGAGCATCCCCTGATGGAAAATTCGCTGGAATGGTTCCGGCGTCGAGACGATGCCGTAATCGTAAAGCAATTTGTGCCAGAAACGCGAATAGAGCCAGTGCGTCACCGCATGTTCCGCGCCGCCAATATAGAGATCGACGGGCATCCAATACCGCTCATCCTCTTTGGAGACAAGTTCCCGATCGTTTTTCGGATCGAGATAACGAAGAAAATACCACGACGAGCCGGCCCATTGCGGCATGGTGTTCGTTTCGCGACGCGCTTTATGGCCGGTTTCGGGATCCGTCGTATTCACCCATTCAGGAATTGTCGCGAGGGGGGATTCTCCCGTGCCGGAAGGCTGGTAACTTTCTACTTCCGGCAAAATGACCGGTAGCATCGTTTCCGGCAGGGCTTTCGGATATTCGCCATCGCCATCGTTTACATAAATAATCGGGAACGGCTCGCCCCAATACCGCTGCCGAGAAAAAAGCCAGTCGCGCAATTTATATTTTATGGCGCGATTTCCTTTATTATGCGCTTCGAGCCAATCAATCATTTTTTCTTTCGCTTCCTTAGTCGGAAGGTTTGAAATAAATCCGGAATGGACAGCGAGGCCATCCTCGGTAAATGGCTTGAGGAGCGGCTCGTTCGGATCGACGCCGGGTGCCTGCACCACGCGCGTTATCGGCAGGCCGAAAGCTTCGGCAAATTCGAAATCGCGCTCGTCATGCCCCGGCACGGACATGATCGCGCCCGTGCCATAAGACATCAGCACGTAGTCCGCGATCCAGATCGGAATATGCTTGCCGTTGGCCGGGTTCTCGGCGTATGCGCCGGTAAATACGCCGGTCTTTTCTTTCGAAAGCTCCGTCCGTTCGAGATCGCTTTTACGGCGGACTTGATCGAGATAATTATCTATCGCGCCGCGCTGCGTGTGGGTCGTGATTTTTTCGACCAATGGGTGTTCGGGCGCGAGCACCATGTAGGTAGCGCCAAAGAGCGTATCGGGCCGTGTGGTAAAGACTCGGATTTTTTCGGTTGTCCCGGCGGTGGGGAATTCGATTTCCGCGCCTTCGCTACGCCCGATCCAATTGCGCTGACTATGGATGGTGCTCTCCGGCCAATCGACCGTATCCAAATCCCTGAGTAATCGCTCGGCATAGGCGGTAATCCGCAAAACCCATTGCCGCATGTTGCGGCGAACGACGGTAAATCCTTTTTCTTCCTGCTCCGCAATTTCCTCATTCGCCAGCACGGTTCCCAATTCCGGGCACCAATTCACCGGCGCATCGGCCACATAGGCCAGGCGGCACTGCGCGAGGAAATCCGCGCGCTGTTTATTGGTGGCGGCGGCCCATTCTTCAGCCGTGTAATGTATTGTGTTCCGCGGGAGAGAACATGGGACGGAATGGGTCCCGTGGGACTCTATGCGACGAATGAGATCGTCAACCGGCTTTGCGGTTTGCGATTCGGTGTCGTAATACGAATTGAAAAACTTCAGGAAAACCCATTGCGTCCACTTAAAGTAATTCGGGTCGGTCGTGTTGATTTCTCGGGACCAATCGTAGCCATACCCGAGCGAATCGAGCTGGCGGCGGTAGGTGGCGATATTTCGTTCCGTCGTGATGCGTGGGTGCAGCTTATACTTCACGGCATACTGCTCGGCGGGCAGGCCGAAGGCATCCCAACCCGTGGCGTGCATGACCGCGAATCCCTGCATCCGCTTCATCCGCATGACGACATCCGTCGCCGTGTAGCTCATCGGATGGCCCATGTGCAATCCCTCGCCGGAGGGATAGGGGAACATATCCATCACGAAAAATTTCGGCTTCGCCGGATCTCGATGAACGTGGTATGTTTCGTGGCCGCGCCAATACTCCTGCCACTTCAGTTCGATTTCGGAAAAAGGATATGCCACTCTTTTTAATTACGAATTACGAATTTCAAATTACGAATTAGGATGGTCGAATAATCGTTAGGAATTTTCAATGTCATTCTGAGCGAAGTTCGTCCGACCGAAGGGAGGACGAACGTAGCGAAGAATCTCTATAACAAGAGATTCTTCACTTCGCAAATCTTCCGCGCATGATCGGTCATGCGCGTTCGCTCCGATTTGCTCCGTTCCGAATGACAATTAGGACTTAATCAGAGTTTCCTTAATTACAAAGTGATGATGAGAATACCGTCGCGATGCGGATTCTTGTTGCAAGTTTTTCCGGAAGGGAGAGAATTTCCTTGACGGCCGAGCTTCGGAGCTCAATTCGGTATGCCATGATGCTCGGCAAGCTGTCGTTTCCCTTCTTCCCACGGAACGAGAGGCTCGTCTCTTCGCTGCTCAGCGACGATTCCATCGTAAATATCCTGCCAAAGTTCACCCCACTCCGCGAGATCGAGTTGCACCGCCGTGGGAACGCCTTGCTCATCGGTTACATGATGGATTCCAGTCATACATGATAAAAACGCTTCGGTGTGGAATTGGTTCTGTTCTAAACGTGTCGTGCAAAAACATTTCCGGGAATGCCCCTGTTAGTGGTTCGAGGTTTACACATTAATTTTTTTTTTGATGATGGATGATAGCACCGTATTTGGGTAGAAGAATGAGGGTAGATCGGTTTATTTTGGCATTCGCGGTGTCGCTTCTTTTCTGCACGTCGAATCTTTTCGCGCAGGGGATGACGCTCGATAGCTTGCTTCCGCGCATCGGCGCGGAGCTACATAACCCCGCGCTTGCCGAACAGCTTCACGACCTCATTCCCGATTATTCGAACGCTCGCGTCTGGGGTTATGCAGCCGGGGATTTTACCCTGGATTCGCTTCCCGATCTCGCGCTTTCACTGTACGATCCGGGCCGCGCGCGAAGCAGTGTCCATGTTTATTTATTCGAGAATCTCGATAATAAAAAGCTGGCCAACGAGTTCGAGCGCGAAATTCCGTTCGTCGAATCCCCGATGGAAGTGGGGCTTTCGATCGACAGTTCCGTGGTAACGATCACCCAAAAAATTGGCCAGGACCATTGGACCCAGGAAGGCTATTCGATTGTCTATGGCGATATTACTCTCATCGACCGCTTCGAGACACAACAGGAAAATCTTGCCGGCGTTGGAAACGGAAAACCGCACCCGCTGGGGCATGAAGTCTATCGCAATTACCAAACACTGCGGACACGCGAATCGTATTTTACCGGAACGGCCGGCGGCTCGATGCTGGCCGAATCCTATTTTACACTGCCGGCTTATGAACGGTTGCGCGAAATTTATCCGGGTTATGGACACCTTCTTTCGGATACCTCGAAAGATTTTATCACCGAGGGGGTGGGACTTCGCCGCGATGCCGCGGACTTCTCAATTCGCTCGATGCAAGCCGCGTATGATGATGATTACCTTTATATTGCCGTCCGCGTGCATGATGATTACGTTATCGGCGGCCAGCCGGATATTGCTGCCAACGACCGCGTCTCGTTTTGGTTCGATTCGAAATACACTGGCGACCGTCTGAACCGTGACCGCCGTATTCTTTCGGAAGAAGGCGGGTTCCCAACGTTTCGCACCTCGCTCGATTCGCTGGTATCGAACATCACCTTCGTGCTGCCCGCGCATCCGGGCAAGGTCACGCAGGTTACCTATAGCACGGTCACGCCGCTGACCCCGCTTGAACAAGAGGGGCTGAACAAGGTACGAGCAGTAATGGAATACGATACCAATGGTGGAAACGCGGTGAATGGTTACCGGCTCACGCTTAAAATTCCATTCTCATTTCTCGGATTTGAAACCAACCCCGAGCACGCGTACGAAACGCCGGTGCCGATTGCGTCAAAGGAGGAGACCTCCGATCTTGCCGCGACCGCCAGCATCACCGATGCCGCAACGCTGGGCTTCACCGCGCTCGTATATGACGTGGACGATCCCGCGCGGCCCAACGAAGTCACCGTGCAGGCGACGAGCCACTACGAAGCAGGGAACCCCTCCACCTTCGGCACGCTTGTCCTCGAACCGAGCGCGCTGTATTATGGCGAGGTGCATCCGACCTATCTCGATATGCTGCGGAAGGGGTTGGTCTCGGCGGGGTATTAACTCGATGTCACATGAATCACTTTTGTTTTGTCATCCTGAGCGGAGCAATTCGACTGAAGGGAGAATTGCGGAGTCGAAGGATCTCATGTAGTTTGGCACCGTGGCGATCGACCGGAGTTCCTTCGACTCCGAAAATCTTCGCGTTGCGAAGATTTTCTCCGCTCAGGATGACATGGTAAATATTGAATCACATGAAAGACTTTCTCACACTTACGCTCGATCGCTTCGAACAGCTTCGTTCCCAGGGCGAGAAGACGCTCGCGCAACTGAGCGAGGAGGACGCGCATTGGTCGCCGGATCCGGAATCGAATTCCATCGCGGTCATCGTTCAGCATCTTCACGGTAATATGCTTTCGCGCTTCACTGACTTTCTTACGACGGATGGCGAAAAACCCACGCGCCATCGCGACGAGGAATTTATCGGGCATGCGCTTTCATTGGCCGATCTAAAGAAAATGTGGAGCGAAGGCTGGGACTGTGTTTTCTCGGCTATTCGTCCGCTGAAGGAAGCCGATCTTTCAAGAGAAATTTTTATTCGATGCGAATCGCATACCGTGATGGAAGCGTTGATGCGCGCATTGAGCCATATCGCATATCACGTAGGGCAAATCGTTTATCTTGGCAAGCATAGAAAAGGGAGCCAGTGGAAAACGCTCTCGATTCCACGCAGCAAATAGTCTTTTTATTCTTCATTCTTCACTAAATCGTGGCTCAATCGTTCGAAAATGTTTTGATTTATGAAGACGCGCCCGCGCGAAGTAGGAAGTTCCTGCCGCTTACGTACACGCGCTCGGTGGCCGAACTTCGTTCCGGCGCGTTCACGGCAATCGAGCGTATTCAGGCGCTCTTCCGCGAAGCGAAGGTCTATCTTCATGCCCGGCCAGAACTGAAAGATGTGATCACGCGCCGATATGGGTTAGGCGTAAATGAAGTTCCCGCCGGCAGCACGCTCCTTCTCAATGCGCGGGAGGCGCTGGCATTCAATCCCAATAATCACTGGCATGTGTATGAGGAATTACCTTCTGAAATTTCGGAACGGCTGATTGCCGGGGAAGCCATCGAGCCGCCGGAAGCCGTTCGCGAGGATGCGCCGGCTTCGCTCTGGGAAATGGTTCACGCCAATGCCGGCGCGATCATGCTGGATGCCGAGCTTTGGCCGATGATAAATCGTAGCATCGAACGGCCAAGCTTCGCCAATTGCGCGGTCATTAAGCCGGATAATTTGCTCGTCCATCCGGATGCGAGAGTCGATAGTGGCGTGGTCCTCGACTGTTCCGAAGGCGAAATTATTATCGAAGAGGGCGTCCATATCATGCCGAATGTGGCAATCATCGGGCCGGCATTTATTGGCAGGAACTCTATCGTTAAAATTAGCGCGAAGATATATGAGGGAACTTCCGTCGGCCCGGTCTCGAAAGTTGGTGGGGAGATTGAGAATTCCATTATCCAGGGATATTCCAACAAGCAGCACGATGGCTATCTCGGCCACAGCTTTTTAGGCGAATGGGTGAACTTAGGCGCTGGAACGAATACCAGCGATTTGAAAAATGATTATTCACCCGTCCGCGTGACGATCGAAGGCGAGGAATTCGAAACGAATTCGCTTTTTGTTGGACTGATGATGGGCGATCATTCGAAGTGTGCCATCGGCACCCAGTTCAATACCGGGACGATGGTTGGAGTGAATTGCAATATCTTTGGCGAAGGATTTCCGCCGAAATGGATTCCAAGTTTTTCCTGGGGCGGAGCGAAAGGCATGACCACATATCGCTTCGAGAAGGCGCTCGATGTCGCGCGGGCGGTAATGCAGAGAAGGAATGTGAGTATGAGCGCCGAGGAAGCTGAAATGTATCGTTCCATTTTTGATGGGAAGTCAGAATAGTATCCGCCGTATGGTGTGCGCCTTCCGCGGCGCACACTCTTCTTGGCACAATAGGGACGGTGGTTCTGTTTTACAGGTCGCAAGATACAGCTCTTAAATGATAATTATTATGCAGCGCGGCGCGACAGAGCCGCAAATCCAGCAGATTACGCAGCACCTTACCGGCCGGGGCATTCGCGCCGAGCGTTTGGACGGTCACGACCAGACCGTGATCGGCATCGTGGGCGGCAGTGGCGGCTATGACATCGCCGCGATGTCCGCCATGCCGGGCGTTCAGGATGTGGTGCGCGTTAGCTCGCCCTACCGGCTTTCCGCGCGCGCGGCGCATCCCGAAGATACGGTCATCACGCTCGCGGACGGTACGCGCATCGGCGGGGACGCGCCGAGCATCGTCATCGCGGGGCCGTGCTCGGTGGAATCCGAAGATCAGCTTCGCCGGACTGCGGAAGTGATTCGCAAAGCGGGCGTTCGCTTCATGCGCGGCGGCGCGTTCAAGCCGCGAACTTCTCCTTACGCCTTTCAGGGATTAGGATTCGATGGCTTGGAACTGCTGAAGAAAGTGAGCCGCGAATTCGATCTCTTCATCGTCTCCGAAGTAATGGAACCGGCGCACGTTCCGGCGATCGCGGAATTCACCGACATCGTGCAAGTCGGCTCGCGGAACATGCAGAACTATCCGCTGCTCCGGCAAATCGGGAATATTCGCAAGCCGGTGATGCTCAAGCGTGGCGCGGCGGCAACGATAGAAGAATGGCTGATGGCCGCCGAATATATTCTTGCGGGTGGAAATGAAAAGGTGATTTTATGCGAGCGCGGCATTCGTTCCTTCGAGCCGTCGCTCCGGTTTACGCAGGATATTAGCGCGGTTCCGGTGGTGAAAAAGCTTTCGCATCTTCCGATCATTGTCGATCCCTCGCACGCCACGGGGCGGCGGGATATGGTATCGAGCCTCGCGCGCGCAGCCATTGCTGCCGGTGCGGATGGCATTATGGTAGAAGTCCATCCAGACCCGGATCGCGCGCTTTCCGATGGCGCGCAAAGCCTGACGTTTGAACTCTTCGAGGAAATGATGGGCGAGCTTGTCCGCGTTGCCGATGCGGTGAACCGGCCATTGCTGGTAGAGCAATTTAATCGAGCCGCATCGAAAGTGGAAAGTGGAAAAGTAGAAAGTGGAGAGAAAAATCAATGACGATCCACGACCTCCTCCGCACATCGAAGACGATCGCCGTCGTGGGCATTAGCGACAAGCCGGACCGCCCAAGCAACGATGTTGCGCGCCAACTTCAGCGGCGGGGTTATACAATCATTCCCGTAAGCCCGCAGCTAACGGAATGGAATGGTATTCCAGCCTACTCGAAAGTATCGGAGATCCCGGAAGAAATCGCGATCGACATCGTCGATATTTTCCGCCGAAGCGAGGCCACGCCCGAAGTGGTGCGGGATACCCTACTGCGAACGAACAAGCCACGCTGTATCTGGCTTCAGCAGGGGATTGTGAGTGAGGAATCGCGGAAGCTCACCGAAAGTGCTGGAATCTTTTATGTCGAGGACCGCTGTACAGCCGTCGAAGCGGCGTTCGCTCAGCGGCCGCAGATGACATCTCGGTTTTAGGTAAAATTTTTTACCTGCCAAAAGTGAGGAGTTTTCATACAAGTTGTCCAGGATTGAAGTATATTTGCAGTCTTACAAACGTATGATTATGAAAGCACTCGCGTTCTGCTTACTGTTCGGTGCCCTGGCAGCGAGCAGCCCGGCCTCATGCCAGGTTATCAACCTTTATTCGCGGATGACGGACCCTCGTGCGATTGCCCGGTTGGACGCACCGGACACATCACGCACACAAGCCATTGCCTTCCACGGCGATGCAAGATGGAATATCGACAGCGCGGACCACATTCCCGATGTCGTGAAGGATACGGGCAGTGGCGTCATCACGCATATCTGGAGCACCAACGGCGATCCAGACACCACGGTCATACTCTGGCTTTATGTGAATGACACGCTCATTATCACGGACCATTACAACGAATTTTTCCAGAAGCTGCACGGCCTCTTCCGGCCGCCGCTCGACACCTTCGCCAACGGCGCGAATACATGGGATGTGCAAATCCCATATCATAAGGGCTTCCGGCTTGCGATGAAAGCTTCCAGTGGTAACATCTATTTTGCCATCGAATGGCACCACGTTCCCAGCGCGCTATTGCCGTGGATACCGCTGCGGTCGCTCTCGGCACCTACTACTCAAGCGGAAGCTGAGAACCGCTACTTTCTCGCTGTTACACCCTGGCCCGATAGCAATGTCCAGGTGATCGCGCGGCAAGATACCCTCCGCCCCGGGAACGCCACGGTCCTTGCCGATATCCGTGGCCCTGCCATGCTCGAATCCATCCGGTTTATTCCCGCTTCCTACGATTTTGCGGCCCTGGATAGCCTCTGGCTTAATATCTATTGGGATAATTCCTCCACTCCGTCGGTGCATGTTCCGCTTAAAGATTTTTTTCTTTCACCGGTCAACGTCACCGAGGTTCGAGCGTTGCAGATACGAGCCGATCGGGATTCCGGCTTCCTATGCTATTTTCCGATGCCCTTTGCCGTTCATGCGAAAATTGAACTTGTTCGCTCCGGTTCCACACCCTTCGCCATCTCTTCCGCATTCCAATATCATCGCGAACCGATCGATAGAAATGCTTACGGCTACTTCCACGCCGATTTCAGCGAATCTAACCCGACGAAGTACCATGTGTGGCATCCGGTAATTCATACTATCGGTCGGGGACGCTATATTGGAATGGGCTGGGGTGTGCTGGGGCATCCCTACGCAGTTTTTCTGGAAGGGAATCCGAGATTTCAAATCGATTCCGACGCCGCGCACTTTATCGAATACACGGGGGCCGAAGATTATTTTAATGCCGCGTGGTGGTTTCCGAATGGAACATTTTCCTATCCGTTTAACGGATACACAGATTACGTCGATCAATTTTACCGGTTCCATTATATGGATTGCTATGACTTCACTAACTCCTTTGATTTTGATTTCCAACCGGGGAACGCAGAGGATGTGTACGACCACTTCCGCACAGTAGGATTTTATTACAAGCATTGGACGCCGTTTTGGACCAATCACGATACGCTTGTTCCCGGAGAAACGTGGACGATTGCCGGAAGCGGCTATGCCGCTCATGCGGAGCTGCCGATCGTGCTCGGTCCGGAAAATCTCAGTGTGACCACGAGTGACTCGGGAGATTTTAGCACCTCGCTAAACATCCCATGGTCCTGGGTCCCGGGAATTTATCACTTATCTGTGAATGGCGAGGCCGCGCCGGAAAAATATTATATTCTGCATACTCCGGCCATTCGAGCGCTGGTAGATACACTGCCAATTACGCTCCGTGCAGGAGATTCGCTTTGGGTCAAGGGAACGGGTTTTCAGCCGGGTGAAACGGTTAGCTTCTATCTGGATAGCATTCCACTGGGGCAGTCCGTTGTCACTAATTCGAACAATGAGTTCGTTACCATGCTCCGAATGCCCTATGTAGCGGAACACTCTTATCTGCTTGTGGCGCGCGGTGCGGTTTCCGGTAATGCCACGGCCGAGGACCGGGTAACCAGCACGCGGACCGTCGATCTCGAATTCGAGGATATGATGCCGCCCACTTTCCAGACTCCGGGCTCATGCTACGCCGAAGATGTGAGCTATTTTTGGCAAGCAACATGGAGCAAGCAGATGTTCGTGTATTTTCAGCCCGATACGACCCTCGTGGGCGCTCAGGTAGAATTCCAATTTCCAGTCCCGTGTGCCGATACGTTTGACATCGTTTACCATGGCAGTGTCGGTGCCAGCCAGGGCCGATACGCCGTTCGACTCGATGGAGACAGCATTGCGACCGTCGATGCCTATGCCACGCCGACGTGGATGGATCCGCTTCCATCGGGTCCTGTCGATGTGGGGATACACTATCTCGCGGCTGGCTCCCATCGAATACGGTTCACGTGTTTAGGGAAATCCGATAGCGCAACAAATTATTGGATCCAACCAGACTGTCTCGTGCTCCGTCCGACAACGTATATGCCGCCGACTCCGGGAACGATTCTTGCGACGGTCCTCACGCCGAATCCTCCATCGTCTGGAATTCCGGTTTCGAGCCGTTCGCTCGAAATTTATCCCAACCCGATCCGGTCGGGGACAGCGTCGGTTTCGCTCATACTTTCCCAGAATGACGGCGTATTCTATGGCGCACGGGTGAGCATGCGCGTCTTCGATGTCCTGGGGCGGGAAACGGCCTCGATCCTCCATGGCTATCTTGCAAATGACCAGCTCACGGGCACACTCGAACTTCCCGCCGCGCTGCCGGGAACGTATTTCGTCAGGTTTCTCCTTACGGCAGCAAATGGAGGCACGATGACACTCGAGCAGCAAGTAAGCGTCGAATAATTATTTCTGCCGTTTTACCCTATCCCAAATCGCATCCAGTTCTTCCAGCGTAAAATCCTGCATCGGCTTGCCCGAAGCTTCGGCTTCGGCCTCGACGCCGCGGAACCGGCGATCGAATTTTTGCGTGGCTTGGCGGAGCGCTCCTTCGGCGTCCAGCCCTTCGTGGCGGGCGAGATTGACTAAAGAAAAGAGAAGGTCTCCGAACTCCTCCTCCTTTCTATGCTCCAATTTTCCGAGTTCATCTTCGAACTCCGAGACCTCCTCCCGTATCTTTTTCCATACACCTTCGGAGTTTGGCCAGTCGAAACCAACTTTGGAGGCACGCTCCTGAATTCTTTGAGCGCGCTGGAGCGCCGGGAGCGATGCCGGAACGCCATCCAAAATGCTGTTTCTGCCCTTTTCGCGCCGCTTTAGCTGTTCCCAGTTGCGGCTAACGTGCTCCGCGCCCTCGACCTTTACATCCGAAAAGACGTGCGGATGCCGGTATATGAGCTTCTCGCATTCGGCCTGAATGACATCATCGAGGGTAAAATGCCCCTCTTCGCGGGCTAAATCCGAATGGAATAGGATGTGTAACAACAGATCACCGAGTTCTTTTTTTAGTTCAGTGTAGTCTCCTGTATCTATCGCATGGTCGATGGCTTCTACGGTTTCGTAGGCTTCCTCGATCAGCATAGGGCGGAGTGACTGGTGGGTCTGTTCACGATCCCACGGACATTCGCGGCGCAGGCGGCCCACAAGGGAAAGGAACTCAACGAGCGTAGTCGTTTGGAGCGCAGGTGCTCCGAGCGCGGCCGGCACTTCGCCGGAGATAGCGGATGTGTTCATACGAAAGCATCCAACAAAAACCCGTCAAAAGGGTTTAAAAACCCGTCAAAAGGGTTTTTTAGCGCATGCAACAGTAGGAACCTAACAAAGTGTACAATAGGATCGCCCCTTCGTTACGGGGGCTTAACATCAACTAAACGAATCCAAGAAAGCAGTATTCCATGGCAACTCCAGAGCGCATCACGAACGATGCAGTATCCCAGCAAGTGCGGCCGATGAAAGCCGCGCCTAAATCGCGCATGAGCGACCATCCGAACCGCAAAACAAAAAAGCCGAGCGTCGCGCCGGTCCTTGTTCTAACGGTTCTCGGCGCGCTACTCGTCCACGTATTATTCTGTCTGTTGCTTGGCAATACTGGCGACGAAATCCAATGGACGCCGTTTGGCTGGCTGGCCAACGTGCGTTTTGGCGATGCGCAGTTCATCGTCAACGCGGTGTTGAGCTTCCTGGCATTCGATCTGCTCTTTGGGTTTGCCATTGCCGTCATCGTTGGCTTCGTCGTCCGCCTTCCCTTCTTCAAGGAGCGCGTGTATCATACAGTGCTCGATTTGAAAAAGCGGCTTCAACTCCAGCTTTCGGCCTCTTCAGATGAAGTCGATTCGATTCTTCGCAACGATCCGGAAAATAATGCGCGCCTTCTGGCTCGACGGGACGATATTAATTTGGACAGCGTCCAAACCGAGATCAATGCCATCAATAACGCTCAGGCGTATCTGACGGGCAAAGGCTCGTGGTCGGCGGGTATGGCGACCTACATGCGATTTCACTTTACCGAGGAATACTCGAATACGGTGACGGGCATGGCCTATGGCGGCGCGGCATTCCTGATCTTCGTGGTCGGTGTGCGCGGTCTCAAATTTATTCCCGCGAACAAGCCGTCGTTCGTGCTCTTCGCGCTCGGCGTGGAGTTCACGATGTTGGTCATGCTGGCGACGACGATGATCTTCACGGTCGAAGAGGAGCGGACCGATCGCATTCTCCGCCAGATGGTCGATGCCGTCAAGGGTGGCAAGAAGCACTCGGCGCTGCCCGAGCCGGAACCCGAACCCGCGCTTCAGCTTACCCGCGGCGATTACGAGCGGATGGTACGCGAACAGATGGACAAGAAGATCATGTCCGTCATGGCCGACAAGGATGATGACGCGCTCCGCCGCATCGCGCTCGACTTGGTCACCAAAGGTTAAATCAGAACTTCATGGATACGAAACAACCCCGGACGATCGCGTCCGGGGTTGTTTGTTTTTTAAATCGGGAATTTTTGACGAAGAGCAAAAAAAAACCGCAGCGTGCCGAGAAAAGAAGGCAGCGCTGCGGAGCTCTTGTTTTGTTTGCCCTATTTAGAATCCGAATGACCGAAGTCACCGGATTCGTATAGTGAAAGCAAATTTCTAATGGAAGCGTTTCCGGTTTTTCAAAAAAATATTATTTTTTTTGTGGGAGAAAGTGGGGCAAAAACGAACGATTCCACGATTGTGGAATCAGGGATTTTCTCGACTTTTTGAAAGAAGCTCTCGGTTTATTCGTATTTTTGAATATACGACCGTCTCATCAGGCTTTATCTTTAAAAAACAATTCAATGGTAACAACGATTCTTTTTGGACTTTACTCCGCTGGCATCGCCATCGCTATTACACTCATTGGCTATTTCACCGGAATGGATAAGACCGGCGCCCAGAATTGGCTCGGCTATCTTTCCCTGCCATTCCTCATCCTCTTTCTCTGGCTGGCAATGAACGAGCGCAAGCAGGACGATTTCGGCGGCGCGATCTCTTACGGCCAGTGCGTCGGCACCGGCGCGCTCGTCGGATTGTGGGCCGGCATCGTGACGGCGATTTTTATGTACGTCTATTTCACGGCGATCAATCCCGGGGCAGTCGAGTTTATGCTCCAAAAGACTCAGGAAGCAATGCAGGCGCGCCCGCAAATGACCCAGCAGAAAATTGATTCCGCGATGTCCATGACGCGGACCATGTTCATTCCGTTCGCCGTTGGCGGGTCGATCATCGGAGATGTCTTTTTTGCGACGCTCTTCTCGCTCGTCATCGGAATTTTCGCGCGGACGAAAGAACAGCCGGACGCGATTAAAGCGGTGTAGCGCAAACTTTAGTTTGCGATTCGCGTTCTTCCATTATGTCCGAAACTTTCCAGGTCACCGCGCTCAAGTGGCGCCCGATGCGCTTCGAGGATGTCGCAGGCCAGGGGCACATTACGCGCACGCTGAAAAACGCCATCGCTTCCGGTCGGCTTGCGCACGCATTTCTATTTACCGGCCAGCGCGGCTGCGGTAAAACGACGGTCGCGCGCATCCTCGCCAAGGCGATCAATTGCCCGAACGCCGCCGCCAATGGCTATGAGCCATGCAATACATGCGAGAATTGCCGAGCCATTACGGAAGGCCGCTCCATGGATGTCAGCGAGATCGATGGCGCTTCGAATAACGGCGTCGATGACGTCCGCGAACTTCGCGAGAACGTAAAGTATCCCCCACTACATGGAACATACAAAGTCATCATTATCGACGAAGTCCACATGCTTACGCAACAGGCGTTCAATGCCTTGCTAAAGACGCTCGAAGAGCCGCCGAAATATCTCGTCTTTATTTTTGCCACTACGGAAGCGCAAAAAGTGCTTCCCACCATTCTCTCGCGCACACAGCGTTATGATTTCCGCCGCATTCAACTCGATGACATAACGACGCTACTCCGAAAAATTGCGGATGCCGACGGGATTTCCATCGAGGACGATGCACTGGTACTCATCGCAAAAAAAGCGGACGGTTCCGCGCGCGATGCCGAATCGATTTTCGATCAGGTCGTCGCTTTTACCGGCACGAAGGTCGAGACGGCGCGGCTCCGGGAGGCGCTGAACCTGATCGATCTCGATTTTTATTTCGAAGTGAGCGACGCCATCGCCGGGCGCAACCCGAAACGGGCCTTCGAACTGAGTGGCGAGATCATTTCTCGCGGCTATGATGTCGAAGAATTTTTTTCCGGACTGCTCGAACATTTCCGGAATGTTCTGACGGTCACGATTACGAATTCCACGAAGCTGCTGGAAGTCTCGAAAGTCCATCAGGAGCGCTATGCCGATCACGCGAAGCAATTCTCGGAAGGGGATCTTCTGCGGCTTATTCGTTTAGGGCAAGCCGCGTATGAGCGGTTAAAACTAACGCACGATCCACGCATCGTGCTCGAAGTCGCATTAGTTGAGATGATGCTGCTCGAACGGGCGATGGAGATTTCCGATTTGCTGAATGAAGTCCGTGCGTTGCGAGGGATGGGTTCCGGCGTCCGGGCTACGGGGTCCGGGGCTGCCATACCCATCCCTGAAAAAAAAAATGAACGCGCTATAGCGGCAAATGGGACTCAAATGGCGAATGCGCCAAAGGAAAATATTCGGCCCTCGGATCACGGTTCTCGGACACCTGACCCTGCGGAGATCGCCAGCCGATGGGTAAGCTTCGGAGATTTTGTTCGGACGAAATCGAAGCCGCTCTTTTCTATTTTTCCCGAAATTGAATTTTGCGGTGTGCGCCGAAAGGACGATCGCTTGTCCACGGTTTATCTCGGAGTTCCCGGAAAGATCGAGAAGGACATGCTGATGAATCTGAAGGACGAAATGCAGCTTGCGCTGCGCGAATTCTTCGGGGCGCCGCTCGATTTCGAAGCCGGCGCGAGGACGGCCATGCTGACCAAAGCCGGCTCGCCCATCGTAACAAATCCGGAAATTGTCGAGAGTATTATGCCAACTGCAAAGCCGGGAAACCCTGAACGGTCGGAATTAGAAATGGCGCTGATGGAACGATTGGGAGCGCAGGAGATCGTCTGAACATTGTGGTTCAGGCCGCTTTGACTGATTTCGCCAGCTTCGATTTCTTATTCGCCGCGAAATTCTTATGCACGAGGCCCTTTTTCGCGAGCTTATCGAGGCGGCTCTGGAGAACCTTGACCTCTGTGGCCGAGGTCGCTGACGTTGGCTCGAACGCCTTCATTAGCTTGCGTAACTCGATCTTCTGGCCTTTGTTGGCGGCGCGGCGTTTCTCCGTAAGGCGGACTCGGCGGACGGCTCCTTTATGTTGTGGCATGTGGTAAGTCTATCGTAAAAAATTACTGAATTGGAGCCGCCAAACGCTGGAATTCCATGCTTTAGTTCGGATTGACGCCACGGCATGAATTTGGCTCCTTTACCCAAGTTCCAAACTATCCTGACGATTACAATGACACCAGACCAAGCTTCCACAGAGGAATTCGAATGCGATCTTTGCGGCGAATCGTTCGATTCCATCTCCGAACTCGAAGAGCATAAGCGCGACGAGCACGAACTTCCCTCGCACACTCGCGAAACCGAAAACTGGGATACCCAACGCGACATCGGCGCAGCCGGCCTGCCGGGCGCGCCGCAAGTCTGACCTACGTTTTCAATTTCTTTTTCTTCGCCGCCGGGAAGAGCACGTTGTTGAGAATTAAACGATATCCTGGCGAATTTTTGTGCAGCTTCAAATCCGTTGGCGGGTCGCCGACTAAGTGCGTGTAGTCCTCCGGATCGTGGCCACCATAGAACGTGAAGAATCCACGGCCGTATGTCGAATAAAGATATTTCACCTGATTCGTTGCTTCGCGCTGGGCCATGATGGTCACATCTTTTTTGATAAGCTCCTGATGGAAGGCCGTCGTCTGCCCCATGAAGCCTTTGATCACATTGGTGTGGTCCTGCGTGAGCATCGTCGGCACGGGATCGTACTTCGCGGAGAAATCGAAGAGCGTGAAGTAGTCGTTCTCCTTCGGCCCGACTTCCTCCGGCTCGACATTGATATCGCTATGAACATAAGCGTAAGGATTTGGATCGACCTTGAAATTGGTGAACGCGAATGTCTTGGAATAATCGAGTTTTTTCTGGTAATCCGGGTCGGTCGGATCGCCATCGAATACCGTTTCGACAATATCGTCATTCTCGGCGGCCAGCGCAATGTCGATCGTTTCCGTGGCCGAGCACATGGCGAACATAAAGCCACCGTTGGCAACAAACTCCTTGATCTTCCGAGCGACGGCTTTTTTCTCCTCGCTCACTTTTGCGAAGCCTAAATTCTTTGCCTCCGTTTCGAGCGTTCGCACCTGTGCCTGATACCACGGCGCGGAACTATAACTGCCGTAAAATTTTCCGTATTGCCCGGTAAAATCTTCATGGTGCAGGTGCAGCCAATCCGATTGGAGGAGCTTGCCGTTCATTACTTCATCGTCCCAAATATGGTCGTAGGGAACTTCGGCATATTGGAGCGCAAGCGTCACGGCGTCATCCCACGGCTGATAGCCCGGAGGAATATAAACGGCGACCTTCGGCGCTTTTTCGAGCCGCACCACGTCCATGTTTTTATCGGGCGATTGGACGATCCCATAGATCGAACTCGCTCCCGATGCATCGACTTGCTCGAACGAAACGCCTCGAATCCGGCATTCGGCCGCGAGCAGATCGGAGTAATCGGCCATGAAACTGCCGCCGCGGTAGTTCAAAAGCCAATCGACCGCCAAGCCGCGCTGCAAGGCCCAAAACGTAATACCATAGGCCTTGAGATGATCGGTCTGGGTGAGGTCCATCGGGATGAGTAATTTCGCTTGCCCATCATCCTTCTCCCCAGCGCGGGCCCTGTTCGGCACGAGCAGCCCGTGGCCTCCCAGCGATAGTGCCCCGGTGGCAAAGGCTCCTTTTAGAAATAAACGACGATCCATAAATAGTTAGAATGATAACCCGGCCCCGCAATAAAGAATTACTCTCAGCCATTAGCATTCCGATTTAATTCTTTGTCATTTAGCTTCATTCATTCCCGACTTCTATTTTTCTTTCGTCAGCAGCCGTTTGGCGCGTTCGATTTCTTTTTCCTTCGCTTTGGTTACGGTCGGATACTCGAGATCGAGCGATTGCAGCGTCCGCACCAGAATATCGCCGATGGCCACCCGCGTGTACCATTTATGGTCCGAGGGAATGACATGCCATGGCGCGTGATCCGTGCTCGTGTGGCGGAGCATCTCTTCGTAGGCGGCCTGGTAATCGTTCCAAAACGTCCGCTCATACACATCGGCGGAGCCGATCTTGTAGTTCTTGTCTTTCTCGTCGATGCGCGCCAGCAGGCGTTTGCGCTGCTCTTCTTTCGAGATATGAAGAAAGAATTTCACGACCGCGATGCCATTGCGGACGAGGTAGCGTTCGATCGCATTGATGTCTTCATAGCGGTGTTTCCATATCTCTTTCCTTGCCACTCCCTTGGGAAGTTTTTCATTACCGAGAAGTTCCGGATGCACGCGGACGACCAGCACCTCCTCGTAATACGAGCGATTGAAAATGCCGATGCGGCCCCGCTCCGGAAGCCGCTTCATCGAGCGCCACATAAAATCGTGGTTCAATTCCTCCGCGCTCGGCACGCGAAAATTATTCACTTCGATTCCCTGCGGATTTACGCCCGTCAGCACATGCTTGATCGCGCCGTCCTTGCCGGCGGTATCCATCGCCTGTAGAATCATGAGTACCCCGTGCCGGCCTTGCGCGAACAGCTTCGCCTGCAACTCCGCGAGCGATTCGATGTCGCTTGCAAGCTTCGATGTAGCGCTTTGCTTCGTCCGAAAGCCGGGCGTGCTGGCGGCATCGATTGATTTTAACGAAAAGTGGCTGCCGGGTTTGACGATAAGGTGTTCCATGTATTCCTATTCTAATCGAAATTGATGCCTAACCAACTCTCAATTGAATTTTCATTTAATTAGCACAAATATAACTTAAGGGCACCTCTAAAAACTCCAAAACCTGGATTCCCGCATTCGCGGGAATGACAGTAATACGTTGTTTTTATGCGCTTCGCGCCATGATTTACCCATTTGTCATTCCCGCGAATGCGGGAATCCAGGTTATTAGAGGTGCCCTTAAAGAAAAGGCTTTCAACGCTGGCGAGATACGTTTAATTTTCATTTTTTGCATTCCTCTGGAAAGAAAATCTGATTCCGAAAAATTTTGGGCTTTTCATAATTCATCATTCATAATTCATCCTTGCCCAATGGGTGCCCATCAGAGTCCCTGCTAACATACGCAATTAAAATGGCAAAGTCAAGAGATTCGAAAATATTTTTTTTTAAAAATCGATTTCTCGTATCTTATTTTTTTGTGTGTCGGGAAGGGCCTCTTATTTTTTTGTGTGTCGGGAAGGGCCTCCTTCCCGACCCCTCTGCCGGGTCGGGAAGGAGGCCCTTCCCGGCACACAAGATTTTTTTTACGTCACCACCTGTCGCCAGGGGAGTCCCTCGGGTTTGGCGGGCGCGGGTTTTTTCGGGGTGGACTTTTGGTATTTCGGGGCGTGCTGTTTCGTCCAGTCCGCGATCCAGCGCCACATCAGGTCGTAGGGGAGCGTTTGTTTT
>DASRZC010000020.1:0-4979 GCA_035686785.1 Kapaibacterium sp. (SeqCode)
AGCGTGTCCATCATTCGCTCGAAGCCAAAGGCGCGGCCATACGTCTCCGGCGTAACGGCGGCCGCGAGCAGCGCCTTACGCACCGGCTGCCGAAGCCCACGGCCTAACCGCTCCGATGCCCGCCCTATCAGCACATGCCACCCCTGTGTCGCCAGCGCGAACGACGCCGTGGCAAGCGCAGTCAGTGCATAACCAAACACGGCAATGGGCTTGCGGCGGCGGAGCTTGTCGGTATAATAGCCCGATCCCATTTTGGTGAAGCTCGAAAGCCCATCGGAGACGCCCTCGATAATGCCGAGCCACGCCGCGGCCACGCCCATCGTCGCAAGGAATGCCGGCAGCACGGCCGTTGCAATTTCATGCGACCAATCGGAAAAAAGCGACGTAAGCCCGATCGCAAGTACGGTGCGATTGAGCCAGCGGGTTTTGGATTTTATCGAAGTCATACTGTAGCGCAAACTTTAGTTTGCGACGGGCACGCGGGGTCGCAAACTGAAGTTTGCGCTACACGCCGTGAATATTTCCTAAGCACTTTTTTTGAACATCCGACCTTTAACATTCATGCAGATAAAAGAACTCGGTCACGTCGTGCTGTATGTAAAGGATGTGAATCGCTCCATCGCGTTTTACCGGGATGTTCTCGGCTTTCGAATGATTACATCCGCGCCACACATGGCGCTCTTCTCCTCTGGGCGAACGCACCACGAATTGCTCCTCATCGAAACAGGGCAAGACCCTTCGTCGAAGAAAAGTTACAACGGTCTCTATCACATCGGCTTTAAGATTGGCGACACGGTGGAAGAACTCCGTGCGGCGCAGGAAGAGCTGATCAAAGCAGGAGTCACCATTCTCGGCCTTACCGATCATCATGTCACCAAAAGCCTTTATATTCTCGATCCCGATGGCAACGAATTGGAGTTGTACGTCGATCAATCGGACGATTGGAAAGCCGATCCCACGACCATTCTCGCGCGCCCGCAACCACTGGTTTTATAGTGTTATTGTCATTCCCGCGAAAGCGGGAACCCAGGTTTGGATTATCGCAACGCCGGGGCCTGGATTCCCGCTTTCGCGGGAATGACAGCTCTATCCCTTCTCCACTATCACACTATCCACTACCAAATAGTGGCCCCGGCAGGACTCGAACCTGCGACACCCAGTTTAGGAAACTGATGTTCTATCCAACTGAACTACGGGGCCAGGTTGGCAATTATGAAGTATGAATGATGAAATAGGGAACAGCGGAGGTGGCTCGAAAACTCCATCCGTCCATCCATCCCTTATTATCGATTCACGAAATTGTTTATATGTCATTCCCGCGAATGCGGGAATCCAGGTTCAGGCTACTACATTCGCGGGGTCTGGACTCCCGCTTTCGCGGGAATGACAGGGTAAAGTTGTAGCCGTGGACTTTAGCCCACGGTGTGACTTCCTACGCTCCGCGACCGTGGGCTGAAGCCCACGGCTACGAATCACAACGCATTCAGGAAATTACTCAAACTCTGCTTGGTTTCCAGCTTCAGCTTTTTGCGGATGTTGAAACGGTGTGTTTCGATGCTGCGCTCTTCTAAGCAGAACATCTTCGCGATCTCGTGGCTTTTAAGGTTTAATTGCAAGAGCGTACACACGCGCGTTTCCATCGGAGTGAGTTCTGGGAACCGTTCCAGCAGTGTTTTCACGAACTCCGGGTGCGCGGCTTTGAATTGCACGTCGAATTTCTCCCAATCGATGGACTGACACGGCAGGTTCTTCACCCGCTCCCGCAGTTCCCGCGCCGCCGGCTCCGCCTGCGGTATCTTCCGCGCGATTTGCAAGAGATCGCCGCGAAGATCGGAGAGGAGTTCGGTTTGGGCGAGGAGTTGGAGAGTGGAATTGGAGAGTTCGCGTTCTTTTTGTTCCATCGAAATTCGGAGCAATTCCGACTGCCGAGTCTTTTCGTCCGACATGGCTTTTTCCTTTTCGTAATCGCTTTTCAAAGCATGATACTCCATTCTGTTTTTTAAGAGCGCCGTGTCGCTCTCGGCGACCAGCGCGTTGTATTGTTCGAGATAATCGTGCGCTTCTTTATATTCGCCGAGCGCCTTGTAGCAGTCGTGCATGCATCGTAGCGCCTCCTTGCGGACATAAATATCCTGCGCCTTCTCCGCATCCGCAACCGCCTCGAGCGATTCCGCGAGCGCCTCGCGCGGCTTCTTCAACTTGAGATATAGTTCAGCCAGATGCACATGCACGTTCGAGCGTACCCGCTCCGCGTTCACATAATCCGCAAGCGCAAGTGCGGTGCGAAATTCCGCTTCGGCCTTGTCGTACCGCCGCTTCGCCTCATGCACCTTGCCCATGAGCGTGTGCGTCACGCACCAAAGCGAGTGATTCTCCTTCGGCAATGTCTTCCGCACTTCGGCGATGAGCTTCGTGACTTCGCCGTATTTTTTTAATTCAAGCTCGACGGTGGCGAGACGGATAGTAGAATCGAGAATTTCTATATCCATCGATAATTCCCTTGCCACTCTGATGGCTTCTTTGGCATAATTCCTACTTTTTAATGGGTTTTGAGAAGTAAGGTGCAACTCGGCAAGTGTTGAAAAGAGCCTGATTTGCAACTTGAGAAGACCGCTATCTTTAGAAACGTGCAGAGCTTGGTTAAGATAATCGATCCCAGATTCCTGGATGCCATAATTTAACGCCACGGTGCCCAGCATGTAATAAGAAAAGCAGATTCTATGCGGGTGCCCCACCTCCGTAGCCAACGCCAGGGCCTTTTGTTCCAAGCGGTTCACCTCTCTTAGATCGCCCGATCGGAATGCCTCCGTTGCTTCATAATGCTGCATGTCCGAGAGTAGCCGCTTATTCTTCAGCTTCGTGGCCATTCGTTGAGCGTTCGCGTAATAATGCTCGGCCTTTTCGCGGTCCTTTTGTTCATAATAAACGCCCATCAAATATGAAGCACGAGCGCGGATGTCAGTATCTGGCAGGCTGATCTCATAAATCCTCTCGATTTCCGTGATTAGCTCACTAATCGGTACTCGGGTAAAGTGCTGCTGCTCGATCTCATCAAGTGTCATCGTTCGTAGTGAATCGTTAAAATTCGACATTTCTCAATTTTTATCTTGAAAAGTTCGTATCTTTGCGTTGCAAATTTACTCATTTGCTTCAGTTACGTTTAAAAACCATCATTCCAATTTTAGTTATTAATCATCATGGATAATCCGAATCATCAACAGGAGGCCGGAGCACGAACCCATGCCACGGGTCAGTTTGTGTTTCTTTCAACGCTAAACGCTAACGCATCCTACACCGCCATAGTTAATCCGGGGGCAGCGCCGCAGACGATTCCTGTGAACCTAGTAAATACGTTCGGCTGCTCTTCCACGATCACTCCCGCACCTGTCGCTGGTGTTCAGTTATGGAACACGGCGTCCCCACCAACTATGCTGGCGCAGTATCCCGACCCGGCTAACCCGGGAAATGTCATCGGTGCTTCTCATAACTGGCAAGTTGCACAAATGGTGGACGGCGCGTCTAAACCATCGGGATACTGGGTCGCTTGGAATCCTACGACTGACGCAATCGTCATCATGGATCAGAACATCTCGACACAGAACTTACTACCTTCGCCGAAAAAGCCCTGATCCGCGAGAAACGAAGAAATCCTAGCCAGTTCGCTCCGCGCATAAAAAGATGCACACTCCCAGCGGCTCCCGGTCGATCGTGATGCGATCGGCCGGGATGCCGGCTTGGATGCCGAGCCGCCGGAGTTCCTCTTCCGTCCGGTGGATGAGCACCCAGTCCATGCACCACTCCATGTAGTTTCGAGTCGGATTGGAAGGATGGAAATTACCGACGATCATCCGGCCACCCTCGGCAGTCATGCTCCACATTTTTGCAATGAGGGCAGCGCCGAGCCGTTCGTTCAGGTAATCGAATAGTCCCGCCGACCAAACGAGATCGTACCGCTCTTGTGAACGAAATCGGAAGACGTTCGCGCAATCCCATTGGAAGCTCACGAGCTTGGCATATGGCTTCGTGACCTTCTGGGCGTACTCGATGGCCCTCGGCTCCATATCGACGCAATGGAACGAACTGCCATGACATTCCTCACCGGCCACGTCGATGGCTTCGGCCAGATCGCGGCACGGTCCCGAGGCAAGGTCGAGGACTCGAATCGGCCCTCCTTTTTTCCGAACGGCTTCCGCGATCGCGGCCTTCAGGAACTCCTTCCGGTTGCGAACGCTGATGCTGGCCACCTGTCGATGATAGAAGTCGTCCCAGAAGGCATTCTCGACCTCGAGGCTTCGGACCTGGCTATACATCCAGTCGATGACTCGAAAATCTCCGGCGTATCCGAACGGCTTGAGCCGCGCCTGGCCGTTCATGTGCCCTTTTGCGATTTCATCATCAATCCGTTCGAGCACGCGCTGCCGGAACGCCTCGCGCTGCTGTGGGTAGTTATCACTCATCGCGACGATGGCGTTCAGCCGCGCATGAAGCTGCTCCTCGAAGGCACCAAGCGGCATCTCCTCGATCTCCGGCAGAAACGCGACGAAGCTCTCGATCTCTTGTTCGATTTCGTGGTGCATGGGTTACTTCACTCCGTGATCGATGACGATCTTGTAAAGATACTCGCCGCCTTTTGCTTCCACGCGGACGAAATACGTTCCCGCCGCTAAGCCGCCCGACTTGACATGGATACCATCGGCATCGCTCACCACCGAGCGAGTGAGATCGGCGACAACGTGCCCGGCTTCGTCAAGCAAGTCGATTCGGCTTATCTCGCCTCCGCCATCCGGCGGCACGATGGTGAATCCGCCGGTAGAGGGATTGGGGAAAATATGGCCTTGCGATTCGCTGGGGTTGCCACTCGATGTTATCACTCCACTGGTAGCGTAGAGAACCGTTGGCTTGAAAATTCCGGAGAGGTCGATCGATGAGGTGCTTTGCAAATTTCTATACCCATCATTGGCTGAGGAAAACACATAGTC
>DASRZC010000021.1:0-5993 GCA_035686785.1 Kapaibacterium sp. (SeqCode)
AGGCAGGTGAGTGGCGCAGTTACATCGCCTTTCGGCGGAGGAATTCGCAGCCGTACAGCTTCCAAAATCTCTTTTATTCCAATCCCCGCTTTCGCGCTCGCGAGAATAATATCTTCGCGCTTGCAGCCAAGGAGGTCCATGATCTGATGGCTTACTTCTTCGATCATTGCCGATTGAAGATCGACTTTATTCAGCACCGGAATTATATCCAATCCGGCATCGATGGCAAGATAAAGATTGGCGATCGTTTGCGCTTCGACCCCCTGCGTTGCGTCAACCACGAGCAACGCGCCTTCACATGCAGCGAGGCTGCGGCTTACTTCATACGTAAAATCGACGTGGCCCGGCGTATCAATCAAATTATAAATATACTCTTCTTCCTCAACCCTCGCCCCCGGGGAGAGGGCAGGGTGAGGGGGAGTATATTTCATCTGAATGGCGTGCAGCTTAATCGTAATGCCGCGCTCCTGCTCGAGCGCCATGTCGTCGAGCATCTGATTATTGGTCATCTCGCGGGCTTCGAGCGTATGCGTTTCCAGCAATAGCTTATCGGCCAGGGTAGATTTCCCGTGGTCGATATGGGCAATAATGCAAAAATTCCGAATCTTGTCGAGAGCCACGCTGGAGAAGTATGAAATATGAAGTATGAAGTATGAAAGGGGATGAAGCAGATTTCTAATTCATACTTCATACTTCATATTTCATACTTTTTCCGTTAAGGCCGGTGCAACAGAGGGGAGGGGGGAAATGCTCCGAAGACTAACCATTTGGAATTAAAAATGCTGGTCTATTGATTATAAGCATTATGAATCTAACCGATCGCATCACCATCGAACCGGATAAGCGCGGGGGAAAGCCGTGTATTCGCGGAATGCGAATAAGCGTTTACGATGTCCTCGATTATCTGGCGTCCGGCATGTCCGAGCGCGAAATTCTCGAGGATTTTCCCGACCTTGAAGCGGACGATATTCGGGCGTCGCTCGCCTTCGCCGCCGAGCGCGAGCGCCGGCTTATGGGCATGGCCGCATGAAGCTGCTGCTCGATCAAAATTTATCGCCCAAAATAGTGCGAGCAATCGGGACGTTCTTTCCCGGCTCTCAACATGTTCGGAATCTCGGAATGCGAGATTCAAGCGATACGGAGATATGGAATTATGCTCGTGAAAATGATTTTGTCATCGTTTCCAAGGATGCTGATTTCCACCAGAGAAGCTTTACGAAGGGATTTCCACCGAAAGTAATCGGAATATTAGGGGGAAACTGCCCTACCTCGGCCATCCGGGAACTCTTGATGTCTAAGCAGGAAAAGATCAATATTTTTTGCGTAGACACGGAAGCTGCGTTTTTACCACTTGTGGTGGTGCGGTCCTAAACAATGCAATATCGGTGCGTGCAACAGAGCGGGAGGGGGAAATGCTCCGAAATTAATTTCGGTTGAGCGGGAAGTTATAGAGAGTACCGTTTACAACCCTGACCGTATCGGAGGTGGATCCATTATCCTTTTGAGCAAGGAACGTGAAGGTTCCCGCAAGACTTTTCTTTGTCAAATCGAACTGTGTAAGATGCAATAATCCGGTATGAATTGAATCCGTCCAATAAACCGACCACACCGTATCCTCAAAAAGAACATCAGCGTAAGAGGCTACAGTGAGCAGATACGTTCCGGTGTCAAAACAATGTGCAACAAAAAACCGAATCCCCTTTCCTGATATCGAAAGTGAGGAATCAAGATCGAACCCACTTAATTCAAAATTACTCGGATCGCCTGCCATTAAGCTGTCGTGAGCAATGAAGGGAACTCCATTAATCGAATACGAAATATAGCCATCGCTCAGAAGGCTGCCTTGCCCTTCGGTGCTATTGATCCGACATGCCTGCGCAAAACACGCAATAAACAAAACTGCCGTGATAGATAGGAGTTTCATGGAATCTGAAAACATGAATAATTTCCAAAAGTTCGAACAGTTACCCCACCACCGATCCGCACGCCCTGCATTTCCTCGCGGCAGCAGGGATCTTTTCGAGGCATTCGGGGCAATCCTTCATCGCGGGTTCCGCTTTCTTCGGTAGCAGCGCTTTCGTGATAAGGAATACCACGGTGGCGATGATAAGGAAATCGAGGATCGTGCCGGCCAGGTCACCGTATTTGAACGAAGTGACCGTGATTTTGCCGGCGGCATCCACCGAGCTTTTGAGCACCACTTCCTTTTCCCGCCAGTCGCCCGCGGGAAGGACTAAGCTGATGATTGGCATGAGCAAATCCGCGACGATTCCCGTGACGAGCTTGCTCGTCGCCGCCCCGATAATCACACCGATGGCCAGTGCCATGGCATTGCTCTTCGTTAGGAACTCTTTGAATTCTTTGAACATAATTTTATTACCAGTCCATCGTTTCTAATCCACTAACATGCTGAAAATGGCCATCGCGCGTAACGAGCTGAAGACCATGCTGCTTTGCACAGGCAGCAATCCAAATGTCATTATCTGGAATGGGACGACCGATCCGCCTGAGTTGCGCTTTTATTTTGCCGTATTCTCGCGCCGTTTCCTCATCACATCCGTGAATCGGATTTCGCCCCATCAAAATGTCGGCATCACGGAGGTTATCATCCACTCTTGCGGAATTGAACGCGCCGAAGCAAAGCTCGCCCAGCACGACTATTGAGAAATGCAATCTTTTGTCCCTCAATGCTCTCAGGATGTCCGGATTTCGCTTCAGCAAAGCAATCGCAGCATTAGTATCGACAAGACTCTCTACCATCGTGAAAGATCGATTTGTTCGCAACCTTCTTCAATAATTTCTTCCATTTCGCGCGCACGCTCCTCGTCCCAGATGGGCAGGTTGCGCAAAACATCTTCGAGCGTCGGCGCTTCCGAGCGATGGTTGGTTTTCATCGATCGCGCGACTTCCAGCAGCCGGCTGCCATTTTCGGGAGTCAGTTCCTTCAATTCATCGAGCAATGCGTCTTGAATGTTTGCTGGTACCATTTTTTGCTCCTCCTCTTTCTTTAAGTTATACCACATTATGGCGCGGTTTCGTTCCGTAACACTTTTTCCCATGTCTGCGCCATTCCCTCTGGCCCAAAGAGAACAATTGGCTCTTCGAAGATAAGTTGAAATCCGAAATCTTCGTATAAATGCCGGGCGGCATGAAGAACATCGTTCGTCCAGAGCACGATCTTCTCGTAGCCAGCAGACTTCGCAAAATCAACACACTCCTGAAGCAGTTTCCGCCCTAAGCCGATACCGCGTGCGCCCGGTTCAACGAGAAAAAATCGAAGTTTCCCGGTATTCTCCCGTTCCAAATCCTTGACGAGGAAAATGGAACCGGCAAACGCCCCGTCCAATTCGGCAATCCAGCAGCGTTCCCGCGCGGGATCGAATTCTTTTAAGAATCTTCCGGCGCCCTGGGCTACCAGTGATTCGAATTGCTCGTTCCAACCATATTCCTCGGCATAAAGCAGCGCATGGCGATAGATGACCCATCCGATATCGCCGATGCGGTGGTCGCGGAGGGTAAGGTGCCTGTCATTCATAAATTTCGGATGGAATTATGGGAAGTTTTTGCGGAGCTCGCGGGAATGTGTTATTTTTGTAAATTAAACTAAAAACCATCATGTCAAACAACGCCTTTTTCAAACCGTTTATTCTTGGTTTCGCCGTGTTTATTATTTCGTGTGGCAAGTCCGCAGCGCCGCCCGGCCCCGCGGATGCCGTGCTTGCTACCTACAATGCACTGGAAGCTCAGGACACAACCGCGTTCCTTGCCTCGCTCTCGCAGGATAAAGTGGATGCTTATACGATGTACCCAGACCGGATCGATACCATCATGAAAAATTGGAAAGGTGAGCACGCCGAGGTAAAGGTGCTTTCGGTTAAGCAAAATGATTCTACGACCGCAACCGTGCTGTATAACCTGACGGTAACCGGCCCGCGGCCTCACTCCCATGATTCGATCCATGCAAGTCTTGTGATGGAGGGCGGCGAGTGGAAGCATGGATACTAAGCCGCTCCACGTTAGTGAAGTGAAGATCATGCAGTGACCCATTGGGGATACAATTCCGTCCCTAAATAATTCAGCACGCCCTTTGCGAGTACTCCGCATAGTCAATTTTCTTGTACTATGCGTAAGTCACTCGTCATCAGCTTCTTTATTCTTCCCGCTGCCTTTCTGTTCTCTTCCTGCGTCGGACCGAACGAGCAGGATACGCCCGCGAACGCTATCGTGCGGAGCTATGCGGCCCTGAGCGCGCAGGATTCCGCGAGCTATATGGAAACGCTCTCGCACGATAAAGCGGAAGTCTATGAAGCGCTTCCGGCGGCTCAACATGCGCTGTTCGATCGCTGGAAAGGGCAACACGCGGATGTAAAAGTACTTTCCGTCAAGCAGGATAATGGCGTTGCCACCGTGCTCTATAACCTGAATGTGACAGGACGCGAACCGGCCACGCAGGATTCGCTCGTCGAGCGAACGTATCGGGAGGACGCCGGTTGGAAAGTCGGCTACTAACCTTGAACCCGGATTACGCGGATTGGATGGATTTTCTGGATTACTATTGCTCTCTCAAATTTAGTAGAATCATCAAATCGAGGATATAACCGCGTATATCCAAATGGTCGCTCGAATTCCCGTTACTTGAATTTTCCGATACTAATCCAGAAAATCCATCCAATCCGCGTAATCCGGGTTCGGGGTTAGATATGGCAGCTTGCCAGCCCGCGTTTTTCGAGATATTGCTGGTGATATTCCTCCGCGCGCCAGAAATCGGCGGTGGGAACGATTTCCGTCGCTATGGGCCGGCGGTAACGGCTGGATTCGGCGCGCTCTTTTTTCGATTCCTCGGCGAGGCGCTTCTGATCGTCGTTGTCATAAAAAATCACGCTGCGGTATTGCGTGCCCACGTCGGGGCCTTGCCGGTTTACTTGCGTCGGGTCGTGATTTTCCCAAAAGACGTTCAGCAAATCCTGATAGGAGACTTTGGCGGGATCGTATTCCACCTGCACGACTTCGGCGTGGCCGGTTTTATGAGAGCATACTTCCTCATAGGTGGGATGCGGCGTATTGCCGCCTTCATACCCTACCAGCGTATTCTGAACTCCCTTTATTTTCCGGAATTCGGCTTCGACACCCCAGAAACACCCGGCTCCAAATGTTGCTTTTTCCATGATAACGATAGAAATCTCTAATTACATTATTTCTTACCGTCATTGCGAGGAGAATCGAACGACCGAAGGGAGTTCGATTCGACGAAGCAATCCGTTGATTTTACGCGGGGGATTGCTTCGTCGCATTTGGCTCCCGTTGGTCGCCAAATGCTCCTCGCAATGACATCTTAAAAGTGATTCAATTCGAACTTCGATAAGTTCCGGATGTCGGAACGATAGTAATACGAATCTCTCCGTTTCTAAATACGCCGAAAATGCTCTGCGTGTTTCCCGCGATGTATTCGAAGTTCACGCCCGTCAGCACCGTCGGGATGCCAAGCTCATCCTCGATTTCTCGTTCCATCTGGTTGTAATCTTCGGCCGTACCTTGCACGAAGCTCGTCATCTCGAAGGGAAAGTGCAGCCGCGTGGAGGGGTGGCCGATGTAGGGAAGATAAACCTGCAAAAGAACCGTGCTGTCACCATCCATGACCGCCTCGACCAAAGCAGGAACCCCTTCGAATGTCACCGGCTCGAAGAGGAGCATCCGCAGGTTTTTGCCACCCTCGTTCGTCACAGTGGAATCGCTAAGGGAATGCGCGCCGAGCGTTTTCATAATCTCCGCGCGCGGCATTTTTTTTAGGAGCGATTTGATGGTGACGCTTTTCGGGGATTGCCTCACCCCCAACCCCCTCTCCCTGCTGGGAGAGGGGGCTATCGATATAAAAAAAATCAGGATAAAAAGAAAAATTCTATATGCTCGGTTCATCGATAGCGGCTTGACTCATGCCAGAACGCCGGAAGGCTGATAAGCAGTTGCAAACGATCCGATCAGAGGATAAAAATCGC
>DASRZC010000022.1:0-11051 GCA_035686785.1 Kapaibacterium sp. (SeqCode)
GCAAATTCGGCGAGGCTTCCAACACCGGGGATCAGGCCGCTTTCCCGCTTCTCGGAAAGCTCATCATAGAGCCGGTTGGCCGTGAGCGGCTCCCAGCGGTGCTCCTTGAAAACAGCAGTCACCGCCTTGACGAATGGATGCTCCGAGCGCGGAACGCCAATGTTGTTGGAAGAAAGCACGCGCGTGCCATCGCCTTTTTCAAGAGCCTCTTTTAGCTTGGCGCGCGGCGAGCGGTCCTTCAGATTCCACGTCTTGCTGGCGCGGTCGTACTCGATAAACTCCTGCTGAACATTCCGAAGCGTGATCGCAAAAGATTTATATGGCATTTCCGTTTCGATCGGCTCCATCATTCCTTCTTTGACCAAATATTCATACAACTCGGCCGATTTGACCGGCCGGCGGGAATGCTCTGTAAAATCCGCCATGGCGAGAATCGCATCTTCCGTAATTTCCGGCTTGCGGATAGGGCCGATTTGGCGCTTTTCCCGATGGACGATCGCCCGCGGCTCGGAGGGCGCAGCGGCAAAGGAAGGAGTCGGACGTTCGAGACCGGTTTCGATAACGCGCGGCAGCGACATCCAGCGCGGATCGCCCGTCGAGCCATCGCCGACGAGGGTTTGAATCGCCTCGGCAATGCGCTCCGCGCGCGATTCCAGCGCCGGCTTGCGCATATCGATAACTCGTAGTTCTTCTTTAATGGCGCCCAATTCCGAGCGTAATCCTTCGATTGCGTCGGTCAGGCCGTCTTTGGTTCTGATATTCATTGGTTGGTTTCCTTCAAAAGGTTAGTGGAAAGTGTGGTTAATAAATGGATTGGGTGGAAGATAGTCCGCCTTCGCGGTGCCGGTAGGTACTCGTATCGATCGAAAGCGATAGTAGGAAAACTTTGTAAATGGAAGGATGGAAAAGTGGCATGTTAGAAAGCGGTGGGCTGGAAGATAGAAAAGTTAGAAAACAGTGAATCGCTGATAGAAACGAGGAAGCAGTGCCGATGAATTTTCGGAAGACGGCGCGTATATCGAAAAAAGTGACAAGTCGAATCACAGGCTGTTAGCCACCAAAGGAGTGTATAGTTGCTAAATGATACTTCTGCCGTTTTCTCTCGGCAGGCTCTATGGCATTATTCGTTTCAGGAGTTTGAATTCTTATTCGTTTGACAACCGGAAACCTGCATTTGTTCCCGCTGCCTGTATTTTTTTTATTTTTTAATTTATGAGTCAAATGAAAGCCCCCTCCTAAAGAGGAGGGGGTTGGGGGGTGGTTAATTCCGTGTGCATAAGTACCACCCCCTTTCCCCTCCTTCTTTAGGAGGGGTAAATCTGTTCGGAATCCTAATGCCGCGCCACCCCGCCATCGACATTAATGGTCTGTCCCGTAATAATGCTCGATGCCTCCGAAGCCAGAAAGGAAACAATGCGCGCAATATCCTCCGGAGTCTCCGCCCGCTCGATGGCTTGGGGAGGCAGAACATGCGCGAGAATATTTCCTTGCGTCAGTCGCGTACCGGGCGGACGCTGCGTAGCCGTAAGCCCAAGAGTGATCGCATTTACCGTAACCCCATATTTCCCAACTTCCGTCGCCAGCGCGCGCGTAAATCCGACCACGCCCATTTTACTCGTCACATAATGGACGAGATAGGGCGTCCCAAGCCAAATCGTGTCGCTGGAAAGATTGATGATCCGTCCGAATGCCTGCTGCTTCATTACTGGCAGCACCGCTTTGGTGGCAAGAAATAATCCGGTAAGATTTACATCGATCACCCGTTTCCAGGCTTCGAGCGTGAGCAGTTCGAATGGCTCCTCGTCATAGATTCCGGCGTTGTTGATGAGAATGTCGATGCGGCCAAATTCCTCTTTCACGGTCCGCGCCATTTCTTTCGTCGCCGATTCACTCGTGACATCCACCGTAAGCATCCGCGGTTCGAGCGCCCCCGGATGCGCCATGATGCGCTCGCGCGTTTCGGTCGCTTCGATCAAATCCGCGAGCACCACGCGCGCACCCTCGCGCGCGAACTCCGACGCGAACGCCTGACCATTCCCTATTGCCGCTCCCGTCACAATGACGACCCGGCCTTCGTGTAATTTACTCAAAATAGTGAAGAATTAAATGCCTTGAAGCAATCCCTGATGAATTCCTGGATTCTCGCATTCGCGGGAATGACAAAATGCGTAAATCATGGCGCGAAGCGCATAAAAACAATCGTTACTGTCATTCCCGCGAATGCGGGAATCCAGGTTTCGGAGTTTTTAGAGGTGCCCATAATTAATACTCGCCCGATGGGTGCCCATCAGAGTACATTCAATATAATACAAAAGTTTCGCCCGCCCGCGAAATCCGAAAGTTCCCAATTCGGAAAGGTACGAAAGAAAATAGCCGGGGACGTATGTCCCGGCAAGCCTTAGATTGTTCCTTCGGTCTTTTCCTTATAAAGATGAAACAGCCAATCGAGCCGGTCTAACTCATCTTTAAAACCTTTTGTGCGGTAACAGCGATCAACAGCGCGGTCGAGTTTACGATGAGCGAGGAGAAGATCGCGCGGCATTCTATCGGGATCGTAAAGATCGGCGAGAGAGGATTCCCGATATTTCGCGTTTGTATCCAGCACAGCCTGAGTCATGAGATTATTTCATTTTTTCTTATATGGCCCAAGAAATTTCTCGCCATTATAATGTATCATGTGATCCGGGCGTTCAGCAATCCAAACTTCCGTTTCCCATCCGATTTGTCCGCTCCATTTTTGGAAATCCTTTTTTGTCAAAAATGCTGTAACATAAACGACCTCAGCCGCACACGCAGCTGTTAGTTTTTTAAGTTGAAGCAGTCGTTCCTCGCTCATGGGTCCAGTTGAATGAACCGCCTCTATGAGGAATAGCCAATTCTTGATTGGCATGTATGCGATCACATCGGGGAGTTCTTCGTGAGAGAGTTCGAAAAAACCGATTTGCGAAAGCCGCTTTTCGTTTTTATGCAATCCCTTATTCGATGTATCGCCAACATAGAGAACTTCTGGTTCACTTGTGAATCGGGGCAAAAATTCCTCAATGATTGCCTTCTGTAATTCATTATGCTTGCCTTGACTGAGTTCTACTTGGAGTCCATCCGGTAGTGCAACGGGTATCTTCGGCAGATTCCGTTCTCTATAAAGCTTTTTATCCAGCCGGTCATTAGTGCTTAGAAATGTCTTGAGCTTCTTTTCCCATTCAAGTGTGCCGAAAGAAGCAGCCAACACTTTGAATTCAGGATTGAGAAGATAACCACGGGTTCCATCATTCGTTGCAGCGTTAGGTTTGCTTCTAATTACTGCGTTAGATAGTACGGGAAACTTGAGATGTTTTCGCCTGATGTCGTCATAGGAGCCAGAGGAAATACTTTCGCTATAATGATTCTGAAGAAATTCAATAATGTCACGAGAGCGAAGTGGCATTATTTGATTGTTCTCAGTCCAACTCTTTCTGATCCCTCCGAGCGCCATAACGCTTAACGCCATCAATTCTTTGCGCCGACCTGAAAGTTCGGACATCGGGATTCCAATTCCCGAAAGTATTTCGCAAGTCGTATTGATTAACGACAGCAATGTTTTCGACTTGGATTTCTTTTCTTGACTCTTTGGCATTTTCAAATTGTAAGGAGAAGAGATTGACTCTCCAAATTCATCTGCATGATGTCATCTAGTGAGTGCCGGAACTGACTGTCGAGATAGTTAACAACTGATTTTGCGAGTGCGCGTCCGAGCATCGGAGGCACTGCATTACCGATTTGATAGAATTGACTTGTTTCGTTCCCCTCAAACCTGAACCAATCCGGAAAGCTTTGAAGCCTTGCGGCTTCACGAACGGATAGTCTTCGCCGTCTGCCATCAGGCAGTCTCAAGCGGATCATATCTCCAGTCGGAGCAGCAATATTCCTACAGGTTAGGGTTCTTGACGGTCTATTCGGATATAAATCTCTCGGATTAATGCACTTCGAAGCTATTTCATACTTTTTAATGTATTGATCCATCGATTCGGTTAAAAATTTTGAATCATCTTCGAAGGAATGTAGAGAATCTCCGATTGCGTCCGAAACAGTATAAGCCTTTGCTTCATGCGCCGGAAATCGGAATTTCCCGCGATGCCCAACGACAAATAATCGCTCCCTGTTCTGTGGAACCCCATATTTGATAGCATTCAAGAGCCTATGTTCTACAAGGTATCCGAGCTTTTCAAGAGCACTGACGATTTCATCAAAATACCATCGATTGCTGTATAAAAGTCCTCTTACATTCTCAAAGAGAAAAATTTCAGGTTGGAGCTTTTCGACAGCCGCAATAAAAATTGGGAATCCGTCCCGTGAGTCATGAAGTCCAAATTGATGCCCTCCAACACTAAAGGGCTGGCAAGGTGGGCCTCCAATTAAAATCTTGGTACTTGGGTACTGTGAATCAAGCGAAAGAAGGACATTCTCACAGTGCCCCTTTAGGTTACGATTATAAGTATTCACCGCATCAGGATCCTTCTCGAATCCGACGGTAGATATCCCTAAAGATTCAAACCCGAGCGAAAGGCCCCCGCACCCGCCAAAAAGATCCAAGGCTTCGCAGGAAAATTCTCGGGAAGATCTTAGCTCGGTATTAATTCGCTCAATATAGTCGGTCATCGTCTTGATTATTATCGTAATTGAAACCCACTTTTGTTGATTAGCATTTCCGGTCGTGGATTATTACTCCGCAACCGCTAAGGCCGCTCGTAGCAATTCACGGGATTCATTTAGCTGTACCTGAAACCAATTGGGGCATGTGATAAGCTTTTCAGCAAGTGCTGCATCGAGGTTATCCAGCGTGTATTGCGCCGCGTCGCTCAGTCTTTCTTCGCGTGTGGCTGGTTTAGTGTAGGTTTTTTCCATCAGTTTTTTTTAGTAAGAAAATTCTGAAATCACGAAATCGCAGACGAGGACATAGCGGGGAAGCTCGGCCTCTTTGAGTCCTGGGAAATAATCGGTGGCCAGACCATACGCCTTGTCGAGATTGCCTCCGCGCGATTTATGCTCGACGATTAATGTTCCTCGCCATAACAGATCTATGAAGCCATCGCGACCATCGGATTTTTTGACAGGCTCATCAAACGTCGCAACCCGCTTGCGTGGCACGCCAAAAACTTCAAAAAAATCATTCCAAAAGGATTGAGCCTCAGCCCGCTCGCGGGATTCGTCCTTCCATTTGTCGGCAAATTCTATTGCCCGTTTTCTTATCTCGTGTTGCGAGAGACGCATTAGTTAATAAACAACTTGCGCCCTAAAATGTGCCAATCACCTTTGCTAACTCGTGCGGGTTCGGCTATTAGCGATGGCTGCTGATAAATATGGGAACTGCCTCTTTCCGTTCATCCTTTGATGCTATTCCCCAATTCGTAGTTCGTAATTCGTAATTCCCCATGGAGATCGCGCTCGCTTCGAATAATATTGTAAAGACGTATGGCTCCGGTCCAAGAACCGTTCGTGCGCTTCGGGGCGTCTTTCCGTCGCGCTCAACTCCTATCCGATTTATATTTCAAAATGCAGTTTTGAGCAGAGCGGTGACAGCATGGGCAACCACTTCGGGGTTCTGCAGAGCAATTCCTTCCTGCCGCAGCACAATGTGACCGTTCGAATCGATCACGAACGTAACATCGGAATGTGTAAAATCGCCGCCGGGCCATTCTTTATATTGCACATTGAGAAGCGCCGCAATGGTCCTTACATCGTCCGCCGAGCCATGCAGAAGCTGCCAGTTTGTGTCGAGATGCTGCTCCTTATAGAATTCTCGCAGCCGTGCAGCCGTGTCGCGCTTTGCATCGAAAGAGATGAGCGTGTAATCCACTTTCCCATGCGCGGAAGCGGGGATCCGTGACTCGGCGCTTTTGATTTGCAGTGTAATGATTGGACAAGCGGAAGGACAATGTGTGAAAACCATCGCCATCACGCGAATTTTCCCTCGGAGCGATTGCCACTCCACTTTCTCTCCATTCTGATTATCCAGCGCGAGCTTGACATCGTAAATAGAACCAGAGGAAGCAGCGGAATGCACGCCGGTATCGGTTGCAATTGCGGCATTCGTTTCCGGATTGCGCGGTGAGCACGATAGCGAGGTCTGCATTGCAGCCGCCACAAAGAGAAAAGTAACTATTCTGTTTTTCATTTTACACATCTTCATTTTACACATCGAAATCCAAGTTGATCCGTCACATCATTCGCATTGAGGCTGTTACGCATTGCGAAGCGCATGAAGGTCGCATAATCGGTCGGATCGAGCGATCCTGCCGCAGCCGCTCCGCATAACGCGCCCAAATTCGAGCCGCTCTCACTGGGAATGATAATGCTGTTAAAATCTTCCACCCACTCCCAAACCCGCCCGAAGAGATCGCATACGCCGTCCGCATTTTGGTTCAGGGTGCAGGCCCGCATCGCCGACGATGCTTGCTGGAGTTGCCGTGAGTTCTGCTTGCTGTACCATTCGAGAACGAGTGCTTTCTTTGCATTGCCGCTTGCAAACATAGGCCTTACGATAGGCGCGAGCGCGGCATATTCCCACTCCGCAATCGTTGGCAGCCGCTTGCCTCGCCATTTCGCAAAGGCCCGCGCCGCGAACCATGAAATGTCGACCACGGGTTTGTCGGCGAGTTCAGCATCGCCAATTTCAAAATCGCTGCGCCAGCGCTTCAAGTAGCCTGCTTCCGCGAGTATTGGGGAGATGGATGATCGTGCCCATGCAGGATTTGCCTTCACGAATTCGAGAAATTCTGCATTGGTGACGGGCGCCGCGTCCATGTAAAAGGATTCGATCCTTATCGAGTCAATTCCTTTTGTAGTATAAAATGGGCGGTAAAATCCCGATGGGATTCGGACCATCCCGGGCAAGGATGAAGGATGAGGGATGAAAGATGAAGAGCCTGCCCTGAGCTTGTCGAAGGGATGAATGTGTTTAGCGAATGCATACGATGGTGCCTGCGGAACAGTCACGGTAGTGATTGTAAGCGCCGCAATAATACTTCTTAATTTGCTGATCGTTTGCATCACCTTCATCCCTCATCCCACCTTTACTGTCCGTTGTAATTTTCGTAGTGTTGCTGATGGGAATAGATCGCGGAATCTTCCGGGCCAGTCGCTATAATATCTCCCATCGCGCCCTGATTGAATGCGCGGAAGATTGCGTGATCGACCATGTGATACGTTCCGGGAACCTGTACTTTGAATTCCACGATGGTTGCACCTCCTGGCGGAATGAGCGTGGTCTGCACATCGTGATTGACAAGCGAGCCGCCTTCGACATAGGCATTATCGAACTGGAGGCCGATGATGTGGAACGCCGAGGCCAGGTTCGGCCCAATATTGCCGACAAAGAGCCGAACGGTTTCTCCAGCCTTCACATGAAGAGCAGTAGGCCCGAGCATCGAGCCAACAGCACCATTAAACACGACGTAGGTGGGCTGTTCGGCAATTGCTTTGTCCATCGAAAATTCCTGAAGACCGGTATCGCCGTAGTTGCCGGTAGTGTAGATCTCGCTTTGCATGACATAGAACTCGTGGTCCACCGGCGGAAGCGGGTTATCGCGCGGTTCCACATAAATAAGCCCATACATGCCATTTGCGATGTGCATTGGGACGGGTGCCGTTGCACAATGATAAATAAAAAGCCCCGGATGTAGCGCGCGGAACGAAAAAACGGACGTGTGGCCGGGAGCCGTAAACGATGCCTCCGCTCCGCCGCCGGGGCCGGATACCGCATGAAAGTCGATGCTGTGCGGCATCATGCTGCTCGCCGGATTGCTCAGATGCACCTCCACGAGATCCCCCTGCGTGACGCGAATGAATTTTCCAGGGACGTTTCCACCGAACGTCCAGAATTTGTAGGTCGCGCCATTGGCGATTTGCTTGACCACCTCATGCACGACCAGGTTAACGATCACTTTTTGTGCGCCGCTCTCTTCGACTCGCGCCGGAACAATCGGAGCATCGGTAAGCTGCGCAACGCGCTGCTCGCCGGTCAGTGCCGGTAATCCCGAAGGATTTTTCGCGCAGGATGCAATTAGAAGCGCGGCGGAAAATAGGAGGCAATAGTGAGAAAACAAACGAATTTTCATAGTCAAATTAGGAAACAGTGCGTGGAAACTGTTGCCGGTGGCACATAAACGCCGGTTTATCCTCCAGGAGAGTAGATTTTAATGCCAAGCTCTTAACAGGACTAATTTAACCCGATTTCGAGAAAGTGGGAAAAATTCTGACTTTAGGGACGTAAGAAAAGTTGACGGGGGGTAAGAAAGATTTACGGGGAACAGCGAAGGGCTGAAACCAGCTCGTTCGAGCGCGAACAGCTTCCACCGCACGTTTGTTTAACCATGACTTTTTCATGTAACTTTTCTTCCGCTTGAATATTTCTCGCCCATCCCCGATCGATCCCTATCGCATCTTCTTCCCTCTCGGAATTTTTCTTGGGTTTGCCGGCGTGATGGTGTGGCCGCTCTCCTATTTCGGCGTCATCACCGGTTATTGGGGCATCTCCCATGCGTTCATTCAATCGAATGGATTCCTGTTTTGCTTTATCGCGGGTTTTCTGCTGACGGCGATTCCGAAATTCACGGGGACCGAAAATCCTTCGCTCGCCGCTCAATTAGCGCTTGCGCTGCTGATCGTCATAGGAGCGGTTGCGCTTGAGGCGCAAGCGTATGCGATCGGTCAGACAGCTTTCGCAGGTGCGTATGCCATGCTTATAACGCTCGCAGTGCAGCGCTACCTGCGGCGTCATGGCGCGCTGCCCGTAACTTTTTCGCTCGTTGGTATCGCGCTGCTGACCGGAATGCTCGGCGCGATAGTCAACGCGTTCGCCGCGTGGGGCCTGGTTGATTCGGGCTGGGTGACCGCCGGAAGGCGCTCGCTCACCGAAGGCATGACGCTCATGCTCGTGCTCGGCGTCGGTGGATTTTTAGGGCCGCGATTGCTCGGTTTCGACAAGCTGCCCGTGATACAAGTCACGGGCGTGGGCGCGCCGAAGGGACGCCTGTTTCCGCAATCGCCGCGCTACCTCTACATCATCGCGGGTTTTTTGCTGATGCTTTCGATCATTGCGGAGTATGGCTTTGATATTTCGGGAATGACTTTCATCCGCGCGTTCGTCGCCACCGTAGTGATGGCGGCGACGGTCGAACCGTGGCGCTTCCCCGTTACACGAACGACGCTTTCATGGTGCGTGTGGACCGCAAATATTCTGCTTGTTATTTCGCTGTGGCTCGTGGCATTCCTGCCTGTCTATCGCGTGGACATGATGCACGTGATGTTCATCGGCGGTTTCACGCTGCTCATTCTCGCGGTCGGAATGCGCGTGACACTTTCGCATGGCGGGCACGGCCTCGCGAGCGAAAAGAAAAACTGGCCGTTGCGCATCGCGCTTGTGTGTGGCACGATTGCAATGCTTGCTAGAGCCGGAGCACCCTTTGCGCCGGCGTCTTACTCACAGCATCTCCTGTGGGCCGCATTACTCTGGATGCTGGCGCTCGGAATCTGGGGCTGGCGGCTTATTGGGCTGATCCTTCGGAAGAAATCAGCGAACGGCTGAAACCGGCCCGTTCGAGCGCGCGGCCAGCCGCTGCCATCGCAAGGGGAATATCGGTGTTCTTTGCCATCGGGACCGGCTTCATGCTTTCGAATTCTTCGATGATCCGCCCGGCGTCCGCTTCCAACAGCGCGTCACATTCGGCATACGCGCCATCCGGTACTTCTTCGAGCGCGTTATGGGTTCGAAGAACGGTTTGGAGTGCCTGAATGATCTTCGGAGTCGGAGAGGGAACGAGGAGCGCGGCAATAGCGCCGTGGTCCAGCCGAAGTTTCGCGGCAAGCTCAATGGCTATTCCATTGTTCGCACGTTGCGCGGCCTTGAAGAGAAGAGTCTCCTCGAAGCGAATGTGCTTGAGCAGCCCGCTTCGGAATTCCAAGTATGCTTCGCGGTCGGAGAGATCGTTGGAAAATCGTTCGAGCAGCGCATCGAGCCGCTCGTGATCGTGCTGAAGAAACTCGGATAGAGATTTAGAGGGCTGCACTTCGTCGAGGTTAGCGGAAATTCGTAAATTGAATCGGGAAATTCATTTCAGTGTCCGAGGATACTTATAATCGTTGCAACCAGAACCCATCCAAATACGTAACTCAAGACATTCATTAGAATACTCAATTTTACGCTCTGTTTGAACGTAAGAAACTCCTTGCAAAACAAGTAGACCCACCAGGCTTCGAAGGCGGTAACGCCGATCTCGCCGCCGATCTCGCCCCAGCCAAAGCCGATAAGGTACGTGCAAACCGTCCAAAGGATCGGATGTGAAATGAGATTTGCTGTTATAATCGAATGGGCCTTCCATAGCGGTACACGACGTCTCCAAAAGTAAAGGATAGCGACGAGCAATTCAATGAAGATCGTACTGAATAAATAGGAAAAGTATTCGCCCCATGAGATTTGGAAAAAGTTACTCGCGTTTTCAACAGAGTTCCCATGCACAACCAAGCTGAATTGACACTCCATGTGCTGAGGCTTTAGCAGAGGACTTGCAAGCACACGATTACTATAATAAAGTAACATCTTAAAAGGGCGAAGGTATTCCGCGCCTCGACCGTGGAGGGAGAATTCATCTTGGCCCGCATTATGGGCCTTGAACCATTGATCGTCATCCTCGCTCCAGTGATCGGAGCTCTTGTGACGTACATCCCACCATAGCCCAATACCCGATCCGGCTGAACCGATCTCTTGGTTCTCGCGAATAGTATCGAAAATCTCCGGCGTCGTGTCGCGTCGAAGCAGAAGGGCAATCGAATCCAGTGGCCCTGTATGCGAAATATCGGAAGCAACACGAACATGAATCCGAATTAGGTCGAAATGAGGCACGGCATCTGCCCATGCGTTATTGACATTCAACGCGATGATCAGGAAAGGGAGCGCAAAATACCGATTCACTATTTTAGTTTACCGGTAATTCGTAAACTGAATCGGAAAATCGATGTTCAGCCCTTTGAGGGCAGCAATGGCGGTCTGGAGGTCGTCCTTGCTCTTGCCGGTAATG
>DASRZC010000023.1:0-10722 GCA_035686785.1 Kapaibacterium sp. (SeqCode)
CTCATACTCCTTCCCTCCTCCAACATTCCCGATTCCGTCCATTTCCAGCCGAAGAAGCTTGGGCCACAGATTGGGAGAATTCCTATTTTCTGGACGTATCCCACCGCGATCGACACGCTCGATACTCCCGTCGTCATCTTAATGGGAATCGGGGTCGAGCCAAATGTTGCTTCCTCTGGATATGATTTTGGCCCGCTCCGAGTCGATAGCCAGTCGGACACCATCCATATTTCGATAACAAATCGTGGAACCGATACCACGGCCATCGACAGCGTAAGTATTGTCGATTCCTCGGCGCTGGGCGCCAGGGGCGGGGATTTTACGGTTAATCTCGATACGCTTCCTCCCGATGGGCCGCGTAAATTGCCGATCAAGTTAGGTTATGAGGGCAGCGATACGTCCCTTCATTTCACGGTGAGCTTTCAGCCGCGATCGCTCGGCGCGAAAATGCTCATCGTCCGCATCCATACCATCGATGGGGATACACTTTACGACACGATCCGAGGTAGCGGCGTCGAACCGCTGGTACTCGTAACGCCCGACACCATCGACTTTGGAACGATAATCGTTCCCATGAGCAAAACGCCGATCGGCGACACGATCCTACCGTTCACGGTATCGAATACCGGCACGATGAAGGGTTTCCTCGATTCGCTCGCCTATGATACTGCCTCGCATTTCACGGTAACGCTCAATCAGCCCAGCGCCACGCTCGATGAACCGCTCGATGTTGGCAGTTCCCTTACAGGAACCGTTCGATTTCATATTGTCGAAGAAGGGGATTTCCTCGATACTCTCTTTATCACGAATGATACGCGCTATTTGCTGTATCCCGCGGATTCGAACTATCAGCCCATGATAATTCTCAAAGCGAAAGTGCGGACAGGACCCATCGGGCCGGACAGCATCTTCTTCGACACAATCACGAATTGCAATCTTGATTCGAGTTTGGTGCTGCTGGCCAATCCCTATCCGGTCGAGGAACGGATCGACAGCATCACCATGCTTTCCGACACCGCTGGATTTAGTCTTCGTCAGCCGTATCACAACTTCCGGTTCCCAATCTTTATCCCACCGGACAGCAGCTATCCCCTACTCGTTTACTATGAATTCCCGCCAGATAGTTTGAATGGTTCGCAGGTCTTGAAAATGGGATTATTCCAGCACCTATTGGATGGTGAATTGCCGGTCGTCGATACGGTCACCGCGGCGCTTCTGCGCAAGCAGCGCGTGTTCACGCTTCACGCGCTGTTGCCGGCCTATGCGTCGTCCGCGAACGATGTATCCGATTTGAAACTGCCGATCACTGTTCAAGGCCCGCGTGCCGGAGTGACCGAACTCGATAGCTGGACGCTCTCCCTCCACTTCTCGAACGATCTCTTCGAACCGACCGGAATCGATACCACCGGCGCACTCGCCGTTCCCGGCGATTCGACCTATACCATCAGCAAATACTGGGACCAGGCTACGCGTACCTATACCATTACCGTAACCGGCTCCGCCGTGTCGGATTCTGCAAAGATCGCGAACGATCTTCTGCTTGCAATTCTCATGCGCGCGTATCTCACGACCGATACCGTCGTTACCGTCACGCCGACGTTCACATGGGCGAATCATCCGTGTGCCTACAATTTGCAGAGCTTCACGCTTTCGATTCCCTACGCCGATGAATGCGGCGACCCGACGATCCGCGCGTACATGCGCGGCGATAAGCCATTCTTCACGCTGATCGGCGTGTGGCCAAACCCCGCGGACCACACGGGCGGCGTATCCGTTGGCTACCAAGCCGCACAACCCAGCCAGGTGACGAGCGAAGTCTTTAGCGAGTCGGGCGAAGAGATCGGCCACGCGGTAACGAATGTGCAAGCCGGCGCGGGCACGCTCGCGGTGGATGCGGATATGCTGCCCCACACCGGCGCGGCATTCATTCGAATCGAAGCCGCGCCGGTTGGAGGAGGGCCAGCGGTGGTGAAGATGGTGAAGGTGGAAATTACACATTGAATAAAGGTATTTTTCCGGATTTCATGCCCTGGCCATTTTTTCTTCGTATATTGGTGTGTTGAAATTCATTTAATTCTTAAAAACCTCTGATGATGAGCTACTATCCTTCGATTCCAAACTCTATCAAACCCTTCATGGAGGATTGGGAAGGAATGATCGAGGCATCGGCCAATAATGCTGCTATGTCTCCAGACTTTAGTAAGCAATCCGGTTGGGGTTTTCTCCAAGCCGATAAAATGTTTACAATGCTCGACCCGACAATCGGGACGTATCGGCTATTCCATTACACGATTACAGGTTCGAATCTTAACACCTCAACTGCCACCTATACTTCCACATGGCAGAAGATAACGCTGCAGGACGTAGGCTCTACCGGAAGCCTTGCGAGCGGTAGTTATTCTTATAAGGTTCGGGAGATTAAGGGTTCAATCCAGTATGCATCGTCGATTGATCGCGATCCGGCGATCGGTCATGAAGTGTACACATGGGGCACGGCGGGCGCGGACACATCGGCGACTCATTTCGGCTGGATGCCAGGCAGTGCAATCATCGAAGAACCCTGGGCCGATGTGATTGACGCGGAAGGGGGAGACGGGACTTATCCTAATATCCAGCGTCCTGGTATTCGTCATAGTTTCTCGGACATTGTGCATGCCCACACGTATCAGTATGAGATCAGCACGGACGGAGGAAGCACCTTTCAAACATTCCCTCCCGATGCTAACCTTGGCATCAATATCACCGTCTTCGGCAGCTCGACAGTGCCGGCAAGCGTTGCGGAAAAGCCGATGGATGAAGGCGGACTCTCCGTCTGGCCTTCTATCTCGTCAGAGAAAATTTCAGTCCACTCCACTTCATCCGAGCGGGCAACGTTCGAGGTTTTCGACGCCGTGGGACGCGAAGTTATTGAAAGGGATCTAAATACCGGTCACAGTGATTTTCAAATCGCGACAGCACTTCTGCCCGAAGGGATTTATACTTGCCGACTTATATCACAATCCGTTTCGCAAGTCGCAAAGTTTTTAGTTCGCCATTAACAAATGAAAACTAAATCTATCGCTTTGGCGGCGCGCATCATGCTCGCCGCCAACATGGCGTCCATGATGATGGCCTTTCCTGCAAAAGCACAACGCGATTCCTGTTGCTGCCCACTGCCACTCGGTGATACAACGCCTGGCCTGGGTCGCCGTATTCCGCCATACGCCAACCTTATGCCACTTATTTCTCCCGATGGAAAGCATTTATCCGTTATAGATGGTGAGTATGATTCCGCCTGGATAATCGACCTCACAACGCTGGAACGAAAACCAATAGTTATTTATACCGGCCTTCCTCAAGTTTATGAGGGTATCTATGATATTGCATGGTGTCCCTATGATCCAGACCTTATTGCAGTCTGTGTCCAGCTTAAAGATACATTTTATTCAGGGAAATTCTGGTATGGTCATATCTATACCTATAGGCTCTCGACTGGAGAGTGTCGCCGAATAACCCCTGAAATCTTTGGACCATATGGCGACACTCTCGGGCCATTTAATTTGCTGTCCTGGCGCCAAGGCTCTTCGAAATCAAGCGACACACTCGAAATCACCGCTCAGGTCATAAATGACGATTCCGAGGAATTCTATATTCCTCAAACGCAAGCAATTTGGCGTACACCTTGGGCTGGGAGGCTTCAAACCATAGCGCAAACCCGGTCGGAAAGCCATGTAGTGATGGCCCAGCGTGAACCAGGCGATGGAAACTATTTTTTAGACGATAGCTCACTACTGCTTTTAGATTCCTCCATTGAGCGTCTGGGATGGGCCAGCTTTTCACCTAACGAAAAACTATTGGCATTGAGCGTGAGCCCGAATGGGCAGGGGCCCCCGGCGGATTCCATTTTTCCGCAAGTTTGGGTCTATAAGATGGATTCGCTCACTGCGCCGCCAATAGTTATCAATTTTCAGAAGTCGTTTTGCATGTACTCCTTTTGGGGCATCGATGCGGAGTTTATTACCGATTCCACGCTCGCGGTTTCGATGCACAAGGATGCTGATGAATCCTCGCCGCTTTGGGAAATCACTCTCGATGGCCGCATTGTTCGGCAGCTTACGTTTTTACCGGAGTTTCCATCGGGCGTGGAGCTTAAATCCAATTCGAGCGAAACGCTTCGCGTCTTCCCGAATCCCGCGACGAACGCGCTGCAAATTCTCGGCGGCCCATCGGGCACGGCGCGGCTCTTCGATCTCCTGGGCCGCGAGCGCGCCGAGGCCCGCGACGATGGCGCAGGCGTTACGATGGATATTTCGCATATAGAAGCTGGCGCGTATTTCCTGCGTATTGGCAATCAATCGGCGAAGGTGGAAATCGCAAGGTAATGTGCGTGTGGGGCGAATTGATCGCCCACGATCAAATGGCATTTCGCCCTATTTGGATCGAAATACCATTTCGATCCACACATTTCAGAAAATCCGGGGATTTCGGGAACTTTGGGTATGTCTGTAATTGCAGATATTGTTGGAACGCTACAAAGTGCGAAACCCGCTCAAAAACGCGATAGTTAATGAAGCACAAACGCGCGCGGTGTAGCGCGCATCGCCGACGATGCGCGCTACAAAGGCGATGGGCTAAAATTATTCCTATTTTTATTTGTAACTTATCGGCTTTTGCGGGGTTGTATAAGCGGTGATGTAGCGCAAACTTCAGTTTGCGATTCCGCCGCGGAGCCGCAAACTGAAGTAGCATCGTCGACGATGCGCGCTACAAATCGTTCGGTCTGATTTCCTCATTCATCCATTCCCGTACTCCGGTGAATCGTATCATCGCCACGCTGCTGCTGCTGTCCGGCGCCTTTTGGGCCGGGCGTGTTTCGGCGCAGGTCACGCAGCGCGATAATTTCGGCACGGAATTCTACGTAGCCTTTTTCCCGAACGAGGGCGGCGAGGTCAATCGTCCTATCGAGACGCTGAATACGACGGACCTCTACCTGACGAGCCGCGTTCCTGCCAGCGGCGAGGTGGACGTTCCCGCGCTCAATTTCTACCAAACCTTCACGACGACGCCCGGCCAGATCACAACGATCGTGCTCCCGAACGGCAACAATAATTCCCCGAGCGTGCTCTTGCCTGAAAGCGCGGACGAACAAGTCACGCAGGGCATGGCGGTCCACATTACCAGCGACAGCGCGATCGCGGTCTTTGGAATGAACCACAAAGAATATTCCAGCGATGCGTTTATGGCGCTGCCCGTCAATGTGCTCGGCACCGAATACCGAACGATGAACTACCTGACCTCCGAGCCCGATAACGATGGCACTACGCCGGGAGAATTTGTGATTGTTGCGGTCCAGGATTCGACGAATGTCACGCTTACGCTGCATGCCACATCTTCCACGGGCACGAATGCCAATCAGCCGCAAACTATTCGGATGAATACCGGCGATGTCTATCTGGTGCAAGGCGATCCACGGAACGGCCAGAACGATCTCACGGGAAGTTTGATCGAGTCGGACCATCCGATTGCAGTTTTGAGCGGCCACAAGCGGACCGAAATCCCGAACGGCGTGACCAATATCGGCGGTCAGGCCAGCCGCGACCTGCTGGTCGAGCAACTCCCGCCGGTAAGCGCCTGGGGCGATTCCGCGCTCGTCGTTCCGTATGCCACTTCCGTGCAACCCGATCTCGTGCGCGTCGTGTGCGCCGAAGACGGCACGCAGATAACCGTGAATGGGAACCCGGTGCCGGGAACGTTCAATGCCGGAGACTTTTATGAGATTCCTCAGCTTCAGGGAGTGACGTCCATTCAGGCGTCCAAGCCCATCGAAGTCGGACAATACATGCACACGAGTTGGGGAAACTTAGGCGACCCGCGGCATCCGGCCTATGGCGATCCGGCCCTGGCGATGGTGTATCCGGTCGAGCAATTCGACACCGCCTACACCTTCGTCAGCGTGGTCAATGCCGACGCCTTTACCGGCAATTTCGTTAATATCGTTGCCGACGCCAGTTCCATAAGCACGATAATACTGGATGGGCAGCCCATTCCTGCTTCCGAATTCAAGCCGATTCCGAATACCCGCTTCGATTATGCGCAGCACCAACTGGCGCAGGGCACACATAATATTTATGGCGCGAAACCGTTTGGCATCACGGTCTATGCGCTCGGCCCGGTCGATAGCTATGCCTATACCGGTGGCACGTCGCTCAAGACGATCACGCCGCTTGAAACCGTGGGACTTGTAATCGACTTTGGCGACCGCGTACTCACCGGCACGGCGCCCAACTATACTGGGACATTCGATACTACCGTGCCGCTCATTAATGTCTCGGAGGACAACGTAAATATCTACTCCTTCCCAAAGCGAATTTCGGACACGGACCGTTTTAACGTTATCAAACCAATCCCATCGGCCACATCCCCTTTTTCCATCGCTCCGCTCACTACCGATTCGTTCACCATCGAATTCAACCCCCACGAAATCAATCGCCGGATGCACACGCAGATCACGGCAGCGACGGATCACCTCCGCGCTTACGTTGTCGATGTCTATGGCCGCGGCGTGCAGGACGACATGGGCGTCTTCCGCGATACGAATAAAGTCTTTTCCATCGACACCATTGACTTCGGGACGTTCACAAAGACCGATGCGCCGGGCGATTCCGAAGTGTTTGTTGGCAACGCGGGGTCGGATTCCATGATCGTCTCGAGCGTGCAAATCACTGGCGACGTTACGGACTTCACCAGTACCGGTATCCTGTATAATGGCGCGCCGGTTGTACCCAGCTTCTCCATTCCCCAATCCCCATCGAATGCGGCGCGAATCGGGTTGCAGTTTACTCCCGCGCCAACGATGATCAATGGTCTTTACACGGCCCAACTTACCGTATCATCCACTTCCGCGGATGGTTCCACGAGCACACACATCGTCGTTCTCGTCGCGCACATCGAGACCATCTCTCCCCTAACGCTTTCGGATACGGTCCACGCCTGGGGGAAGACGTTGGTCTGCGACGATTCGTCCTTCACTATTTCCGTTCCCAATCCGAACGATCTGCCCATCACGATCACGAACGCGACCATCTCTGGTGCGAATGAAGGGGACTTTGTGCTCTCGACCAAAACACCACTCGTGATTCCGGCCGGTGGAACCGCGACCGTGCAAGTCCATTTCCTTCCCACCGGGCGCGGCGTGAAAAATGCCGAAGCTATTCTCAATTTCGACTTGCCAAAGAATGCGAAACCGGATACCGTTCTGCTTGCGGGCACCGGCGATAAACTTTCGTTCGAACTCGCGGCCCCGCAAAACATCCATTCCTACGCGCTCGATCCATTCTTTCTGGTTCCCATCTACGCCAAAACGGACATCACGCCACTCGCCGCCGATGGCTACGAAATTCACGTACAGTACGATTCCGTACATTTGAAGCTGATCGATGTCGTCACCAACGGAACGCTCACGCCGCAAGGGTTTCCGTCGCTCTATCAATCCACGCCGCCGGGAACCGATACCGTCGTGTTCCAGCAAGGCTCGGGCGGCGACGGGCTTAGCGGCACTACTGCCACTCCCATTTTCGGCGGTGGACCGGGCAGCGTGGGAGCCAATGATACGTTCCCGGATGGACTTCCGCTTATCTATCTCAAATTCCAGACCGTCCTCGCCGGTGCCGACCCGCAAACGTTCCAGGAAGGATTCCCGATTACGTTCGACGTGATTTTCAACGACGCGGTGATTCCCTACACCTGCGCCGATCATATCTTCGACAGCGGCTATGCCCAGGTCGATGCGTCCTGCGGCACACAATACCTCGAAACCCAGCCTGCGTTCCCCTCCGCCATGATGCTCGGGCAGCCCACGCCCAACCCCACCAATGCCGCCGTGACCGTCCAGTATGATGTTTCGACCGAAGGGCCAATCACCATCGATGCCGTCGATGCCCAGGGAGCCATTGTCGCCACCCTCGTCAACGATGTAAAAATGCCTGGCTACTATACCGCTTCGCTCGATGCCAGCGCCCTACCAAGCGGAGCTTATCTCCTACGAATGGCTGCCGATAATTACCAATCCGCAAAACGGTTCGTCATTCAGAAATAGCTCAGAATTTGTAGCCGTGACCTTCCGGTCACGGCGAGTAATGATAACACCGTGACCTGAAGGCCACGCTACAACACTTTCAATTCGTAATTTTAGAGTGACTTGAGCCGTCCCGCTCTTCTTGCCGCCATTGCGCTTGCCCTCGGCATCTCTCTCGCCGTTGCGCTGCCAGATTTATTTTCAGCAGCCTATGTAGCGCCGGTTTTGTTGCTGGCTATTCTTGGATTTATCGTTCCCAAGCGCAATCCGCTTGTTTGCGCGGTCTCGCTCTTCGTAGCATTGGCGCTGTTGGGTGGATTGATGGCTTCGTTGGAACGAGCGAACTACCGCGATACCACGCTCGGCCACATCGCGGCGATGAAACCCGCCAAAGCTGTGCTAACGGGCACGCTTACATCGAGCGATGAGATGAGACGAGAGTATCTCTGGACGTTCGAAGCCGATAGCCTCGGCATTGCAGGAAAGACGCTTGTACCGATGACAGGACGAGTGTTGCTTCATCTTTCGAAAAACAATCCCGGTCATGCTTGGATGACCCCTCATACGCAGTTGCCAAAAAGTGGAAGCCGATTGCGCGTTTTTTGTTCGCTCGAACCGTTCCGCCCGGCGACGAACCCGGATGAATATGCAAGCGACTTAAAACTTCAGACCACCATGCAAGCTACCGCGCAGGGATTTGTCCGTTCGCGCTTCGATTATTATCTGCTTCAACGACCGCATCCTGGTATTATTTCCTGGCTCGACGAATCGCTCGCCTCAGCGCATAAATCCATTTTGACACTGCTCGATACCGCTATTCGTGACAAGAATGCACGCGGATTCGTCGAAGCGGTCGTCTTAGGCGACCGCAGTGACATGGATCAAGAAACACTCGATGCTTTTACCACCTCCGGCGTGGCCTACATTCTCGCGGTGAGTGGGTTCAATGTTGCAATCGTCGCGCTGGTCGTCGCGCAGCTCTTGCGATTGTTCGGAATCTATGGATTCCGGACGCGAATCTCGATCACGATGGCGATGGTACTGCTCTATTGCGCGATCGTCGGGTTCCAACCAAGCGTGGTGCGCGCTCTTTTGATGATCGAACTCTATTTCGTCGCGCTGCTCCTCGAACGCAAGCCCGACCCGCTGAATATTGTAATGAGCGCGGCAACGATCAATTTGCTGCTGCGGCCGTTCGATCTTTTCGATGTTGGCTTTCAGTTATCCTACGCCGGCGTGCTGGGGATGATTTTGATTGCGCCAAAAATTCTCTGGCTGTTCGGCCATGATGAAGCGAAAGAGCTACCAGCTCCCGGCAGTGACCGGCGGCTATTCCATAGCAGGTTTATAAAACAGCTTGGGAGCGCAACGGCGCTCACACTGGGCGCTTCGATTTTGTCGTATCCTATTATTGCGACTCACTTTTACCGAATTTCCTTTATTGGAATCGCTGCCGCCCTGCCTCTCATTCCACTATCGGCGCTGATTACCGCGTTCGGGTTCCTTCTGATTCCGATCGCCGCGCTTTCGCATTGGCTGGGGCAGCTGTATGGCGATGCGACGGATTATTTTAGTCAGGTTCAACTCTTGCTCACTAAGCTGTTCGCGCGCGTCCCGCTGGCCGCGCATGCCGCCGCCAGCCCAAGCTGGATTTTCCTGACGCTGCTTACCGCAAGCATGCTCTATTGCCTCTGGGCGAAAACGCGGCCTCAGTTTGTGGGAAGAATGCTCCTTGCTTCCGCATTATTCTTCACGCTATGGGAAATCGGGATTCCTTTCACCGATTCCGTGCTCGCAAAGAATGAGGGTAAACTGCAAGTTCTTTTTTTCGATGTCGGACAAGGCGATTGTATTTTCCTTCACACGCCATCCGGCAAGAACTATTTCGTCGATTTTGGCAAAGTCGATTATTCGGGCAACGCCGTCCTCGAACAAACGGCGCTGCCCTTCCTGCGCGCGGAGAACATCACGCATATCGACGCGGGGTTTATCAGCCACATGCACGCCGATCATATTGGCGGCGCGCCCACGCTGCTTCAGGATTGCAGCGTGGGAACGCTCTTCACGAGCGGCGAGCGCGTGGGGACTTCAGTCGCACGAGAATTGGATACGGAAACGCGCGAGCAACATACGGCCACTCACATCCTTGCGCGCGGCGATACCGTGCGGTTGGGTTCCGACCTCACGCTGTATGTTCTCAACCCCGACGCTCGCATTCGCACCTCGGAGCAAACGGAGTATGGCGAAAATATACACAATGGAATGCTGGCGTTCCGTATAGTCTATCGCAATACAAGTTTACTTTTTTTAGGCGATGTCGAACGGAGCGAAGAAGAGGCAATGCTCGCCAACTACGGAAATCTTCTTCGCTCGAACGTCGTGAAAGTCGCGCATCACGGCAGCCTGACAAGTTCATCGCAAGCATTCGTCATGGCAACGCATCCGAACTATGCGGTGATTTCCGTTGGTGAGCATAATAATTTCGGACATCCCGCCCCAGCGATTGTAAAACGCTGGATGAGTTCGGGCGCCGACGTGCTGCGCACCGATCGCGATGGCGCGGTGCTGCTCGTTAGCGATGGCAGCGCAGTTCGGCGTGTCGATTGGAGGTGAGCGTAGCGCAAACTTCAGTTTGCGACCGGTGTAGCGCAAAAATGTAGCGCAAACAT
>DASRZC010000024.1:0-56290 GCA_035686785.1 Kapaibacterium sp. (SeqCode)
CAACTACCTCGAACTCGAATCGCTCGGGCCGATGGAAATGCTGCAGCCGGGCGAAACCGCCACGCACCGCGAACGGTGGCGATTATTCGATAACGTGACGCTTTCGAAGAATGACGAAGAACGCGCCGAAGAAATTGCGCGATATATAATGTAGCCGTGACCTTTAGGTCACGGTGTGCGGAATTTTTCGCTCCGCGACCGTAGCCTAAAGGCTACGGCTACAACGTTTAAAACGGCAGGTCGTCCACGGGAGCGGGTTCCTGCGGCTCGTATTCGGGGACGGGGGCTGCCCCGGCAGCGGAAGCAGCGGCGCGATAATTCGATTGTTCCGCGCGCGGAGCCGAAGCACTACCGCCGCGAGTTGCAGGATTGCCGCCGAGCAAAATTAAGTCATCTGCCACGATCTCTGTGATATAATGCTTTACCCCGTCTTTATCGTAGTTCCGGGTCTGAATGCGCCCTTCAACGAAAACCTTTTCGCCTTTTTTTACATATTGGCCGATGATTTCCGCAAGGCGGTTGAATGCAACGATATTGTGCCATTCGGTGCGCTCCTGCGGCTGGCCCGAGGTCTTGTCCTTCCAATATTCATTCGTAGCAACTGAGAACGAGGCGACTTGAGCGCCCGAACCAGTATAACGAATTTCTGGATCTTTTCCGGCGTGGCCAATGAGTGTGGCTCGATTGAGACTTTTTGCTGCCATTTGTATTTTTCTCCTAAGTTGTATGTTTCCCCAAAATGGGTGCCTATTAAAACTTCTTCAATATACGACGAAAAAGCGAGGGTCCGTAAAAATCTATTCTTCGGCAACCACCTGCCTTCGCAAATGCGTTCCGCCCACCAGGACATCGACCGTGTAAAAACCGGAAGGAACCGTGGGAGGAGTAAAATCATATTCGCTGCCCGAGACCATTCTCGAATCTATTATTCGTCCCACCGCGTCGTAAATTGTGACGCGCGCCGGTAGCATCGACGGCGATGCACCGCTTGCATCCCACGCAACATGCAGCGTGTGTTGAAACGGATTTGGAAAGACTTCCAGCGCGGCCTGCGCCATCTTTATGGGCGCCGGGGTGATGCTCGAAGTTCCCGACCACAACTGCGCGGTTTCGTCGATGGTTTGGTGCAGAAGCTCCGGACTTTCTGCTAATGCGATGACCATGGTCATTTCCACCGAATCCTGCGAGCGCATCGGCATATTTTTTAGGCCAAACGTATGCGAAATGTCATCCGGTCCGGCATAATTTAAGAACTGTGTCATCATCGTCCATTTATCGGATTTCGAAAGGCCATTATAGGGATCGATACCGCCCACGGCGCCGTCGTCCCAGATGGCTCGGTAGTTCAATGACGCGCCCGGAGGTAGCGGCGAAAGCAACTTCACCCCCGCATACGGATAGCCCGATTCCAGCCGGTAGGAGATTGCCGTTTGACTCGCGCTGTCGAAGCGCGTGATGTTGATGAGGCCGGAAGCGCCGATATCCCAGTCGAGAAAGAGCGCGGCGGCGGTCGAATCGTTCGCGGAGGGAACACCGGGCGAATCCCGATGCCGGAAAACATATTTCACCACGATGGCATTGTCCGCGAGACTTCCATCATTGAATGCATACGCCTGACATCGGGTACGCAAACCGATTTGAATCGAGGAATCCGCGAGGCTGTCCGTATAGGTGCAGGCAAGCTCTTGCGCGGCATTTGCATGATCCGGCGGAGTGACATAATGCACCATCGCTTCCGGCGTAAAATCCATGTCCGGTAAGTTTGCATTCGCATCCTCGATCACATCGACCACATGGCTGGAATCGATCCCCGCCATAAGCCCCCCCTGGTAAAGCACGGACCGGCTAAAAGAAAGCACCGAAGGCGGCGGAATGCGCCATAAAAATCCAGAACCTTCGTTATTGACCAGCGGATCGTTATAGCCGATCGTCCCCATCGAAGGGAACGTGACGGTGAGGTTATTCTTGTTGAGATCGAGATAGTTCGGATTGATGGTAAAGCTGAAATAATCATAGTCCGGCATGCCAGACGGGAGCGTACCATATCCAACGGTCGAATCGTAGAAAAATACTCGAATCAGCACTTGCGTATTGGGCGGCGTATTATTAGCAATACTCACCTGGAGCGCGGAGGGATCGTTCTGCACACTCTGCATCGTACCGGCCGGCCCGAAGGGGACGACTGTTTGATGCAGCGTTACAAAGCTATCGCCTTGCACGATCTCGATTCGCGCCTTGAGTTGCAGGAGCGGCTTTAAGTAATTGAGAACATTCAAAATAATGCCGCCGCTTTCGCCCGGCGCGAACGTGCCGGTGCCATTATTATCGTCGATGGTGACGCTGTCGATTCGTGCCGAAAAAGTATTGGTATCGGTAACGGCTCGAAATGCATCCACTTCGCCGTGACCTTCGAAGTACAGCCGTCCAGAGGAATCGATCCCAGAAACTGCGCCCGTCTGAGCATCCGAAATTTGTGTAACCGGGTCGCCCGTCACGCGCACTTGCTCCATAGCTTGTCCGGCAGTCCAATTAGGAAACCGCTGCCGCACTAATGCGACTACTCCGGCGGCGTTTGGCGAGGCAAAACTTGTCCCGTTAGCATCCGCTCCCGCATCGTAGCCATTACCCGGAACCGTGCTGAATACTTGCCATCCCGGCGCGGCAATATCGACTTGGGGATTATAAGTGGAAAAACTCACTATTCTATCATTCCCATCGACTGCCGCCACCGAAAGAACGTGATTATAGCTTCCCGGATAATAATTCTGATAAATGTAGCTGTTTCCACACGCAGCCACCACGGCGCAATCCTTCGCATACGCATAGTTAATCACATCCTGCTCGGCCTGCGAATATGGGTTGGCTTCGCCCCAGGAGCAATTGACAACTTTCGCGTGCATATCGGCGGCATAGACGATGCCCTCGAAGCCATACGCAAGCGTGCCACATTCATCGCACGCGACTTTGATAGGAATAATACGCGAGCCAATAGCGACCCCCGCAATGCCAATGTTATTATTTCCAGTTGCCGACATAATGCCAGCCGTTCGCGTGCCGTGTCCCTGACCCGCACCGGGCCGGGCATCATTATCCTGGGAATTATTATCGGCGCCGGCGAAATCCCATCCATGCCAGTCATCGATGAAGCCATTGCTATCATCATCGATCCCGTTGGATCGCTTATCGAGGCCATGAGCATCGATCCCAATCTCACCTTGATTGAGATAAGTCGCGTTAGCTAAATCCTCATGCGACCAGTCCGTACCAAGATCCACATCGGCGAGAATCATGGTCGAATCGCACTTGACAATATCCCACGCCTCAAAGCAATGCATGAGCGAGAGCGAATATTGCTGGCTGATGTCCGGGTCGTTGGGAGTGTAGCAGGTGTGCTGAATGAACTTCGGCTCCGCCCGCTCGATGAACGGCGACTTTCGTGAAAGCTCGGCCGCTCGATCATCCGAAATTGAATCGGAAAAAGAAAGGACAAACCAATGGGAGATTTTATCTTCCGCATCGCGTAGGTCGGTGCTTCCAGCCCGACTTCCCACGCCCGCGATTGTCTCCAACTTTCCGAAGAGCTGAGGATTCGATCGTTCCCGAATATCTTCGAAGGCTACGCTATGCGTCGGAATAAATGGCTGGAGGCGAAGTCCATGCAGTCCACTCAGTCCACCGAGCAGATTGCGGATCGCGCTATCGCCACTCAATCTCGCAAGATTAATATCGCTATGAGAAAATTCAGGATCACCCACGGGCCGCGCGGCAATAAATGCTGCGCCGAGCGCGCTATCGAGTGCCGGAGTGACCTCGATGAGGAGCACGCCGGGCTGCTCGAATGCTGCTCGATCATCCGGCTGCGCACGCAACAAACCGCAAACACACGTTTGCGCTGCGAGAGCCAGGACGAATATTAGCGACCGCATTCGTTGTTTTTGATGGCATACACGCGCATTCCGCTGGAGATAAAATGGTTGACCGCGCGCATTGCATGGAACACCAGACGCCTCAAAACGTTGCGGGGAATCGCGTGGCCAGGCTCCCAAATCCCGTATTTCAGAAGTAATTTCATCAATAAATCGCCCTGGTTCGTAACGCGAACCGTTCGAAAACCGGCTTTTCGCAGGTATTTCGCCATCGTGCGGTTCGAAAAATAATAGAGATGGCCTTCGGGCATAAAATAAAACCAATCGGCGCCGCGCAGCTTTCGTTCGGGGCAGTCGTAATTGCCCGTGGCCATGAAGAGCACGCCGCCCGGCCTCAGCCATTTGTGGATGGTCTGGAGCGATGCAATCGGGTGCGGCAGGTGCTCGATCACTTCGCGCATCACGATTACGTCCCACGAATTTTCCGCGAAGTCCGCCTCCTCGATCGACTTCGTCTCGACCGGAATCCCCATCTTTCGAACAAATTCGGCCGCATAGCTCGAAAGCTCCAACCCCGCGCATTCGAACCCATGCTCGCGAGCCTTCGCGAGGAATACTCCGGTGCCGCAACCGATTTCGAGTAATCGTGCTCCCCCTCCTCTGACCAGAGGAGGGGCGGATGACCGATCATCCGGGGGGGTGGTGTCCCGCAGCATCGACCGGATGGTGTCCAAATCCCAATCGTCCAAGGAGTAATTAGCTTTTGTGCCGCCATACTCTTTTACGTCCCTAACATAATCGATGCTCTTGTCGAACCCATGCCCCTGAAAATAATCGGCATCGTAGAGCTCCGCGATCTTCGCGCCTTTGAGCCGAGGATTCGTATAAACCATACCGCACCGCGAGCATTGCACGATCGTAAATCCGCGCTTTTTGTAACGAATTTGCGCGGCATCTGCCCCGCATAAATCGCAGGAAACAGTTTCGAAATCGGAGGGTTGGAAATTCAATAAAGTTTTGTACAGGGTTGAAAAAAATGCTTCAGCGTCTAACCTGCCGATGGGAAAGGGTGTTCCAAAAATAAAAATCCCCCTCTCCAAATTGGAGAGAACCTGGATTTCCGCATTCGCGGGAATGACAGGAAACTATCTTCTTTTGCGCTTTGCGCCACCATCGGTACACATGTCATTCCCGCGAAGGCGGGAATCCAGGTCAAATTCCTTTCGCCATCTTTTCAATATCGAGTACTTCGTTTAATTTTTTCTCATCCATCAGCCCACGTTCCAGCGCGATCTGGCGTACCGAGCGCCGCGTTTTCAGCGATTCCTTCCCAATTTCCGCAGCCTTCATATAGCCGATTTCCGGCGCAAGCGCCGTAACCAAACTGCCGCTCGATTCGGCATAATGCCGCATCCGCTCCCGGTCGCAGACGATACCGTCGATGCACTTCGCCGCCATTACTTCGAGCGTGTTCGAAAATATTTCGATCGCGAAGGCAATGTTGAACTGCACGACCGGCATCATTACATTTAATTCCAACTGGCCGCCCTGCGAAGCATAGGATACGGTCGTTTCACATCCCACGACCTGCATCGCCACCTGCGAGACCATTTCGAGAATCGAGGGATTCACCTTGCCCGGCATAATGCTCGAACCCGGCTGCACCGCCGGAAGCGTAATTTCCGCGAGGCCGGTCATGGGGCCGGAACACAATAGGCGAAGATCGCCAGAAATTTTGATAATATCGAGAGCCAGATTCTTCAGTCCGGACATCAGATGCACGAAGGGAGCAAGCGACTCCATCGCCTCGAAGAGATCGACACTCGGTTGAAGTTCGAGTCCGGTCATGGCGTTAAGTTCCTCGACAACAAACCCACGATACCCGACCGGTGTGTTCAACCCCGAACCCGCCGCGCTGCCGCCGATCCCCAAAAAAGAGAGATCGTGCCCTGCGCCTTTCAATCGCTTGGTATGGCGGATCATCATGCTCGTCCAAGCGCCAAATTCCTGCCCGAGCGTAATGGGAACCGCATCCTGCAAATGGGTGCGGCCCGATTTTACCGCGTCCGCAAACTCCGCAGCCTTCGTGAAAAAGGAAAGCTGTAACGTTTCCATCGCGGGAAAAAGCCGCTCCTGAAGCAGGAGGAGCGTGGAAAGCCGCATCGCGGTTGGGAATGTATCGTTCGTCGATTGCGACATATTGACGTGATCGTTCGGCGAAATTTTATCAAACTCACCACGTTTGGCTCCACTTTTTTCGAGCGCGCGGTTGGCGATCACTTCGTTCAGGTTCATATTCGTACTCGTACCGGCGCCCGCCTGAAAAACGTCGACGACGAACTGATCGCGCAAGCCGCCCTCGATAATATCATCGCACACATCCTGAATGAGCTTCGAAAGATCGGGCTTCAGCGCGCCCGAGCGCTCGTTCGCGCGCGCGCACGCTTTTTTCAAAAGCGCGTAAGCCCGAATGAAGGTCGGATGAGCTCGCAAGCCGGAGATCGGATAATTTTGAACGGCGCGCAGCGTCTGGATGCCATAGTACGCATCGTCCGGAAGTTCGAGGGTGCCGAGAGAATCTTTTTCTTGCCGCATGGGTGAGTAATAAGTGGATTCGTAAAGTTTTCGGAAACGAGCCTAACAAAAAAAATTTAGAGTCGGTGTTGGGAAAATTTAACCCTGAATCCTTCGACAAGCTCAGAGCGATTGCCCGGATGTCAAGGAATGTCTTGAAATACCAAACCGTTTCGGTCGGACGATACACTACTGTAAATGAAAAAACTTCGCGTTTATCTCGATACCTCGGTCATCGGCGGTTGCTTCGATAAAGAATTCCGGGAAGCATCACTGGCGCTCATGGATCATATTCGGCTGGGAATCTTCGAAGGCCTAATCTCCCCGGTATCCGTGGAGGAACTTTCGGATGCTCCGGAGCATGTGAGAAATAGCCTCCTTGAGTTCGATGAAGATCAGATAATCCGATTAAAAGAGGCACCTAATGTCCTCGCACTTTCGGATGCTTATATGGAGGCCAAGGTCGTGCCTGTAAAGTTCAAGGATGATGCTTCGCATATCGCATATGCTACCGTGTATGGCGCGGACGTTGTGGTAAGCTGGAACTTCCGGCATATTGTGAACTTTCAGAGAATTCATGCGTCCAATGCGGTGAATATCCGCGAGGGTTATCCCTTGATGGATATTCGCACTCCGAAGGAATTGATTTATGGAAGAGAAGAAGAATTTTGATGTAATGAAATGGCTCCGAGGAGTTCGCGATGCAAATTACGAACGCCTTGGCCACCTCCCCACGCGGGAATACGTTCACCGCCTTTCCGAGGAGGGCCGGCAGTCCCCGCTCTGGAAAAAAATGGATGAGAAGGCCGCGAAACGCCGCTCCGCGAAGTAAGAGCCTGAACTGGGATTTCGCGGACGAATGTTCGGAATAGGTGGCATTCTCGGTTTCATTTTCGCGATCACCATCGCCGCCATGCCAGATGCTTCGTGCCTGGGACTGGGTGCGCCCCGTTTCGCAGGCGAACCATCAGCGGGAGAATTAGGAAGCTTCGAGATAGCGCCAGCTTTTCAAGAAGGCCGAGGAGCCTGGATTCCCGCATTCGCGGGAATGACAGAGAGATGCTGTTTTTATGCGCTGCGCATTATGAAACGGTCCATTTGTCATTCCCGCGAACGCGGGAAGTCTTACTTGGCGGAACAAAAGGCGATGGCCTAAGTTGTTCCTTACTCTATTCTTTAAGCAGCACCATGACCACCTTTTCAAATTCGCATCATAGAGTGCCTCTGAGCTTCGGTCTCATTCTCGCGATTACCCTGGCTATTATCCCGTCCGCTCATGCCCAGTGGGTGAAAACGAACGGCCCGACCGGTGGCATTATCGAGGCTATCGGGGCTTTCGGATCGAATGTTTTTCTTGGAACATACGATGATGGCCTCTTTCGCTCGACGGATAGTGGAGTTACATGGGTTCAAGTTGAGAGTAGCCTCATTTCGCCAAACGAAGGGGCTGCTGTCTTTCGTGTGTCTCAAGATTCCATAGTTTTCGCCTTCGATAGTCGGAACGGATTATTACGGTCGCTCGACGGCGGCAAAAGCTGGATGCCCATCGGCTCCGGGTTACCAAAATTTACGCTATCCGGAAATTACTACCCGCTCGTTGGATTTAGTGTGCTGGGTTCCAACCTTTTAGCCGGATGCGTGAAGGGCATTTTTCGATCGACTGACAGTGGCACAACATGGGTAAAGTTGAGCACCCTCATTGGCCGTTCGTTTGTCATCCTTGGCTCGGCTCTATACAGTGCGAGTGATTCTGGCGTTTCAGTCTCCATGGACTCGGGTGCGACTTGGAACACCGCCAATGCTGGCTTGGGTGGGAAGAGACCTTCACATTTGGTAGGGAGTGGTTCCACCCTTTTTGCCGCCGTTGGAGCCGATATTTTTCGTTCTGAAGATAAGGGAGTGACATGGGATTCGGTGTTCGGCGGCCCACAAAACGAAACCATCGAAGATATGGTGGTAGCAGGAACGAGTGTATACGCATCCGCTTCTTATGCCGGGATTCTTCGATCGAGTGACAGTGGCACAACATGGATAACGGCCAATTCCGGATTACCATATACTTATGGCTACCATTCGGTACTTTCGCTTGGCGTGAGTGGCACGAAGGTCTTAGCCGGAACTTCTGGGCAGGGGGTTTTTGTGACCGCCAATTTTGGAAGCACTTGGCTGCCAAGCAATACCGGCTTGACGAATAGCATTGTAAGGGCGCTTACTGCTTCGGGATCGACACTCCTTGCGGGAACGGATGCCGGAGTTTCGATTTCCAGAGACAATGGAATGAATTGGAGCGATGCCAGAATTGATTCGGGAGGCTTTCTCATGTATTGCGTTTTGGCAAAGGAACCGGACATGTTTGCAGGAACAAAAGGTCTTTTCCGATCTACGGATAGTGGTGCAACATGGATGAGTGCTGGGTTGACGAATGAATTGGTTTATTCCGTTGCATCAATAGGTGGATACCTTCTTGCCTCCACTGACAGCGGTATATTTCGCTCAACCGATAGTGGTATGGACTGGACTTCGATGAATGCGGTTCTCGATAGTAATACCATTGGCTCGTTCGTAGTTAGTGGAACGAATGTTTTTGCGTCTGCTACCTATGGGATATTTCTTTCGAGGGACAGCGGGAGAAGCTGGAATTTTGTTTCTCTGCTTGGTCCATCCGTCACGACTCTTATAGCGGACGGTACGAATCTGTTTGCAGGAACCTATAATAAAGGCATCTATCTCTCGAAGGATAGCGGGACAAATTGGGTGGATAGCAATAATGGCATTCCTCTTCTATCAACGGGCACTTCCTTTCCGTCGATTAATGCCTTTGCGAGGATCGATTCTGATATCTTTGTAGGAACGGATAGTGGCGTTTTCCTCTCTACCAACGATGGTGTGAACTGGACGGGAGTCAACGAGAGTCTCGCAAACATCACCATCTTTAGCCTTGTCATAAACAACGGTTCTCTTTATGCGGGTACGATCAACAATGGTGTCTGGCGCCGCCCGCTCTCCGAAATGATTCCGCCGGCAGCGGTGAAGGATGCGCCATCGCCAGCGCAAGTTTCCGCCCAAGCTTACCCCAATCCCTTCCCCACAACGACGACGTTCGAGTTTACCGCTCCCGAATCCGGATTCGCGCGGGTGTGGGTGGTGAATGTGCTCGGCCAGCCCATCGCGCAGCTCTTCGAGGGCGAGCTTGGCGCGGGCGAGCATTCCTTCGCGTGGGATGCCACGAACGTTCCTGCGGGAACGTATTTCTGCCTCATCCAAACGCCCGCCAGCGGGCGGCAGGAGCGGGGGCGGCAGGTGGTAAGTGTGCGGCATGAGTGAGGCACGAAACCGGCATGCTAATCGGTTAAAATAATGGGAGGAAATTACCATGACACCAGCCGAAATCCAACACGAGCTTTATGAGGAGATAGGCCGCTTGGCGCCGGAGCAACAGCAGCGGCTGCTGGAACTCGCGCATGAGTTAAAGCGAAAATCGGCACTGCCGAAAGGGACGCCTTGGTCCGAAATTAAACACCTTGCCGGCACTTTGCCCGATGAGGACGCGGCCGAAATTATTGCCGCCATCGAAGAAGGCTGCGAAGATATAAATTACGATGCCTGGTGAAGCCGTGCTCGAATGCAGTCGTTCAAATGCTGAACGGCAGGCTCGATCCACTTCGGTTGGGTTTTGAAGAAATAATCATTCCCATAACCGCTGTCGGCGAACTCTTTTTCGGTGTACATAAATCAGCGCGATTTACTGAAAACCGCCGCAAGCTTTTTGCACTCCTCGACCTTGTTTCCATTCTGGAAGCGGGATTGGACATAGCCGAGCGATACGGTAAAATCAAACTTGCTCTTCGTCGCGCCGGAACTCCGATTCCCGATAACGATATGTGGATTGCCGCGACGGCGCTCGAACATGGGCTGCCTATTGTGACAAACGATAAACATTTTACGTATATTGAAGGCTTGGAAATCGTGAGGTATTGACTCGTGAATAGTTTTCCAATATTTTTTAAGGTGACCATAAAAAAGTGGCATCGAGTGTTGATAACTTTTTAAAAGTATAAAAAAGTATGCCGAAAAGGGCATAATTCATGAAGCACAAATGCGCTCGCATCTTAAAAGTAGTTTTCCAAATGTTTTAAAAAAGACCCCGAATAAGCCATCGGAAATTTTTTGGAAAATTGGAACCAGGGTTTTGCGCGGGAAAAATGCGCGCATGTTAACGACAAGATCCCTTTAGATTCCCCACGACTTCGGCGAGATTCGCGATAAGCTGCTTGAATCGGTCGATGAGCGGAGCGGGAACCCAGCGATCGCCTTCGCGATCGAGTACCAGCACTTCCGCGGATAATCATGATCGGCGAACACTTTCCAATCTCATAAGGGGTTGTAGAGGTTTTCAAAGTTTTGCGTATTTTTTTCTTATTCGTTTGCGTGCTGTGCGTTGCCGGCGGCGCGGTAGCGCAGCCGATCTCGATTCGGCTTGCCGATTCCAGCGTGGGCGCCCGGAGCGCCGCGCTTCTCCAGCTTGATAGTTCCAATTGGAGCGAAGCATGGATCGAGGTTTCGGGAAGGGATACCCTGGCTCCGCGGCTGGACACAAAAGATTTTCGCGTTACAAACAGGCGGCGAAGGGCGGAAATACTTTCCGTGGATTCCATCGGCGCAAAATACCGGAGCCGCCTGGCGCTCAGTTTTGTCCTCGATAATTCGGCCTCGATGTTCCATTCGTATGATACGCTCACGCGCTTGTGCGATAGCATTCTCGCCAATCAGCCGCCCGGCTTGATTGGCGAGGCCATTACGTTCGACAACACCTATAGGAATCCGTGGGAATTATACACGGCGGAGCACTCCACGTTTATCGCTGAGTCCTCGAAAGGCGGATTCACCGGAGATAGGAAAGTTCTAAGCGCCTTCTGGCATTTCTACGATTCGATCCGCACGCAGTTCACGCCCCTCTACGACGCCATCGCCGCCGCCGTCACCAACATTGACGACCGCCGGACGCACGATACCGCGAGCCGGAGCGATGTGCTCATCGTCGTCACCGATGGGCAGGATAATGCCAGCCGAACTTCCATCGAGCTTCTTGAAAATTTGCTCGCAAGTTCTCACATTAAGCTGTTTGCAATTAATTACCGCGTGGAAGAAGAAGGCCGGCTGCCGTGGCTTGTAAAGGAGAGTGGGGGACATTATTTTTTGGCCGAAAACCTGGAGGAATTAAAGAGCGTCCTCCTCGCAATTGGCCGCAACCTGACGCAGTACTATCATATCCGCTACCGTTTCCCGTCGCTTGGGCCAAGCAGCGGGCCATAAAAAAGCCCAGATCGTGTAGCAATTCAATGGACTCCATTGGGAATGACAACCGGCTATTTCTAAGTTTAATACTCTTTACTTCAGCTTCCATGACCACCGCTACACCACCGACCGAGCATCCCGAGGAAATTAAAGACGCGCTGCGCCATATCGAGCAGGCCGCACAGCCCGACGCGCTGACCGATCAGGAACGCGAGCGAAGAAATTCGCTCGCGGAACTGCGCGCGCTCGGAATCGATCCGTACCCATACAGCTTCGAGCGCACCCGTTTCTCCGATGAAGCCGCCGCGCTATTCGATGAAGCGAATCCCGACGTACATCCCACCGCGAGCATCGCGGGGCGCATCATGGGCATTCGGCGAATGGGAAAAGCCACCTTCGCGCATCTCCAGGACGAAGCTGGTAAAATCCAGATTTATTTTAAATCGAATGAGCTTGCCGAGCGATACGATTTGCTTCGGCTGCTCGATATTGGCGACATTATTGGCGCGAACGGATTTATATTCCGCACGCGAACGGGCGAGGTAACACTGCACGTCGAGAGCTTCGAAGTCTTAGCGAAAGCATTGCGCCCGCTGCCGGTCGTGAAAGAAGAGACCGATCCCGTCACCGGAGAAAAAATAGTTCACGATGCGTTTTCGGATAAAGAGCTTCGCTACCGGCAGCGCTATGTCGATCTCATCGTTAATCCAGACATTCGAAAGACTTTTCGGATGCGCTCGAAAATTATTTCGAGCATCCGCCGCTTCTTCGACGAACGCGGATATTTGGAAGTCGAAACGCCCATCCTGCAACCGATCTATGGCGGCGCGTATGCGCGGCCCTTTGTCACGCACCACAATGCGCTCGATTTCGATCTTTTCCTTCGCATCGCGGACGAGCTTTATTTGAAGCGCCTTATCGCCGGCGGGCTGGCCGAAGGCGTGTATGAGATCTCAAAAGATTTCCGCAATGAGGGCATGGACAAGAACCATAGCCCGGAATTTACCATGGCGGAAATTTATATCGCCTACAAAGATTACGGATGGATGATGTCCTTCACCGAACAATTATTCGCCGAGGTAGCGCGGTCGGTCAATGGAGGAAGCATGGACGTTGTGACGGCGGATGGAACTAGTCTTAATTTCACTCCTCCGTACCGAAGGCTTTCGATGTGTGACTCGATCAGGGAATATGCGGGAGTCGATGTCAGCGAAATGAATGAGGATGAACTTCGTATAACAGCGAAGAAACTTGGCGTTGCTATCGAACCGAGCGCGGGCGCGGGAAAAACCATTGATGAAATTTTTTCCGTCAAAGTGGAGCACCATCTGATCCAACCGACATTCATCACGGATTTCCCACTTTCGATGTCGCCTCTTGCGAAACTTCACAAAACGAAACCGGGACTTGTCGAACGATTCGAGCTATATGTAAACAGGCAGGAACTCACCAATGCCTTCAGCGAGCTGAACGACCCGCTCGATCAACGCGCACGGTTTGAGGAGCAGGCGCGATTACGGACGAAAGGCGATGAGGAAGCGATGATCCTCGACGAGGATTTTCTTCGCGCAATGGAATATGGAATGCCACCGATGGCCGGACTCGGCTTTGGTATCGACCGATTGGTAATGATAATGACCGGCGAAGAATCCATCCGGGATGTCGTCCTCTTCCCGGCCATGCGGCCGGAGCGAGTGCGATAATGTTAGGCTTCGAGGGCGGCGCGGTTCTCCTCCACCGTTCGTTCCAAATCCTCATCGCTGTGGGCCGTTGAAACGAACATCGCCTCGAATTGCGAAGGCGCCAGATAAACCCCGTGATTGAGCATTGCGCGGAAATATTTGGCGAACGCCTTAATGTCCGAACTTATGGCGTTTTCGTAATCGGTAACATCCTGATCGATGAAGAAGAGGCAGAGCATCGAGCCAACTCGCGTCAGAGCTGCCTTCACGCCACTTGCCTGAATATTTTCCGCAAACGATTTTTCCAGGTACGCGGATTTTTTCTCCAATTCCGGATAGGGATTTTCTTCTTTTAACGTTCTGAGCGTTGCCAATCCGGCCGCCATTGCAAGCGGGTTCCCGCTCAACGTTCCCGCCTGATAGACCGGCCCAATCGGCGAGAGCATCTCCATAATCTCTCGCTTGCCGCCAAAAGCCCCGACTGGAAGGCCGCCACCAATAATCTTGCCGAGTGTGGTGAGATCGGGTTGAACGTTATACAATTCCTGTGCTCCGCCCAGCGCCACCCGAAAGCCCGTCATCACCTCGTCGAAAATGAGAATAATCTTCTCACGATCGCAAATTTTTCGAAGGCTTTCCAAAAAACCTGGCAATGGTGGGACAACGCCCATATTACCGGCAATGGGTTCGACAATAATGGTAGCTACTTTACCACGGTTTGCAGCGATGAGTGATTCGATACTCGGAAGATCGTTGTAAGTCGCATTGAGCGTATCCTTCGCGGTGCCAATCGTAACTCCGGGTGAGTCCGGCGCGCCCAGCGTAAGTACGCCGCTGCCTGCTTTGATAAGGAACGAATCGCCATGCCCGTGGTAGCAGCCTTCGAATTTAATGATCTTTTCGCGACCAGTGAACCCTCGCGCGAGGCGAATGGCGGACATGGTCGCCTCCGTGCCGCTCGAAGTCATACGCAAAAGATCGATCGAGGGCATGAATTCTTTTACCAGTTCCGCTAATTCGATTTCGAGTTCGGTTGGCGCGCCAAAGCTTGTAGCTATCGAAGCTTGCGTGCGAATCGCTTCGATCACTCTCGGGTGCGAATGTCCGAGAATAAGTGGCCCCCACGAGCCGACATAGTCGATGTACTTATTGCCATCGGCATCCCATACATACGCGCCTTCTCCGCGTTTTAGAAAAATGGGATCGATTCCCACGGAGCGAAACGCGCGAACGGGAGAATTTACGCCGCCAGGAATACTGCGCTGGGCGCGGAGAAACAGAGCATGACTGTTTGAGGTATTCATAGGGAAGGCGCGGGAACCGCGCCACTACAGTATCTTCGCCGCATCGAGCGCAAAATATGTCAGGATAATCGAAGCTCCCGCGCGCTTGATTGAGAGCAGTGATTCCATCATCACGCGCTCTTCGTCGATCCAGCCGTTTGCGCCGGCTGCTTTTATCATGGAATATTCTCCGCTCACCTGGTAGGCGGCAACGGGAACTAAGAATTGTTCGCGGATGCGGCGAATGATGTCAAGCGAGGAAATTGCCGGCTTTACCATCACGATGTCCGCGCCTTCTTCGATGTCGCGCTGGGCGACGCGCATGGCTTCGTCGGTATTCGCTACGTCCATCTGGTGTGAGCGGCGGTCGCCGAAGCTGGGCGTGCTTCCAGCCGCATCCCGGAAGGGACCATACAATCCCGAAGCGTACTTCGCGGAATAACTCATAATTGGCAGCGACGCAAAGCCGCTCACGTCGAGCACATCGCGGATGGCGCCGACGCGCCCATCCATCATATCGCTTGGGCAGATGAGGTCGCTGCCCGCCTCGGCATGGCTCACCGCTTCGCGCACGAGAAGTTCAACGGTCTTATCATTCACGATCTCGATTTCGCCATACCGGTTTCGCTCGATGACGCCGCAGTGCCCGTGCTCGGTATATTCGCAAAGGCAGACGTCGGTAGCGACGAGCAATTCCGGAAATCGCTGCTTGATTTCGCGCAGCGCATTTTGAATGACGCCGCGATCGTTGTAGGCTTCGGAACCAAATTCGTCCTTCTCTTCCGGAATACCGAAGAGAATCACGCCGCCTAATTGCGCTTGCAATGCGGCTTCGCATTGGCCGAGAATTCCTTCGATGCCGAGTTGTTCGACGCCGGGCATGGAGTCAATTGGCTTACGAAAATTCGCCGCCGCTTCGACGACGAAGAGCGGAAGAATAAAATTCGAAGATGCGAGCGTAGTCTCGCGTACGAGCCGGCGGTGCCGTTCCGTCATGCGCGTGCGCCGCGTGCGCGAGCTGGCGGGTACCAGCATGTCGTCTGTTTCGTCAGCGTGAGTATGCATACAATTGCGTTTCAAACAAGGCGATTGGCGAGTTCCGTTGCATTCTTGATGCATGCGCCCATCGAAATGCCGCCACGATAATTACCGATGAAATGAAGTCCGGGATTCTGAACTTCCGCGCGTTCAATTGCTTTGAGGACTTCTGAATAGCCAATATTATACTGGGGGATCGCATGTCTCCAAACTTTCACGCGCTGAAACGCCGGGTCGCCGTTCGGCTTGAGGAGTTCCCGCGCTTCGGAAATCGCGGTTTCGAGAATTCGTGTTTCTTCCCAATTTGCAATCTCTTGTTTTTTTGCGCCGCCCATTAGGACGGTAAGCAAAAGATGTCCCTTCGGCGCGCGATTCGGAAAATTAGAAGAGGAAAAGATAACGCCGAGAATGTTCCTTTTTTCTTTCGAGGGAATAAGTCCACCAAATCCTTCGGGAACTTGTGCGAATTGGTTTTCGGCATATCCGAGGAAGACAACAGCGACCGTTGGATAGGGAACGTTCTGCAATTGCACGGAGAGATCCGAAGATAATGGCGCGATCATCGGTGCTATGTGATAGGCCGGCAGCGCGAGGATAACCGTCGGCGATTCAAGGCCCCCGGCAGAGGAAGTAACCTGGTACCCATTTCCTGCTCGTTCCAATGCGATCGCGCCAGAATGAAGTTGGAGCCGGTCACCAAGCGATACTCTAAGGGCAGTCGTGAGTTCCGAAAGACCTTCTGGAAAAGAAATGACGCGCGGCTTTATTCGATTATTTGGTTGTCTCTTTCTTCCTTTGACCAGACCCTTCATCAGCGATCCATATTTTTGTTCGCTATTCCACATACTATGGAAGGCATGTCTCATGCTCAGCTTATTGGGATCGCCCGCGTAAATTCCGGTGATAAACGGATCGGCGCCATAATCGAGAATCTCCCGGCCCAATCTTCGCCGGACAAACGAAGCTGCCGATTCGTCGTCGAGATTCGTCTTCGGAACGAAAGGATCCCAAAGAATGCGAAGCTTCCCTGGCAGTGAAAGAAGCGGCGTCGTGATGGCCTCAATTGGTCTACGCGGCAATTGAATCCAGCGTCCATTTTTCAGAACATATCGCTTCTTTGAACTTGGATTCGCGTCGATAATTCGTTCCGAGAGACCGGCTTCGTCGATGAGATTGAGCGTTTCCTGGTTTTCCACACGCAGCGAATTTGGCCCGGATTCGAGCAAGTATCCCTCTTCGCGAGCTGTAACTATTTTCCCGCCCGCTCGCGAAGCTTCTTCGAGGACGAGCACATCTTTCCCAGCCCGCGACAATTTATAAGCTGCTGTCAACCCGGAGATTCCCGCGCCGATAATAATAACGTCAGGCAAGGAGCATCTCCTTCACTTCGGCCGCTATGCCAATCGCGCAACTGGCGAGATGGCCGCCGTCGATTGTCTTATTTCCTCGGAAATCGAAATATTCTCCGCCAGCCTCCTCGACAATTACTCCGAGAGGGGCCGCGTCCCAAATGGCTGTGCGGGCATCCAGCATAGCCTCGGCGCGTCCTGTTGCAACCAGGATGTGTCCCCAGCAATCACCCCAGCCACGGTAAAGCCCGAAGGAACGCGTGATCTTATCATATTTGGATCGTCCGATCAAATCCTCCAGTCGTGACGGGCTCGTCGTGCAAAGAAGACTTTCCGAGAGCGATATTTTTTCTGAGACGTGAGACCGTTCGCCATTCCAAAAGCACCCTTTGCCCGTTGCCGCGGATACGATTTCACCTAATGCAGGTAGGTACACGACTCCGTGCGTGACCCTACCTTCCTCTTCGAGTGCAACCAGAACACCATAGATGGGGACACTATGGATGAAGCTCTTTGTGCCATCGAGAGGGTCCAGTATCCATCGCCGGTCAGGATTCGATCCTTGCGAGCCATATTCCTCTCCGAGAATCACATCTTCGGGAAAATGCTCACGGATACGAGCGCGGAGATATTCTTCGGACTCTCGATCGGCTCGCGTAACCGGGCTGGCATCGCTCTTCGTGATAATTTCGAGATTCGGTTTATTAAAATACCGCAGCGTAATCTCGCCCGCGCCGCGAGCAATTTCCTCCATCCATTCTCGAAGATCGTTCATTCGTGTTTGAGAGCGTGAATTTCGGAGAGAGCAACGTCGGCCAGGCACTCGATGAAGAGCGGATGGTCGTTCAGGCCTTTCATCACGCGGTAATGTTTAATTCCCGCTCCTTCCGCCGTGGGGCGCTCTTCAATGTTTAGTTCGTGCAATGTTTCGATATGATCGCTCACGAACGCGATGGGAATGACAAGCAGATCGGTCATGCCTAACTTCCCAAGTTCGGCGAGCGTATTGTGAGTCGATGGAGTGAGCCACTTTTTCGGTCCGACCTTGCTTTGGAAGGAAAGCGTGTAATGCTTGTCATGGCCGCGCGCATTCATCACGAGTTCCATCGTCTCGCGGATTTGCGCGGAATACGGATCGCCGCGTTTCACCATGTCGACCGGGGTTCCGTGCGCGGAGAACAGAAGAAATACTTTTTCCGGTCTCGAAAAAGCCGTGAGCGATTCGTCGATGCGCGCGTTGATCGCGGCGATATATTTCGGATGCTTGTAATATTCCCGCACTCGACGTTCGTAAAAATCCGCGCCGAGCCGCTTCGCCTCACGATCCCATTCATTGAAGCTCGATCCGGCATTGGCGATGGAATATTGCGGATAGAGCGGGAGCAGTATCACATCATGAATATCCTCGCGAAGGAGTGATTCCATCGTCTCTGCTGTCAATGGCTTCCAATATCTCGCGGCGAGGCGAACGGTTGTCTTTAGTTCCGGATGGTGCTCCTCAAAATATTTTGTGAGGGCGCGGACTTGCTCTTCGGTCCGTTCGACAATAGGCGATTTTCCGCCGATCTCTTTATACTTCTCACTTGCTATGGGCGCCCGCCGGGAAGAAATTTGTCGTGCGATAAATTTCTGAAAGCTCGGGCCGAACGGGAGATTGAAAATATCCGGATCGTTAAAAAGATTGAACAGAAACGGCTGGACCGCATCGAGCGAATCCGGCCCGCCAAATTGCAGGAGAATGATAGCAATGGGTTTCTCTGGCATCGAACCGCCCGAAACGCCTGCGTCACTTCATAAAGTCCCCGCGCTTTTATTCCAGCACGATCCGCTCGACCTCATGCACCGCTTTCCCATTCGCATCCGTTCCGGTTACGACGAGGAAATACGTTCCCGCCGGCGCGATTCCTCCGCCATCGGTTTCGCGGTCCCACTGCCAGTCGCCGCGGAACGAAGCCTCGCGCTCGATTCTTCCCAGCACATCGGTGATGGTCGCCTGGGCTTTCGTAATATTCTCCGCGTGGACCCAAACCGCTCCCTGGGATGGATTCGGGTAGAGCCGAAGATAGGTTGTTACCGGCGGTTCGTGTTGAACGGCATCTTTCGGTTGCAAAAGCCCTTGAATTGAAAGTGGGATGATTGGGTGATTGGGCGCGCTGATAAAGTCGGTATAGAATCCTGGATTAGTCGCAATAAACGAGAGTTTGAGCGGAAAGAAACTTCCCGAATCGAGCGTGTAAGGAAATGTTATCGAACTCAGATCTATTCTAAAGGCCGTGGCCGAATCGAGTTTCAGAGTATCGAATGTGATGGTGGGGCCATTATTCAGGAGCTGAATGTGAAGTGTTTCGGTGGTGTCACTCTTGAACGCGATAATATCATGCGACGTATGAATAAGCGGGATGACGGCATTATCCGTATCCGGCCCGACGGCTTCCGCGATTACATTGAATGTGTCTTGACAGGGAAAACTTCGCGATTCTATAATAAGATTAACAGAATCGAATCCTGGAGTTGATTGCGAAAACTCGATAGTAGTGGCATAGCGGCGCTGGCCAAGCGGTAGAAAAGCGCTCGTGTCCGTTGACGAAAATCCCGCGCTCGATAATGGTACTATTTTGAAGTTTGTTGAAGTATCGGTACTGAAAAGGAACAGACTATCCTTCAATGTCCCGCCTGTGACGACCGCGCCGAGATCGATACGGCTTCGCTGGCCACAATTAAGTGTGTCCGTGATGGCTTGAGCTTTGGCTGCGGTGGCAGGGATAAGTGCTATGGAGCCGAGGAGGGCGGCAGCAAAAAGTGCGAGGCGGATACGGGTTACGGTCATTCGATTGAAGGGTGATATTGAAATTCTCCCTGCAAAAATACGACATATCGAGATGTATCTTCGCATTATACGCTTTCTCCAAAGCCCGTGAGGAAAGTAACGAGATTCGCATCGGTGCCGAGTCGCAGTTTATTTCGGATATTTTGCCGATGATTTTCGACCGTTCGAATGGAGAGACAAAGCAGGTTCGCCATCGCTTTCGTCGAGAGATTGAGCCGCGTGAGAATAGCGATTTTTAGCTCCGCCGGTGTGAGCGTGGGGTACCGCGCGGATAGCGCGCGCAGGAAACCGCCGTGGACCTGATTGAACTGATTTTCGAAGGTCTCCCAATCGCGGTCGCTCTTGATGTGGTCATCGATGCGCTGGCTAATTGCCTTCGCCTTTTTGGACGATTTGAGAGCCGGCTCGATCTCTTCCTTTAAATCGCAGAGGAATTCGTTCTTCTCTACTAATTGGAGCGCGAGCGCGGTAAGCTCCTGCGATTGCCGCTCGGATTCGGCGCGAAGCAGCTCCGCCCGTTCGCTCGCATCTTTTGCAATGCTTTCCATTCGCGCCCGCTCGCGGTCGGCCTTGTCGATTTCGACGCGAGCCTGGACTTCTACGATAGCCCGCTGCCGCTCCTGGCTATGCACGATGGCATTGAGCGTGATAAACCGATTGAAATACTCGACTGCGTCTTTCAGTTTACCGGCGGACTCGAATGCTTGCGCAAGTACACTCAGACATTCACATTCTAAGTTTTGCATCCCCGCTTCCGAGGACATCCGAAGCGATTCGCGAAGTGGTGCGATAGCCTCGGCAGATTTTTTCCTGGCAAGATATGCACGTCCCAGTCCAATCAGGCTTGCACACCAGACGGTTTTGAGACCAATGGTTTTCGATAATTCGATTGCTTTCTCGAAGTATGGTATCGCCTCTTTATTTTTTCCTTCTTCGAGAGCTATGTGGCCATAACTGTCGGTTGTATATGCCTCGGCATCGTGGCGATCGACTGTATGAGCCAACGATAGTGCCTCGGTAAAGAGAGCTTTGGCTGCTTCTTTGTCGCCAAGTTTATCAGCGATTATTGCACGGTTATACAGAATACTCCATAGCCCGGAAAAATCCCCAGATTCTCTGGAAAGAATAGAAGCGCGCGAGAAAAAATCATCTGCCTTGTCAAGGTCCTGAACATCGAGATAAACGCGCCCGATGTCCGTGAGTACGATGGACCTTTGCATCATATCTTCGGAATTATCTAGGATGGCAAGCGCATCGTAGAGGTATTTAAGCGCCCGCGGATAATCGGCAAGCTCGATGGCGGCATTTCCCATTGCACACAAGATACTTACTTCCGACGATCGTTTCTGTTTGCGGCACAGTGCTAGCGCGCGTTCGTAATGCTCGAAGGCTTCCTTGAACTTACCTTGCTGCGCATAGACAAGCCCGAGGGTAAAGACCGGGCCTTCGAGCAGCGGGGATTCGAACTCCGGGCGGTCGAGTTCGAGGGCTTTTTTGAACGATGCTTCCGCCGCCGAATATTGCGCCTGCTGGAATTCCGTCGCGCCGATATTGTAATGTGCCCTCGCAATCCCCTCCTCATCCTTCAATTTCGTCGCCAGCTTCAGTGCTTCGCGCGCCCATTTTTCGGCTTGCTTCGGATTTTGGCGGTAGAATCCTTTGCTATGAAGCAGTAGCAGGCGAAGGCGCTCTTCCTGCGAAGTCGCCTGATCGAGTTCCTGCTTTGCCTGTTCGAGATCGAGCATTCTAAAAGTGCTAAGTGCCACAGTGCTAAGTGCTGAACACGAGAGGGGGTCCAGCACTCGGCACCGCAGCTTTCGAATAAACGGTTCGCCGGCCGGTTCGTTACCAGTCTTGACTACTCAATTTATACCTAGACCCCAGAGAAAAGCATAAGAAAAGGCCCTCGCCGAGAGGGCCTTTGTGAGAATTCGAATTAAATCAAAGGATTTAGCGCTGGTCACCGCCTTGGCCATTTTTATCCCAGCCGAGATGTCTGCCATGGTCCGCGTGGCCATTACCTCCGCGAGCATTCTCAGCGCGAGCTTGTGCCTGGGCCGCGCCAGCATGCTCACCGCCACGATAGGCTGCCCCATCATGATCTCGATCGGCATAGTGCGCCCGTTCCTCTTCCCACCGCTGATGATCGCGGCGATAGCCCTCCCGGTCGGTGCTCGGGACATAGACGGGTTCCGGCGTAACATACACCGGAGCTTGGGTATAGACCGGTGCCGATGGTACATAAACCGGTACATACTGCGGCGAGGATGGTACGTACACCCGATTTGGCACATTAGCCTGTCCTCTATAAACCGGAGTGTAGGTCTGCCCGGAATAGGCAGGCCGGTAAGCCGGCGCGTTTCGATATGCTGGAGCCGGCTGGTAAGCCGACCTGTTTGGAATCGAGCCAGGAATGGTTCCAGGTCTCTGGGAAGTATAGGTTGGTATCGATCCCGAACCGGCCCCCGGAATGGTGGCTGGTATCGAGGCTACCGGTACGCCCGAATGCGGTCGCGTGCCGGGTGCTGGATATTGCGCGTTGGCGTACTCGCCAGCGAACAGGAAAATGAAAGAGAATGTCAGAAGTGTTGTGATTCGTCTCATAAGATATTCAAGTTAAGTTAATACCAGGTATTCGTACAACAGCCGTTCCTCGTTTCATTATTTGTGCTGAATAGTGATTCACGTTTGGGAACCCCATCCCCAGCCCCTTCTCCCTGCTGGGAGAAGGGGATAGAAGCCCTTCTCCCAGCAGGAAGAGGGGTTGAGGTGAGGCGCTGCCCTTAATAGCGATTCATATTCGGTTCCCACGCGATTCGCGGCAAACTTCTTGTGCTCCTATAAAAGTATTTTCCATTAAACCATACATTATTATGCGATACCTACGAACTACCATTTTCGGACTCATCCTTTCCACCGTACCACTTATTGCCGAGGCTCAAATTTCGCAATACATTCCGCCGTCGCCCACGCCGACCTTAACCATTGGCGGTCGCTTGGGCCTCGGCATTGTAAACGAAGCCGCGCCGGCTTATACTAATTTCACCGTATCGAGCCGCGCTGGGCTTCTGCTCGGCGGGCAGCTCGATTATTGGTTCACCCCGATGGTCGCCATCAGCGGCCAGGTGCTCTACGACCAAAAGGGCGATGAACTCGACGGCATTAGCCCGGATAACGGCTATCCCGAAACCAATTCCTTCACACTCGGCTATCTCGAAATTCCGATCCTCGCGAAAGTCGCGTTCGGTTCCAGCTCCATACGGCCTTATGTGTTCGCCGGCCCATCCATCGGGTTCCTGCTCGGCGCGAGCGATCATCAGACCCAGACGCAATTGGGCTACGACCAGACCATCGATGTTAGCTCGAACTTCAGTGGAATGGATCTTTCACTCCTCTTCGGCGCGGGCGTCTCCTATCAGCTTTCGAGTGGCATGCAGCTCTTCGGGGATGCCGGCTACGCGCTCGGACTCGTAAATGTCGAGAACACCGCCGCCACCGGCGTTCCGGAAAGCCTCCAATCGCGCGACGTTCGCATCGCCGCCGGCGTGCTGTTCACACTACAATAAGTGCTGAGTGCTAAGTACTCAATGCTATATGTTGAATGTTTTACTCTTCACTTCGTAGGAGCGCGCTCGAAGTGACGGGAGTAGGCGGTGTGCTACGTTGCGGCACACCGACCGGATTGCTATCCCAGAATCCCAAATCCCAAACATCCCAAAAAAATCCCATACATCCCAGTTCAGACTTGTATCACCCCCACATTGAACCTCGGAATTTCGGGCACATGGTCGGCCATGGCGATGCCGGTGGAGACGATTTGGCGCGTGTCACGCGGGTCGATGATGCCGTCGGTCCAGAGTCGTGCGGCGGCGTAAAGCGGGCCGGTCTGCTCGTCGTAGCGGTCGTGAATTTCGGCGAGCATCTTTTTCTGGACTTCATCCGTAATCGACCCGCCGGTTTTTTTCAGGCTGCTTAGTTTGATCGAAAGCAGTGTCTTCGATGCCTGCGCGCCGCCCATGACTGAAATTTGCGAGGTCGGCCACGAAAAAATCAGGCGGGGATCGTAGGCTTTTCCGCACATCGCGTAGTTTCCCGCGCCATTCGAGTTCCCAATGATAAACGTGAACTTCGGCACAACAGAATTTGCGACCGCGCTCACCATCTTCGCGCCGTCCTTGATGATGCCGCCATGCTCCGAGCGGGTTCCCACCATAAAGCCGGTCACGTCCTGCAAAAAGACGAGCGGGATATGCTTCTGATTGCAGTTCATAATAAAGCGCGCTGCTTTATCGGCGGACTCGGAGTAGATCACGCCGCCGACCTGCATCTCGCCCTTCGCCGTCTTCACCACCGCGCGCTGGTTCGCCACGATGCCGACCGACCAGCCATCGATTCTTGCATAGCAGGTGATGATCGTCTTGCCATACTCGGCTTTGTACTCATCGATCTCCGCGCCATCGACAATTCGCGCGATGACCTCATACATATCATACGGCTTCGCGCGATCTTGCGGAACGATTGCCAGCAAATCGTCCGGATTGTACAGCGGTGGCTTTGGCTCGGCCCGGTCGAAGTGATGGCGCTCGAGCGGGCCAAGCTTGCTCATAAGGCTGCGAAGCTCGGCGAGGCAGGCATCGTCGTTCGGCATTTTATAATCGGTGACGCCCGAAATTTCGGAATGGACGCGCGCGCCGCCGAGCGATTCGTTGTCCGTTCGCTCGCCAATCGCGGCTTCGACCAAGGCGCTGCCCGCGAGGAACACATGCCCGGTCCCTTCGACGATCAGCGCCTCGTCCGACATGATCGGCAGATACGCCCCGCCCGCGACGCATGGCCCCATGATCGCCGCAAGCTGTACGATTCCGGCAGCGGACATGACTGCGTTGTTCCGAAAAATTCTGCCGAAATGCTCCTTGTCGGGAAATATCTCATCCTGCATCGGAAGATACACGCCGGCGCTATCGACTAAATAAATGATCGGCAAATGATTCTCGATCGCAATTTCCTGCGCGCGCAAATTCTTTTTGCAGGTCATTGGGAACCACGCGCCGGCTTTTACCGTCGCATCGTTTGCAACGATAACGGTGAGCCGCCCGCTTACTCGGCCAATGCCAACCACAACTCCCGCCGAAGGCGCGCCACCTTCGGATTCATACATTCCATGTGCGGCGAAAAGGCCGATTTCGATAAAGTCGGAATTCGGGTCGATCAGCTTTTCGATTCGCTCGCGGGCGGTGAGCTTACCTTTGGCGTGCTGCTTGTCGATATTTTTTTGCCCACCACCAAGACGCGCTTCATCGCCGAGCGCCGAGAACTTGCGGAGCGCGTTCCGCGAGGCGTCTAAAGAGGTCTGGTATGCGAGCGCATTTGAGTCGAGCGGAGAACCGATTATTTTCATTTCTGCAAAATTACGGAATTACCCGCTAAGTTTCCCGCCAACCGCGAATTCTTTTCATAACCTCATGCCATTTTCAGCGGCTGGCGATTATGATTTCGAACTCTCATCGAGGTTCCTCTCTCAAAATTCAATTTTTCGTAAAATGGAATTAGCGATTCATCGCAGGAGAGATCAACCATATAAAAATTCGCGGTGATTTTCAGCATTCGCCGCATAAGTTCCGTTCCGATGCCTTTCTTCCGATACTCCGGAAGCACTTCGAGGAGCGGAATAGAGGCTGAAAAAAATCCATCCGAAAGACACGTAACAAGTCCAACTACGCGGCGCGTCCCACGGTCGAAGGCAAGCCAATAATGGGCGCTGCTTTCGATGACCTTCAATAATTCTCTCGGCGCCGGAGGGTTCGTCCAGCCTTCGCAGAACCCTTTGAGTTGCGCGGGAATAATTCCCGTCACGGATTTGAGATAAACAATCGAATCGTTCATGGTTTCTGCTATGACTTTTTCAAAAATCCGGCTATTCCGCGTTTCGTATCTTCCGTCCCGCGTGCCAGTGCGTTCATCGAAGCGGCGTATTCCAATCCGGCTTCGAGACTCATGCCGTGCTGCGCGGCGAGGAGGGATTTTGTGAGTGCAATCGCGCTGGGAGAATTCTTCGAAACTTGCAGCGCATATTCCTGCACCGCCGATTCAAGACTTCCGCACGGGACGACATATTGTGCAAGTCCGAGAGAATACGCTTCCTCCGCGCTTATTTTTCGGGCGCTAAGTAGGAGTTCCCGCGCGTGCTGTTCGCCGATTTTTCGGACGAGGAAAATCGAGACGAGCGCGGGGATAAATCCGATTGCGGTTTCGGTGTAACCAAATTGCGAATCATCGGCGGCGAAGATGACATCGCAGACCGTCGCCAACCCACAGCCGCCCGCAAGCGCCGCGCCATGCACCTGTGCGATCGTAAATTTTGGGAACGTATAAATCTGCCAAAGCAAATCGCGCAACGAGCGTGAATCGGCAAGATTTTCCTCCGGCCCGTTTTCCGAAATTTTCTGTAGATAGGAAAGGTCGGCGCCGGCACTGAACGTGTTGCCCTGCCCGCGAAGAATGACCACGCGCACGTCCTCATCGCTTCGAAGCTCTTCGAATGCTCGCTTTAGCTCCGCGATGAGTTCCGGCGAGAGCGCGTTGCGCTTCTCCTCGCGCGTCATCGTAATGGTGGCGAGGGGATGGGATTTGGAGATGGAGAGAAGACTATAGGACATCGATTTCAAATATTTCTTACTCCGGCTGAAAGTTCGTCACTTCCTCGATCAGCGTGGCAACAATATCCTCTTCCTTAATGCGGCGAATCATCATGCCTTTGCGGTAGAGAATGCCGACGCCCTTGCCGGCGGCGATGCCGATGTCGGCTTCGGAGGCTTCGCCGGGACCGTTTACCACGCAGCCCAGCAGCGCGACTTTCACCGGCTTCTTTATATGCGCGATGGCCGCTTCCAACTCGCGCGTCACTTTGAATAGATCTATATCGAGGCGCCCGCAGGTGGGGCAGGCGATAATTTCTACGTTTCGAGAAGCGAGGCCGAGCGTGCGCAAAATTTCCTTCCCGGTCTCGACTTCCTTCTCCGGCTCGTCGGTAAGCGAAACGCGGATGGTGTCGCCAATTCCTTCAGCGAGCAAGGTTCCAATTCCAACTGCAGATTTGATAGATCCTACGCGCGTCGTGCCCGCTTCCGTTACGCCGAGATGGAGCGGGATGTCGGTGCGCTGGGCGACAAGGCGATAAGCGTCGATCATCAGGCGCACGTCGGTGGATTTCACGCTGATGATAATGTCATGGAAATCGAAATCCTCGCAAATTTTCACATGGCGCATTGCGGATTCGTAAAGCGCTTCGGCAGTCGGATAGCCGTGCTTATCCAAAATATCTTTTTCGAGCGATCCGGAATTTACGCCGATGCGAATCGGAATTCTTTTCTCTTTCGCTTTGCCGAGGACTTCATGGATGCGCTCGATCTTGCCGATGTTGCCGGGATTGAGACGCACCTTCGCGACATTTCCCTCAATCGCCTTCAGCGCGAAGACATGATTGAAATGAATATCGGCCACGATGGGGATATTCGATTGCCGGACGATCTCCGCGATGCCTTCGGCGGCTTCCCAATCGTTGACGGTCACGCGCGCGATGTCGCAACCTGCTTCTTCCATCCGGGCAATCTGCGCGACGGTCGCATCGACATCGCCGGTTTTCGTTTTCGTCATCGACTGCACGGAAATCGGCGCGCCATCCCCAACGGGAATGTTGCCGATCATCACCCGCCTGGATTGGCGGCGGGGGTGGTGCTCGGTCGTCGTGTGGCCGTTGGAGGCAATGATTGGAAGTGCTGTGTTCATAAGTTTTAAATTCCGTGTGGGGCGGTTTTTGGTAAATCGCCCCGGTGCGAAATACCATTTCGCACCACACCATTAGTGTTATCTCTTTTCTTCCATTCTCCGCGAAGCTTCGAACAGAACCTCCCGCTCATCCTCCGTCAGGTTTTGGTAGCCGGTCGCGGCAATTTTGTCGAGGATGCGGTCGATTTCTTCCTGCGTGATAACCCGGGCTTGCTTGACGTTCGTTGCGTTCACGCTGGAAGCAGCATGGCCGGCATCGAGATCGCGGTATTCCGCATCGACGGCTCGTGGCCGAGCGCCCTCGCGCGGCTGCTGCTTTCGTCCAAAGAATCCGCCGCCATCGTGTGGCGGTGGCGCTGCGTTTCCCCACTGCGGCGTTTGCGCTCGGTTGCGCCGAAGCGCGAGAATCCGCCCGCCGGACATAACGAGGAGATAAATAATTCCCGTCACCGCGCCGCCCAAGTGCGCCAGGTGCGCCACATTGTCGTTCGCACTATAGAGAAAATAAACTTCGAGTGCAATCCACCCTCCCACAAACCATTTGGCCTTAATGGGAATGAGGAAATAAAAATAAATCCAGCGATCGGGGAAGGTGAGGCCGAAGGCGACGAGCACGCCGAAAATCGCACCCGACGCGCCGAGCATCGGCCCGATGCCCATTCCGAAAAATCCGGAGAGCAACAAGTGGCAAAGCGCGCCGCCCAAGCCGCAGATAAAATAATAAATCAGGAATTTTTTCGTTCCCCACAAGCTCTCGATCTCGATACCGAACATCCAAAGAACAAACATATTTAACCCGACATGCATAAGCCCTTCGTGCAGGAACATGTAGGTAAAGAGCTGCCACGGAAGAAAATTACCCGAATGCAGCGGCCAAAGATAGAAATAGCGCTCGATGTAGAAGTTGAGCGTGGGACCACCCCCGACATCAACTTTGCCAAACAGCAGTTGAGCAAGGTAAAGGCCGACATTACTCGCCAGCAGGAATTTTATTCCCGGCGGAAACATCGAAAAGCCCGGCATCCGCGGGCGAGAAGACTGCTGTTGTGGATTCCAAGACATTCCGAAGTAAGTGCTGAGTGCGGAGTGCTAAAGTGCTGAGTAATGAAATATTAAACCAGGAAACAGCTAAAGGCGGCCAATTACCGATTCGTTCATCAAATACGATTCACAGGGGCGTATGATTCACCCACAAGAAAAAGCAGGAAAAGCCAAGCGTTGCAAATACGGGTGTTAATGCTCAGCACTTAGCACTCAGCACTGTCATCCCATAAACAAGTACGGCTCCCAGTCCTTGCTGGTGTGGCCGGCAAACTGGCGGAGGAAAGTGACGTGGTTCGGGCGGATGGGCCGGCGCATCAGCGCCATCTGCGCTTCGTCCGGAGTCTGGCTGCCTTTGACGTTATTGCAGCGCAGGCAGGCGCTTACCAAATTTTCCCAGGAGTCCTCGCCGCCGCGGCTTTTCGGCATGATATGATCGACGGTGAGCGTCACGCTCGTCGCGCCGCAATATTGGCAGCGGTGGCCGTCGCGGCGCAAAATATTCTTCCGCGAGAGGATAACTTTCTTGAACGGCACGCGAACGTAGCTCGATAGCCGGACGACGCTCGGAAACGGCATCGTCAGAGAAGTGGAATGCACGGCGCGGCCCGTCATGCTGCTCACAAGCTCCGCCTTTGCAAGATAGAGCAAAATGATCGCCTTCTCCACGCTCGTGATCGCCAGTGGCTCGTAGTTGCCATTCAGGATGAGGACCTTCCCGCCTAACCGAGAGTGCGCGGGACTGAATTCGTTATCGTCGTCCGAAAGCGGATCGAACAGCGTATCGGTGGAGGTGGCTGCCGTGGGCTTTAGCCCGCGCAGCCGGGAATGGCGATGCTCGGAGGATCGTGGACGATGCTCCGCCGAGGGTCTCAGATTATGAGAACCGATGCCACCCGTCTTCTTATATTTGTGCGGTTCGAATGCGTTACACCCCTTTCCATCATTTGGGTACTATTAGTAATGTTCATATCCCCGGCGCGGTTCCCCGACCGATGAGGCATTACTATTTCTTCATATCGGTGTGGCGGGATTTGCTCCGCGATATTTCGCTTGCTCCGAAAAAATCGATTAAATTGGAGGCGAGCGGTCTTTTTGAACGAAAGGAGTTCGTTAGGCCGCTCTTGAATAGAGCTTTTGCTGAAATCCGAAGAACATAGATCGAATTCCCACAATAGTGTCCGAGGGACTTTTCCGCGTTGGCGATCGCATGATATTTAAGATTGAGAAGTACGGGCAGTTTATCCTCTCCCAATTCTTCGACACCCTTTTCCGAATATTTCGAGAGGACAAATTGAAGGAAATCCCTGTGCTGCGGGTCGAAGGTCGTCAAGAATGGCAGGGCGAGTCCGCGCGATCCGCTCGGCGCGCGTAACGGTGGGGGTCATAAAAGATACGTAGCTCAGAACAGCGAGCAAGTCGCTGACTTCCGCGTCGATCACGCGCTGGAGGGTTTCCAAATTATCTTTGCTGTAACCCATCTCGCCGAGCTTATCGAGAAATTCCTGCCGGCTTTTCGGACACGCCCAATTATCCCAGCGGTACGCAGACTGTAAAATGTAGTCGTATTTTTTCCCGGCAAGTTCGGCAGTTTTTTTCTTTGTCACTTCGAGATATTTCAGGAAGAGGATCCAGGACGTTTGCTCGATGTAATCGAGCTCGGTCGCGCACCCGGCATCCTGACGCGGGCGAATAGGGTATTAATTCGGTTTAAGAATGGCAAAAACAGGAATTGTTAAAACTTCGGGTAAGTTAGTCGAAGCGAATCACGCTTCTGGAACCAACCCGCCATGGCGGGCGCGCCACGCTGATGCTACTGCAATGAGGTGCATTCGCTATCAGAATTATCATTCACGTTTTTTGAGTGCATGACTATTTTTACAGAACTTCCGTGTTAAACCAGGTCTCTGCGGGCCATTTCAGAGCCCGCGCATTCGAAGCTGCTATCACCTTCGTGTTTGGCGGTGCGATCTTCCTTGCATCGCATAATATAACGAGCGAGTCTGCTTCGGCGCGGCTGCTTCAGGACCGCCCGTTTTCGGGCGCTACGATGATGCCGCCCGATCAGCACCGGGCACCAATCGTTCGGCCGGTTCCGGCGCCGCGCCCGTTACCAATGCAGCGGTTGCCTATGCAGCGGCGGGCCGATCCCATCCAGATCGATCCGAGCCAGCGGCAGGCCATCGTCCAGCGTCAGGCGAACGAAATGAAGCGCGAGCACTGCCTTCGAAAACTCGAAGCGCGGCGCCGCGCCTTAAAGGAGGAGCAACGCTCACGAAACAATCCGGCGAAATAGGTGTAATATTCTTGGAAATTACCTTATTCCGGTAGCGCGAATAAGCGGTCCGTAAATAGTTTTCCAAAATATAAAATTATTTTGGGAATTCCCGGAACTACGGGTTCGGACCCGGAGTTATTAAACCAGCGCAAAAAAATAAAGTGTGAGACTTATAGATGTAGGCGGGTTCCATTTAGGCCGTTTGTATCTAAAGTCAAGGTGAGAGAAAAGACACTGTTGGCCTCATCGGAGCAATCCGGTGAGGCTGCAGTGTTTTTATAGCGGGAAATTGTGTAGCCGTGACCTTCAGGTCACGGTGTGTCCTGGGCATTTATGGAATAATAGCGGGACGCGATCCGCGGTCACGGCTACAAATTACGCATCGTAAAGCACCCGCAACGTCTGGCGTCTTCGGCTGCCAGCCACCCGGCTCGGGCGGCGGAAGCGGACCTCGCGGCCCGAAAGAAGCTGGAATTCCCGCTCCATGCGCATCCGATCGCTAAAAGACCATTCCGCTGACGGTTCGAACTTCACACGCACACCGGGATCGGCCGCCGGCGAGCGTTCCGCGCGACCGACCGCTAACTCCTCGACGCGCCAGCGGCGGCAAAACTCATCTATGTGTTCCTTAGAAAGATCGAGCTTGGATTGCATTTGGTAAAAGTGGTTAAGAGAATCGGAATAAAATTCTTGAATAATGCTCGAATCGAAAGCATAAGCTCATGGATCCGAGGGCAGTGAAAGTCTAAGCAACTTCCATTCCGAGCTGTTAAAGGAATTTCACCCCGTGTTTTGAAAGCGCCGGCGCGATTGATTGTCTCGCATTCGAAGCGTGGTCTTACGCATCTTGAGGGCAAGCTTTTTCCAGATCGCCATCATCCAAACGATCCCGGCAAAAACCATGACCAGCATACCGGCCGCGAATAATATCAGGAATAGAAGTGCTTCTCGTGCCATAATTTTAAGATTTTATCCAAAGATCGCCCCGAAGCCGCTTGATTTGGAAGGATGAAATCGTTGGCTGAGAAAGAAATAAGGTATACTATAGGCGTGAGTTTTTAGACATTCGATTGTTATAAGTTGAATTGCATCGAATTTCGAATATGAAATACGCTTTGACCGTTCTTTTGCTTCTCGCTTTCCAGCCTTTGAGCGCCAGGACCTGGCTCGTCGGCCCCACGCGGCAATACACCGTCCCGAGCGCCGTTATGAACCTTCTCGCAGATGGGGACACGGTGCTCATCGACTCCGGGCTTTATACTGGCGATGTCAGCGTATGGAGCAAAAACAACCTCGTGCTCCGCTGCCCGGATGGCATGGCGCGTTTCAACGCGAACGGAAAGATCGCGGATACAAAAGGGATTTGGGTCGTCTATGGTAACAATACTTACGTGGAAGGCTTCGAATTTTACGGCGCGGCCATATCCTTTAACGATGGCAATAACGGCGCGGGCATTCGCGTGCAGGGCGATGGCTTTACCTGTCGCCGGTGCTATTTCCATGCAAATCAGGAAGGAATCCTGACCGGCAACGACACGGCGAATAACAACATTCTCATCGAGTCCTGCGTCTTCGATTCCAACGGCGTGGAGGGCACCGAAAATGGCGGATGGCAGCACAATATTTACATCGGCGGAAGCAGCAGCTGCACGATAAAGTATTGCTACTTCCATCATTCGATGGTGGGACATGAACTCAAATGCCGCGCGAACCGAAGCTATATTCTTTACAATAAGATCGTCGATGGACCGGATGGCGATGGCAGCCTTTCGATCGATATTCCGCAAGGTGGCCTCGCCTTTGTGATGGGCAACATCATCGAAAAGGGGCCGAGAACCGAAAACTCCACCGTTATCGGCTATGGCGAGGAGGGATTCATCAATCCCGATACCGATTTTTATTTTGTGAATAACACGATCGTCACCGACCGCAATCCGACAACGTTTTTCGAGATCGCGAAAGGCACACCGGTCGCGCTTATCGCGAATAATATCATTGCCGGCACCGGGCACCCGATCATTGGCTTTACGGACACCGAAGCAAATGTGATCGAGACCGATACCTCGTTCTTCCATTTTGCCGTTCCCGCGAACTACGATTACCACATCACGGCCCCATTCCCCGGATTTACAAGTGCTGTGGATTTGGGCAGCGTGAATGGCTTTTTGCTTACGCCAACGAGCGAGTATACCGACCTTGCCGATAGCACACCACGGCCGTTTGCTAATCAGGTAGGAGCATTCGCTCTTGCATCGAATAGCGTAGCGCTACGCGATCCGTCGGATCAGGCGGATGGGTTCGCATACCCCAATCCATTCGTGCGGGAAACACGTATATCAGTTCCGTTCATTGGCACTGTGGCCGAGCTAACGCTACACAATGCGGCGGGCGCGCTCGTGCGGCGGGAGCTCTTCCAGAATACGGATGGAACGATTGTTTTCGATCGCGGAACGCTTCCGGCTGGAATTTATTATTATCGAATTCATTCCACGAATGGAATGGCCCAATGTCATGGAAGCTTTGTTATCGTCCCATGATAAATCCTTTTGATTCTTCGATGAAACACTACCTGATTCTCCTTCTGCTTCTCGCGCCAATCGCCTCGCCCGCGAAAACGTGGCTTGTCGGCCCGACGCGGCAATACACCGTTCCGAGCGCCGTCGCCTCGCTCGTGTCGAATGGCGATACTGTCCTTGTCGATTCCGGATCGTACACAGGCGATGTCAGCGTATGGAACGCGAGCAACCTCGTGCTCCGCTGCCCGAACGGGATGGCGCGGTTCAATGCCAATGGAAACATCGCGCAGAAAAAGGGAATTTTTGTGATCTATGGCGATAGCGATTACATGGAGGGCTTCGAACTCTATGGCGCGGCGATTTCCGAGGCCGATGGCGATAACGGCGCAGGCATTCGGATGCAGGGGCATGGATTTACCTGCCGCCGATGCTATATCCACGATAATCAGGACGGCATTCTTTCCGGCATTGGCAGCGATACCACGGGCGATATCCTGATCGAAGCCTGCGAATTTTATCACAACGGAGTCGAATCGGGGCCGGATGCCGGATACGAGCACAATATTTATATTGGGCACTGCGCGAGCCTCACCATCAAGTTCTGCTATTTTCATGGCTCGGTGCAAGGCCACGAACTCAAGACGCGTGCAACGCGGAACTATATCCTTTATAATAAGATCGTGGATGGTCAAACCGGCGATGGCAGCTTTTCCATCGACATTCCGAACGGCGGGCTTGCGTGCGTCGTTGGGAACGCGATTGAGAAGGGACCGATGAATGTGAACCGCACCTGCACAATCGACTATGGCGGCGAAGGCATCATCAATGGCGATTCGGAATTTTATTTCATCAATAATACCGTTGTGACGGACCGCGCGGGCACAACGCTCTTCCATCTTCAGCCGGGGGCCAGGGCGCTCATCGCCAATAATATCTTTACCGGGACCATCGCCGGCTTTGCCAATTCGAACGCGCCCACGCCGGATACGGTGGCCAATGTCATCTCGCAGGATACCGCATTCTTCCACTTCCGAAATGTGATGATATACGATTATCACCCCGTCGCCGATTTCCCGGGACTTGGGAGCGCGTTACCACTTAAAATAAACGGCGTTTCGCTCGTGGCGGAAAACGAATATGTCGATCCGCTTGACAGCGCCGCACGCCCGTGGGAGAGCGAAATCGGCGCGTTCAATGAGATTGGGAACAATGCGGTCCAGCACAATCTTCCAGTCGAGTCTATCGCGACGAATTATCCGAATCCATTTAGCACCGAAACGGTCATTTCGGGAGCCTTGGGTTACCTCGAACTATTCGATGCGCGCGGCAATCGGCAAGAGGTCTCCTACCACCAAAATCAGAATGGACTAGTCATAGAGCGTGGAAGCCTTCCCGCCGGCATTTATTTTTACAGCGTCTCCCAGGGATTGCGCGGCACCATCGAGCAAGGCTCCGTGGTTATCCGTCCTTGATGCGCAAATCGCTTTTCGGTTTCGCCGTGCTCACCGTTAGTATTTCACTCGCGCACGCTCAAACGGAACGGAGAGACTCCGCCGCGATCCTCGGCGTTGCGGCGGCCTCGCTCGTGCCCGCTTCGCTTATTAGCGCGATCGTCTTCCTCAATCAAGAAGCCTTCTGGAAATATGCGAAAGAAGTTCCATTCCACGTTTCGAACGACCCGCCCTACGCGATGCACATCGATAAATTCTCGCATTTTTATGGCTCGGCCGCCGGTTCGGACTTGATGCGATATAGTTATGAACGCGTCGGACTTTCGGACGAAACTTCGGTCTGGCTCGGCGGGGGACTTACCTTCGCAGCCGGAATCGCCATTGAAATGGAAGATGCCCGGCATGGCGACGATCCCGAATATGGATTCTCCCCAGGAGACGCCGCTGCAGATCTTGTAGGCGCTTCGCTTCCAGTGCTTCGGCATTATTATCCTGTCTTTAATCGACTCGAAACCAAGCTAAGCGTGTGGCCTTCGGCGGCCTATAAAACGGGAATTTATAAATCCATCGCCGATGATTACGAAAGTCAATACTACTGGCTCTCGTTCGATCTTCATGGCGTCACTCCCCTACCGGCATGGCTCGATCTCGCCCTCGGTTTCAGCGCCGAACATTTGCTGCGCCCCGCGAATGGGCTGGGCTACCAGGTGCCGCCGCCGAATGGTATCCCTTCTACCGACGTATTTTTCGGACCCGACATCAATCTTAAAGGCATTCCCATCGAAGGGTCGTTTTGGAAAGGGCTTATGAGTGTATTGAGTTACGTTCGCATTCCGTTTCCGGCGCTTCAATTTTATCCCCGAACGAAATTTTGGTGGCTAAGATAATGTATATACCTCGTCATGCGGAAGAAATTCAAGGGCACGGTAGTGAAGCTCAGCGATCCCGGCAGCGCCAATCTGGGCTGGCGCGTGGTCGATATTCCGTTCGATGTGAAGAATGCCTTCGGCAAGGGCGGGCGGCTCCCGGTGCGGGGCGAGGTAAATGGGTTCCCATTTCGCACCTCGCTCTTTCCGCGCAAGGATGGGAAGCATTTTCTGCTGCTGAACAAGCAGATGCAAAATGGCGCGGGGGTAACGATGCTGGGCGATAAGATTAACGTGGCGATTGAATTAGATGAAGAAGAGCGAACGGTTGCGATTCCGCCGCTCCTCAAGAAAATATTATCCGAAGAAGATGGCTTGCTCGAATATTTCGAAGCCTTCACCTATTCCATGCGGAAATTCATGGTAGATTCCATCGTGAACACGAAAACTCCCGCCGCGAAACGCCGTCGCGCCGAGCGAATTGCCATGATCCTAATGGAAATGCGCGACGGAGAGATTACGCCGCCGCCAATTCTGGAAGCGGAATTCGCGCATAATCCAAAAGCGCGCAAAGGATGGGCGCGGATGTCGCCTTCTCAACGGCGTGGGCATCTGTGGGGAATTTTCTATTATCAAAATCCCGAATCGCGCGCGCGGCGGGCACGGCAAGCTTTTGAAGAAATGAAAAAATACACTGAATAAGAACACGAAGTAATGCTCCGCACGATCAAATCGAAACTCCTACTCGCCCAGAAGCAGTTTTTGCATCGGCTCTATATCGGCCCGCGCCGGGAGCGGAGCGTTCTCGATGAATTCCACAAGCTCTATTATTATTCGAGCGTCGCCGGTAAAACATGGAGCGATACGTGGTGGCAGGGTATTCAGGTCCTGAAATGTCCGCTCGATCTTTGGATTTATCAGGAAATTATTTTTCGAACGAAGCCAGACCTGATTATTGAAACGGGAACCTACAAAGGCGGCACGGCACATTTCTTCGCCTTGATGTGTGACTTAGCTGGACAAGGAGAAGTCGTGACAATCGACATTGAAGAATATCCCGACCGGCCCTCGCATCCACGCATCACTTATCTTCACGGTTCCTCGACTGATGAAGGAATTGTTGAAGCGATTCGGGAGCGATCGGCAGGAAAGCTCTCGGTTCTCGCCATTCTCGATTCCGATCATAGCATGGCGCATGTTCGCCGAGAGATGGAACTCTATGCCCCGCTCGTTACGGCAGGGAATTATCTGATCGTCGAGGATACGAACATCAATGGCAACCCCGTGCTGCCCGAATCTGGCCCCGGACCGAAGGAAGCAATCGACGATTTCCTGAAATCGCATTCGGAATTTACGATTGACCGCTCGATGGAAAAGTTGCTGATGACGTTCAATCCGGGCGGGTATCTAAAACGAATTGTCTGAACCATGATACTTCAGCACGTCTCGCAATGACAACGGCTGAAAATGCGTTACAGGGCAAAATCATGCAATTACAAAACGATCTCCTGCTTCGCGCCGCGCGGTTAGAACCGATCGAGCGGGCTCCGGTGTGGTTCATGCGCCAGGCGGGACGTTACTTGCCGGAATACCGCGCCATTCGCGCAAAGCATTCGTTTCTCGAAATGATCCGCACGCCGGAGCTTGCGGCCGAGGTAACGATTCAGCCCGTCGATCTCGTTGGCGTCGATGCTGCGATTATTTTTTCGGATATTCTCGTCATCCCCAACGCGATGGGGATGGAACTCGTCGTCGAGGAAGGAAGAGGCGGCCCGAAATTTCCTGAGCCAATTCGGTTATACAAACAAATTAAATCGCTTAGTGATAAGAATATTGCATCGAAGCTATCCTATGTTACCGATGCGATCCGGCTCACGAAAGAGAAATTAAATGGGCGCGTGCCGCTCATCGGTTTTTCCGGCGCGCCGTGGACGCTCTTCGCGTATATGATCGAAGGCGAGGGCTCGAAAGATTTTCGCCACGCGAAGCAAATGATCTACACACGCCGAGAGGATGCGCATCTCCTGCTTCGCAAACTCACGGACGCTGTCGCGCAATACCTCATCGCGCAGATCGATGCCGGCGCGGACATCGTGCAGATTTTCGATACATGGGCGGGCATTCTCACTCCGGAAGATTTTCAGGAATTCTCGCTCGAATACATCGCGGAGATTGTCCGGCTCGTGAAGGAGCATACGCAACGCCGCGCGCCGATTATCGTGTTCTGCAAAGGCGCAAATCATTCGCTCTCGGAGCAGGCGGCAATCGGTTGCGATGTACTCGGCCTCGATTGGACGGTCGATCTCGCGGAAGTCAAGGCGCTCGCGGGCGCGGGCGTTGCGCTGCAAGGAAATATCGATCCCGCAATACTTTACACCACGGAGGAAGTGATCGAAGAAAAGGTCCGGGCGCTCGCAGTTCGCATGGGTTCGCCATGCGGTCATATTTTCAACTTAGGGCATGGGATCGCGCCGGATGTCGATCCCGATAACGCGCGCGTATTTGTCCGCGCTGCGAAAGAGGCATATAAGAAATTGTAGTATGGCAGAAGTTCAACGATCTCTTCGCTCTCGTGCCGAAGAACTATTTCGAAAACTCCAGGACGAAATTTGCGCGACGCTCGAAATTCTGGACGGCGCGGAGAAATTTTTTCAGGAATCCTGGTCTCGGCCCGGTGGCGGCGGCGGGCGCACGAGAATTTTAACGGAAGGCGCGATCTTCGAAAAAGCTGGCGTGAATTTTTCCGCCGTCCATGGCGATGCTGTCGAATCGACCGCGGACAACCCACTCACTTTTTTTGCCACGGGAATTTCGCTCGTGCTCCATCCGCGCTCGCCGAAAATCCCGACCGTCCATGCGAATTTCCGATACTTCGAGCAATCGGACCGGCAGGCATGGTTCGGAGGTGGCATGGACCTCACTCCCTATTATCTCGACGAGGAAGACGCCTTCCACTTCCACCGAACGTTAAAAATCGCCTGCGATAAACATGATGTTACCTATTACCCGCGCTTCAAAAAATGGTGCGATGAGTATTTCTATATCAAGCACCGCGAGGAAACGCGCGGCATCGGCGGAATTTTCTTCGATTACTTCTCCGGCAACACCGCGCGCGAACGTGAAGAACTATTCGCCTTCGTGCAGGATGCAGCCCACGCTTTCTTGCCGGCCTATGTGCCGATCGTCGAGAAACACCGGAGCGAATCGTACGCAGAGGAGGAGAAGCACTGGCAGCTTTTGCGGCGCGGGCGGTATGTGGAGTTCAATCTTGTGTATGATCGCGGCACCCGTTTCGGCCTCGAAACCAACGGGCGAACGGAAAGCATCCTGATGAGCCTGCCGAGCGTCGCACGGTGGGAATACGATGTGCATCCTGCTCCCGGAACGCCCGAAGCAAAACTCGAGGCGGTGCTGAAGCAGCCGCGGGAATGGACCGAACCAGGATTTACAGGATGGAAAGGATTTTCAGGATAGGGAACCCTATTACACTTTTGATTCGGCAGCCATCACGATGGCCAGCGCCGCGATGGCCGCGGTTTCCGCGCGGAGCCTTCGCGGGCCAAGCGAGACCGATTTTGCGCCGAATTCTTCGCACGCCATGCGAACCTCTTCCTCCGTAAAGCCGCCTTCGGGACCGATGGCAATCGCCATGGCTTTCGCGCTTTCCCAGATCATCGCCCGGACGAGCGAGGCCGTTTCGGCAGCCGCTTCGTGCAGGAGAAAAATGGATCGTCCCTCCTCGCTTGCGCTCGCTAATGCCTCGCGAAGCGATGCGAGTTTTGCGGAGCTTGTTTCTCCTCCGGAAAGCGAGGATTTTATGGCCGGCATCCAGGCGCGCTTTGTTTGCTTCACGGCGGCCCGCAGGATTTTCTCCGAGCGGTCTCGCCGAAAATGGACCCGCTCCGTTCGTTCCGTCAGCATGGGCTGGATTGCCTTCACGCCGAGTTCGGTCGCTTTTTCGAGCAAAAAATCCCAGCGCGCCGGCTGTGAGATCATGGCGGCAAGGAGAAGCACATCGCGCTCGGGCTCGCTGAAATTGGGAAGAATTTCATCAATGGAACATACGAGCGATCCCGCCGCGGCATGTTCCACGCGCGAGCGGTAGCAGATCCCGATGAGATTCGTCGCCATCAGCATGTCGCCCGCGTGCAGCCGAAGCGAGCGAATGGCATGGTGCGCTTCGTCGCCGCGAAGGATAAGCTCCCGGCGCTCCAGATCGACGTCAGAGGGAAGAACGATGAAGCATTCCATTGTTTAACGGTGTGGGCAAATTTTCTGCATGGTTTGAACCGATTTCGGTACTCATGCCGTTCTCGCTTTGGAAAAAATTTATTTTTGCCGAATCGTATTTTGTCATCGATGACCGAGAAGGTTTCTTTCACCATTGTCGTACTGGGCCTGTTTGGTTCCCTTCTATCTGCGTGTCCCGCATTCTCTCAGCTTTCTGCTTCGGCGCCTGCCACGGAACGGTCCGCTGTTTTCCAGCCGCCGTATGAGAAGGCGGTGGAGCATTCGCTGGCGAACGTTCGCGAAGCCCATCTGGAAAGCCTGAGCGCGCTGGAATTAGCTCATCTGCAATTGGTGGATCGCAACAATTACGGTCTCGAAGAACCGCTTCTTTCGCTCGATCTTTTTCGCTCGCTTGCCGGGTATTATCGGAAGTTACCGTTTGCCGCCGAGTCTCGCGTCGATGAAGTTCTGACTCGCGCGCCGGAAGCATCACGGACCACTACGAACGCCGCGCTTTTAGGCGCGCTCGAATTTTACTCGCATACTCCACTTAGCCGAAATGATGTCGAAGCGGGGCTTGCTCGTTTGAACGCGATCGCGGCGAGTGGCGCGAGCGCCCCGGCTGCGGTTCAGCCCGAAATTCTGTTGTGGAAAGCCGAAGGATACCGCGCGCTTGGTGAATATGCTCCCGCCGAGCGGGAATATAATGCCGCACTCGTGAAATCGAGCGATCCGCGACTCACGGCGCTCACCTATTTCCGAATCGCGGAACTGTACGAGCGCGAGCAGCGGTATGCCGAAGCCGATTCGAATTTTGAGCATGCTTCCCGCATTTCGGAAAGCCCGCTCATGCTGATTTCCCTGCTACGACTGGGCGCGGTGCGGCGAACGGAAAAAAATTATCAGGCGATCCTAACGACGATGGACGAAGCGGAATCGCTCTTCCATGCAACCGGCCAGCATGTGATCCAAACTTCGGGGCGCGATCAAGAATATTCTTCGCCTTTAGTCGAAGAATTAATGCTTCAGGCGACCGAGCATGATCGCATCCTCGGTTCCGCCGGTCCCACTCGTGACTATTCTTCCCCACCGCAGCTCATCCCTCCATTTTATTTGAGTGAAATCGATCTCTTGCGCGGCAGTGCATTGAGTGGACTGGGACAATACGAGCAAGCGACCGAAATTCTTGCGAAGGGAGATGAGTTGATCGACGGCGCGAGAGATTCATCGTCCAATCCAGTCATCGCGGAGGAGGCGCGGTTCGTCTCCGATGCTCTCCGCTTCGAGCGGGGGTGGTCCCTCTTCGAGCGAGCGAAATATCAGGATGCCGCCGCCGCGTTCCTCGAACTCGTATCTGCCGATACAGGCTATACTCGATACCGTATTATTCGGGAATCGACGTTGCCGCTGCGCGATCAGGGATTTTATTTCGATCCCTTCCTCAACGATTCGCTCGAAGCGAGAATGAGCGCGCCCGTCCTCGATCGATCGGTCCTTTCGAAAAGCACGATCGACACTGGATTCTTCATCTACAATGATTTTCCAGAGCGTGCGCGCTACTATGCAGGCGTGGCATTGGCGCGCGCGGGGATGTTGGATGAGGCCGCCCAAACCCTGCAGCCGCTCACGCTCGACCAGGCCATGCTCTATAGCAATGAGGCAACGTATCAACTCGCGCTCATCCGGTTCGCCCAGCATAGTTACGAAGCGCAAAAACTACTCGTACCCATTAGCTACGAGCGGAGCGTGCGCGGAGGATACGCCTCTTTCCTGCTTGGCGAACTGGCATATCGCCGGAACGATTACGAGCGCGCCGAGGAATATTTCCTCAACGCGTTTGCTATGCTCCCGCGGAACGACACCGCGATTCGCGCGACGGCGCATCTCGAACGTGGGCTTTCCCTCATTCCGCTCGGCAACTGGGCCGACGCCGCCGACGAGCTTTCGACCTATCTCGATCAATCCCACGAGCACGTGCAGGGGCGAACGGACGAGGCGCTCTTCTGGATGGGGAAGGCCTACTTCCGCGCGGGCGAGTACGATTCCGCGAGCGTTGCATTCTCGCGCGTGCTCACCGAGTTCCCTACGAGCGACCGCGGGATCGATGCGCAGTATGGATATGCATGGAGCCTCTTCGAAGCCAACGATTTCGCGCGCGCCGAACCGGAGTTCGAGCGCGTGATCGCGATGGATTCCATCACGCACTATGCGTATGACGTGCTTGCGCGCGCGGGCGATTCTTACTATGCGATGGGAGAAAACAAGCGCGCGAATAAACTCTATAATTTGGCGACCGACCGTCCCGCCTTCAATGAGATACGAACGACTCGCGCGATGCTCATGCTTGGCATCACGCGCCTCAAAGTCGATAGCGCGCGGAGCGCCATGAACGAGTTCGAACTGCTTACGCATAAATATTCCGGGAGCGACATTGTCGATCTGGCATCGTTCGATTACGCGCTTGCCGCCTATTCGATCAATCTCACCGGCCCCGCGGAAACAATGATGGCGACGCTGGTGCGGAAATATCCGAAATCCGCCGTTGCTTCTCGCGCGCTGTACGCGGTCGCGGAAGAGCGTGTCCGCCGCGATGACGTTCGTGGCGCGCTGCCCTATTATGAGCAAGTGATTAACGACTATCCCCGGTCGCCCGAAGCCGGCCCCGCGCTTTTCGGATTGCAGGATGCGCTTGCGGAACTAAAACGCATTCCCGAAGCGCTCGCCGTCGCGGATACGTTCGTCGCGCAGCATCCTACAAATCCGATCAATCCGATGGTGCTCCTTCGCGCCGGGGAATTCAAGCTAAAACTCCGCGAGCCAGCCAGCGCGCTTTCGACATTTCAGACCTTCGTAACCAAGTACCCCACGCATCCTGCGCGGCCGGAAGCGGATCTTCTTATCGCCGAAACCGAACTCGCCATAAAAGACACGGCCTCGGCGATGCATGATCTCGATACCGTCATCACGCGCTATGATTCCCTTCCCGAAGTGGCGGCGCAAGCGTATCTCGATCGCGCGCGCATCGAACAAGCGCGAAAAAATGTAGATACCGCCTCGAGCCGGCTTGCCGCGATGGATTTCGAGCGCGCCTTCCAAGACCGTTATTACTCCGCCGATGCCGCGCCCGAAGCGATGTTCGAATACGGCGAAATGCTCGCGGAAGAAAAAAAGACCGATTTCGCTATTACCATTCTGACTTCGCTTTCGACGCGCTATCCCGTTGAAGCAAGCATCGCCGCGCGCGGGGCCATTCGTGCGGGAGAACTTTTTGAATCTGAACAAAAGCACGATAGCGCGCGTAGCATCTATGCAAAAGTCATAGCTGCGCATCCGAAGGACGAGTTCGGCGGCGATGCGGAAACCCAAATCGGCGAAAGTTACCTCGCGCAAGGGAATTGGCATGAGGCGGCCACTGCATTCGAAACGGCGAAGCGTGAGTTTCCTATGGCTCCCGAATCGGTTGGGCAAAGCTTGTTTGGCCTCGCGCGGGCGAACGTTCACTTGGGAAGGAAAGCCGAAGCCATCCGCGATCTGCACCAGTTACTTTCACTGCGCGGCGTGCCGGCAGAGGAACGAATGTCTGCCGAATCGCTCCTGAAGCAACTCCAGCCGCCAACGAAGAAAGCGAAAGCATCGCCTTCGAATGTATTGCCGCACAAGAAGATTGTAAACAAGAATTCGCGCGCGAAACCATTGCGCAAGAAAGGAAGAGGGCGATGAAATTCTTGCTGATGTTTTTATTCCTTTTGCCAGCCGCGTCCGTCTTTTCGCAGACCACGCTGACCGCGCCCGATACCTCTTCCGCGAATCCATCGCTCGCCCAGCGTCCGCTTCCGCCTTCTATTCTTGCGGAGCTTCGGCGCTCGCAAAAAGGGCGCCCACTTGTGTTCCGTGATACTGTTTCCGCGGAAGATATTGCGCGCGAGCACATCAACGATACCGGAAACGCGGCGTACACGGATTCCACCATTTCCATGATCGATACTTCGGTATCGCTGCCGCATAAAGAATGGCTCGATTCCGAACTCGTCGAAATTCCGGAACTCGCCCGATTCGGTACGCGCGTCCATTTCAATTATCCGCCGGCAATCATGACGGAGACGAATCTTCGGTCCGTTCCCTTCGATTCAACTCTGCTCGTGCGGATGAATCCGGTGATCCGCGAGAACCTGCCGTTCTTCGATCAATCGCCCATTCCGATGCCGCTTCGTCCGGCGTCGAAATCGGAGTCGTTCCTCGAAGTGGGCGCTGGGAATGTCGCGTTGCCTCGTGTTTCGGCATGGCTGGCGCAATCGATCTCCGAGCGGACGGTCGTGAATTTGCTCGGCCAATACCGCGCCTTCGCTCCGGGCGCTCACAATGCCGCGCAATCGGCTATTCATTCCTATACCAATATCCTGGGCACGCTCGATGCACAGCTCGGCGTCGATCCGGCAATCGACTCCTTCCAATCGCAAGACCTGACGATCGAGGCGGGGTATAACGCAAAAAGCGTTGCCATCGCCAATCTTTCCACGAGCGATCACGCGCTTTCGGATTTCTACGGCTCGGCCACGCTCGCGGGCGATGCTTCGAACGCATTCCATTACGATGCTCGCTTTGCCGATCATGAGTTCGGAGATAATTATGCTTCCGGTGCCACGGAATCCTCGCAGGATATTCTGCTCGGCACGCGCTTCGATCTTTCTTCGCTTCGGTTTAATCTTCAAGGGAATTATTCGCGGGCGTCGATGAGTACCGATACCAATGCCGGCCTTAATTTTGGATTGCCGCCGAGCAACCCCATCAGCGCGGAATCTGCAAAAGCTTTGGTGGGCGAACGCGGCGCTATCGAGTGGTACGCGGGCGCGGAATATCTCGGCGGAACGGCTGCGGATGGCACGAGCTACTCCGCGCTCCTGCCCGTTGCGCGCATCCGGCTGCCACTGAATGCTCGCTGGGAATTGGGCGGGAGTTTCGAGCCGCAGGTACAGCTTGCCTCGCTCCGGGCGCTCACGGAAGTCAATCCATTTTATTCGCCGCAGATTGTGTTTCAATATAGACAAGCCGATTCCGCCGTGATTGACGCGCGATCCGTCGTGATCGACAAATTCAATCTCGCCGGATTTATGAGTTACATGCTTTCGGCGGACGATGAGCTACGTTTCGAAGGGCGTTTCATCGCTCGTGACCGCGAACCGGTTTTTGATGCGCGGAGCATACAAGATTCGACCATCTTCATTGTCACGCCGGAAAACACGCAGCGATTTTCGCTGATGGCGGCGGGCAATTTCCTGTTCTTTACGCGCGATGTGCTTACTGGCTCCGCGGAATTTATCTCAGCGACTATCACCGGCGAAAACAGAGCTATTCCCTTCGAGCCAAATCTTAAGATTATGGCGGAATATCATTTTAATTCGATTTGGGATAATATCCAGCCTTCGCTCGCTTTCCAGTCTATCTCGCGTCCGGATCGGACGCTCACTTTCCTCGATGCCAACGTGAATGCGGAAATTTCCCGGGCGATCGGTCTGCAAATACGCGCGGAAAATATTCTTGGCGGCCCGAGCGATTTCTGGCCGGGATATCCGGAAAAACCTCGCTCGATCTGGGCGAGCGTTCGATATAGCTTCTAACAGCGGATGGCGAGGGGGCCATCCGCCACGCGGGATAGCGCGTGGCGTGTGGCGCCCCCGCCACACGCTTCGGGGAAACATGTTGAACTATAATCCAAAGTTGCGCCGTTTTCTCATTACTATATGGCCGAGCGTCCCCCACAACCACCCCCAAACGACCGCGCATCCGCGATGGCCGCGCGTTTTGGTATGACACGCGAGGCAGTCGAAGAACTGCTGCATCAAACGCACGCCGAATATCCGGCTGCCGAGGGCTCCACGCTGCCGCCAGCGAAGCCCGCGCCGGAAACCCCGATCGAGCAAGCAGCCCAACAACTACCGGAGAAGTTCGATGCGGTCTCCGCGCCGCCGCTCGCTCGGCCTCCGGCCAAGCCGCTTGGCGGAGGATTCATCGCGGGCATTTTTATTGTGCTCCTCATCGCGCTGGGCGTGGCGCTGTCGTTTCGTCAGGGCTGCTTCCACCGCCGGATCGAACCGCAACCCGCGAAACCGGTGGACACGATTCAGACGATGATGAACCGCGCGGCCACGCAAGCCTCCGCTCCACCCTTAACGGCCACGACGGTACCGCCGGGCGAGGTGCCGCCGGAATCGCTTGTCGCTCCACGCGAGGAACTGCCGGGGACCACAGGACCGGCTTCCAATAGTGGGATTACAACCGAAGCGCAAGCCTTACGGACCGATCACCTCCCGCCGCCAAAACCCGTGCTCGTCACGTCGAGCGATTTCGAAGCCGAAGAAGAGCTGGCCCAGCTCCACGCCGGAGGAAAGCTTCATGCCTACATGAAGTCGGTACGAAAGCATGGGACTATTAGCTATCGGGTCTTTACGAAGTAATCAAAACCGCACGCTCATTCCAATCCCCGCGCCATTGGGTTCATAGGTAGGGACGAACGTAGTCTCTGCCATTAAGTGATCGAAGCTGGATTCGATAGAACCCATCGTCTTTTTCCCTGCCGGTTCGGTCACGCTGACATCGCCATTCGGATTCGGGGAGATAAGATCGCCAAATCCAATTCCTAATGCGATGGCCAGCGGATAATCGCTCCACCAATGGACACTCGTCGAAACCAGTCCGACCGCCAGCCCGGTGCAGGCGGCATATCCCACGGGCAGAATCCATTTTTGCTCGGGATAATTATTCGCAATCACGGTGAGCGTGGCGAGCGCCGTCGTAAGATGGCCGGAAGGGAACGCATCGTAATGCGAGGTATGATGCAGGTAGTCAATTTGATTAGGGAACCAATCCCAGCGGCCCGTGGGGTTCGTGGTGATATCGATCGGGCTTTCCCGGCCGGTAACGTGCTTCAGCAGCTGCACCACGCCGCCGGACGCGAGGATCACTTCGCAAATTTGCGAGGCCGTTCGTAGCGCGCGTTTATCGCCGGCGATAATGCCATAGCCAAGCGCCGCTCCGGCAAGACCAAATTGGAACCGACCATCCCCAATATCGACAAAAAGATCGGATGCAGTTTGGAAGGTCTTATTCCGGTTATATTCTTTTCCGAGCGGAGCCCAAAGCTGATTATCATAGACGATCATCGCCGCTGTGCTGGCGGTAATGATCGCTATTTGTGGCCAATAGCGAAGCTGGATATTTTGCACCGCCCAGTCCCGCCAGTCCATCGGAAGATTGGTGATGAAATCGAAGACGCCCGGCTCGCCGCGGCGGTCGATGTCCGAAGATTGCGGAAGGGTAACCGGCATGGTGGAAATGCCGACGGCAGCGGAGTCACATCGTTGACGATGTGCAGTGCGGCTGGAATCGGCACCGCCCGAAGCAAATGCTGGATGTGCAATTGCCGCGAAGAACAAGAGGATCAAGAATCGCATGGGCGCCTAAAACGCGAAACCGCGTGGGTTGGCTCCAACCGAACGACCGTGCACCTGGAGGGACTCGAACCCCCAACCCTCGGTTCCGAAGACCGGTACTCTATCCATTGAGCTACAGGTGCCTATTGGCAAGTATGAATTATGAAAAAGGCTTCGCATGCATTTTAAGTTGCGTTTCCGGTTCACTTCATAATTCATACTTCATATTTGCCCATGTGTGCACCCGCAGGGATTCGAACCCCGAACCTTCTGATCCGTAGTCAGATGCTCTATCCAATTGAGCTACGGGTGCGATTTCAGTACCAAGTACAGAGTAACGAGGTACCGAGGTATATTTATGTTGCAGGCGCGGATAACCGTTCCGAGGGGGCGGAAGTTCTCCTCTCCTGTATGTCTTTCTTAGAAACCGAATTGGTCTGCAAAAGATGGATGATATGATGTTCATGGAAATCGAGGATGAAGGGACGGAGAAGCTGCTTCAGGGTTTCGGAAAATGATGGACCATATTTATTCAGGAAATAGACGAGGTTGAGTTCACGTTCCTGGAGTTCACCGGCGGGCAGGAGCGCGGCTAGAAGTTTATCGAGTTGCGCCTTTGTGGCTGTATGCCGCTTTCGTTCCGCGGCCAGCGTTTTGTGCTCGAAATCCCGAATGGCCGTGAGGACTTTTCCTTTCAGGCTCGTGAGCGCGCCATCCAGAGTAGGTTCCGCGCGCGCGACCGTTTCTCGCAACGCTTCGAGGGAGCCATCGACACTCACGAGAGCTTCCTCGAATTTTGGCGCAAGCCCGGATTCGATCATCTCATTGAGGAGTGCCGTGTTTCGTCCATGTGCTTCGGAAAGCACATCTTCCGGCGAGATCCGAAATTTGCTGAAGAGGCGTTCAAGCCGTTCTTCGATCAGTGTGCTCGTAACGCGGGGGCGAATGAGCGGCATCGGGAGTCCGGCCCATTCGTAAAGGGGTTGAAACTGCGCGAAGTAGGCCATCTCGCCCGGCCCGGCGACATACGCAACCGTTGGCAGGAGGCTGTCCTGATAAAGCGGCCGCATGACGACGTTGGGGCTGAATCGCTCAGGATGTTCATCGAGCACGGCAAGCAACTCAGAAAGTGTAAATGATTTACGGGAACCCTTGAGGAAAAATGATCGCGCGTGGAGAGTGGCGCCCTCGCCACTCTTTTCGCGTTCAACGATGGGCAGCCGTTCGCCTTCCTCATTCACATAAAACAGATTGAGCGCGCGGGGCTTGACTTGCGCATGATACGTCTCTTCGAGTTTCTCGGATTGAAGCACGATTCGGTCCGAGAGCTGCGGCGAAGTTTCTATTTCACGTCGGAATAGTTCCGTGGCCAGCGATTTCAACTCTCGCGAATTCGCATCGATCGCGAGAAGTCCTTCAGTGCGGAAGTAATGAGCGAAAAGCGAAGCGAACGCATGAGCGATGGAGCGTCCCGGGGTGTAACATCGTCGCAGCAATTCGAAAAGCTCCGCTGAAAAATCGGTCGGTGCGAGCGACGATGCGAGTCCACTAAAAAATTGTTGAAGCGATTCCTCTTCCAACGCAAACGGTCCCGCTTGTCGGCGCCAGGGTTGCTCGGGATTCGCCGCAATTTGCGAAGGCACATACTGGATAGTTTCCAACAGACCTTCGCTCGAAAGAACATGGACGGAAGAAATTTCCTCGAGGTCATGATCTTCCGTTTCAATCCAAAAAACGGGAACGAAAGAAAACATCGGAAATTGCCCGGCGAGCGATTTCGAAAGTTCGATGGCCGTGAAGGCTTTGTAAAACGTATAGAGCGGCCCACCGATCATGCCCGGTTGCTGTCCCGTTACCACGGCGAGCGTTTCGGGTTGTTCGAGCAATTCGAGGTGGTGCGCCGCCGCGTCGGACATCGGGCCGAACGATGCATGGAGCGATCGAATAGATGAAACGACCGCGCTTCGGTGTTCCGACGGGATAGCGCGCTCGCGCAGAAGCCGCGCGTCGATAATCTCGCGCATCTGTTCGTGCGGAGCTTCGGGCGAGATGGCAAAAAAATCGCGGATGGGCGTTGCGTCGAAGCGCGCGAGGTAGTCCTTGACGAGCGGCGTGAAATACGGGAGTGAAGCGATATCCATGGGTGGCGAATGTGAGGCAATATGATGATTTGAAAACATTTGATTTCCAAGAATGACTTCGCTGACCGCTGCCTCGAGGAGCCATTTTCCGTACGTGTCGTGTTAATGTAAATTCTGATTAAGTTAGCTTGTCATTCTGAGCGGAGCAAATCAGAGCGAAGCGACGATTTGCGGAGTCGAAGAATCTCCTGCGATTCAACTGACTGCCAAGCTACACGAGATCCTTCGACTCCGTTCGTCCTCCCTTCGGTCGGACGAACTCCGCTCCGGATGACATCTTGGAATTAATCAGAAATTCGCAGGGTAAATTTCGTTATGATCGGAACGTATATTTGCGCCGTATGCGGCGAGGAGATCGAAACGGTGATCGATGAATCGCAGGGGCTCGAACAGGAATATATCGAGGACTGCGCCATCTGCTGCCGGCCCAATGTGCTGCGGGTTAGCATCGACCCGCTGGATGGCGAAATTACGATCGATGCGGAATTCGAGGAATAAAGTATGGCGGAAGATATGTCGAGCATGTTCGAGAAGCTCCAGCAATTGCAGGAGCAAATGGCACGCGTGCAGGATGAGCTTGGCGCGCAAACGGTCACGATGGAATCCGGCGGCGGCGTGGTGAAGGTGACCGCGAATGGAAAGCTGCAGATCATGCGGGTCGAAATCGAGAAGGAAGTGATCGATCCGAACGAGAAGGAAATGCTCGAGGATTTAGTCCTGGCCGCCGTAAACCGCGCGCTCGATCGCGCCCGCGAACTCGCCGACTCGACGATGAGCGATGCCGCAAAATCGCTGCTGCCGCCGGGATTTCCGCCGATCCTCTAAATCCAGAACCCTTCGACAAGCTCAGGGCAGGCTCTGGATTACGCGGATTGGATGGATTTTCTGGATTACTATCAAGGAAACAATTACTCTGCGAAACGCACCGACCTTAAGGCCATCGTAATTGGCTGCGCGATGCCGTGCAATGACGGCGACGAAGAATTAAAACATGAAGAATGAAACTAAATTTGTAAAGTGCGATACTAATCCAGAAAATCCATCCAATCCGCGTAATCCAGGTTCATGCTTTATACTTCCCCGGCTCTTGAAAGCGTCATCGAACGCTTCTCCCGTCTTCCAACGATAGGCCGGAAAACGGCGCAGCGGCTCGCGCTCTATTTACTGAAACAGCCGCGCGAGGAAGTCGCCGCGCTCGCCGAAGCAATAGGAACGCTACAAGCCCGCGTGCATACGTGTAGCATTTGTTCGAATATCACCGAGGAAGATCCCTGTCCGATTTGCCGGGACATGCGGCGAGACCGCTCGGTAATCTGCGTGGTCGAAGAACCAAATGACGTGCTCGTCATCGAGCGGACGAATGAATTCAAAGGACTGTATCATGTGCTCGGCGGCTCGCTCTCGCCACTCGAAGGCGTGGGGCCGGAGGAACTAAAAATACGGGAGCTTCTCGCGCGGCTTCGTGAGCCTACTCCCTCTCCTATAGAAGGAGAGGGCCCGGGAGAGGTTGTCCGCGAAATTATTTTAGCGATGGACCCGAATGTCGAGGGCGAAGCAACCACGCTCTATCTTGCAAAACTACTCTCGCCGCTCGTCGATCGCGTGACCCGCATCGCGCGCGGTATCCCCATCGGCAGCGATCTTGAATATGCCGACGAAGCAACGCTTGCCAGAGCGCTCGAAGGGCGGACGGTGGTTTAACAATTATGAATTATGAATTATGAATTATGAATGATGAATGATGAAGGCAGATGACCTTAGAAGCCGCACGAAAGAATATGATCTTTTTTGATACTCTCACCATTATCGTGGGACCCATCGGTCTTATTCGACCGATGGGTCCCATGGGCCATTGCAGACGAATGAGTCAGTTGCAATCTTTACCACGATTGTTAAGAAGCAAAGACCTTCATAATTCATAATTCATCATTCATAATTGCCCCATGACTTGGTATAAAGATTGGTTTCGCGACGCGAATTACAGCGTCGTCTATGAGCACCGCGATGAAATCGAGGCGGAGCAAATGCTCGACCTGATCGAGCGGTGCGTGGGCCACGATCCCGCGCGGCGCGTCCTCGATGTTGGCTGTGGCTCCGGGCGGCATACCATCGCGTTTGCGAAGCGGGGATACGCGGATGTGACCGGTATCGATCTTTCTCCCGCGCTGCTCGCGGAAGGACGGAAAGAAGCAGCGCGTCTCGAACTCCCGATTCGGTTTATCGAAAGCGACATGCGTGAGATTCCAGAGGAAACATTCGATCTCGCGCTCAACCTTTTTACGAGTTTTGGATATTTCGAGAGCGATGAGGACAACTCCGCGGTGATTCTTCGTGCCGCCAATCACCTTGCGAAAGGTGGATGGTTCGTCCTCGATTTTTTAAATAGCCATTGGGTGCGTGAGCATTTTGTTGCTCACGATGAGCGCGTTGCGCAGAATGGCACGCATGTCGAGCAGACGCGATGGATCGAAAATAACCGCATCGAAAAGCGGCTGCTCCTTCGAAACAACTTCGAAGCGAAGGAATATATCGAGTCGGTGAGATTATTCGAACTTTCGGATTTCGAGCGCATGTTTTCAAACGCCGGACTGACCATCCGGCACCTTTTCGGCACCTATGCCGGAAGTGCCTTCGACCCTGACACGTCTCCGCGATTGATTATGTTCGCAGAACGATGAGCCGCGCGCTTTTTCTTATCCTTTTTGGCATCACCTTCGCCGGATGCCTCTTTTCGACCCGCACGCCGGAGCCGCCCAGCTCGTCCAATACTTTTATTTGGACGCCCGCGACCACCCCGGACTATCTTCTGCAAGATTTCAAGGGCACACTCCAAATCCTCGACGCGCCGGATTATATGCGTGTGTTTATTAGTTCCAGCGATTCCGGCTCCGCCACGAAGACGTTCACGTTCACCCCCGCGCCGGGCCTCGATCCAACATCCCGCGGAATTTTTACGGTTTGGAACGTCCAGTCCGAAGGCGCATGGCTCCAAAAACTTTCCTCGCTGCTTCCGGCGAATAGCCAGCTTACCGTGACGCTTTCGAACGTGGTGACGAGCCAGAACTCTGCCAATACCGCTACCATCTCCGCCGATTATTCGATTTCGATCCCATCCTCCAGTTCTTCGAGCGTGCTTCCGAGCCAGGTGGAAGGCTCGTTTCAGATGGGGCTCGTTTTCGTTACCACCGAGCAAGGCACGAGCGAGTGGCGCATCGTTTCCTGGTCCGATTTTCTTCCGCAAAGTGGCACCGGTTCCACCTGGACCGATCTAAAGGTGAAGCTTTCCTCATGACTCGGCTTTTTATTCTTGGCGCAATCCTTCTGCTCGCCGCGCTCGCGGCGTGCAATCCGTTTGCGCCAAAGCTGAGCGAGACACCCTCCACGACACAATTCGGCGATCCGCATACCGTCGATGGATATTTTCAGGCCTTCAAATACGCGTATGAGTTCAAGGACACGACGCTCTATGGCACGCTGCTGGCGCCGGATTTTATTTACAGCTTCCGCGATTATAACCAGGGAGTGGACATACAATGGGGTCGCGATGACGATATGCGCGCGACCGCCGGGCTATTCGCGTATGCTCAAACGCTCTCGCTATTGTGGGGTAACGTGATCGATTCCTCCGGAACCGATAAGGCGCTCGATATCACCATCGTCTTTTCGCTCGACGTAACGTTCAACCCCGATGACATCGAGCATGTCGATGGCCGCGCCGTGTTTCATTTGGAGCGCGCAACGCCGTCGGATCCGTGGAAAGCCGGAAGCTGGCAGGACGAATCGAATTTGTAACACGCCCGTAGCACTTGAATTCGTAATTACCTCGCCATAATGCCGCTTGCCAGTCGTCTTCGACCCATCGCTCAGATTGGTCCAATAACGCTTTTCGAACTTGTCTTCCGCAAGCTCGTTAAACGTGCGCGCTGCGGACGGATGCTGCGCGCAGTGCCACAATCGAACGCCGTCGCGCGATGGAAGGCGCTTCCGCCGCTCGAACGCTCCGCTGTTCTTGAAGCGGATCAAGAACGAATAATTCAGCGCGCCGATGCGATGCTGCGCGATGAGAATATCTTTTTTTCTTTTCCGTATCATCTTCATGGAATCGAACGGCCATGGGAATACGATCCGCTTGAAAAGAAATATTGGCCGCATCGGCACTACTCCGAACGCACGCTTCATGCCGTCGATACACCGCGCGATGTGAAAATCGTTTGGGAAATCAATCGCTTCAAAGATTTGCCCACGCTGGGGCAGGCCACGCTACTTACCGAAGACAAGAAATACGCCGAGGAAGCCGAACGCCGCATGATTTTGTGGATCGAAGGCAATCCCTTTGCCTCGACGATCAATTGGGCGAGCGCGCTCGAACTTTCGATTCGGCTTATTGCATGGACGACGACGATTGCACTGATGAACGAAGCAACACAGAAGCTGCATCCGAAAATCGCTCATTCCATCTATGAGCAGGTTTGCTATCTCGCGGGCGATCTCTCGACGGACAAAGTCGTGCCCACCAATCATTTGATTGGTGAAGCGGCGGGACTCTATATCGTTTCCTCGCTCTGGGATTTTCCCGACAGCCGAAGATTTGCAAAGCTGGCAAAGAAAATACTCGAGCGCGAAATGCTTCGCCAAACATTTCCGGACGGTGTGACGCGCGAGGCTTCGAGTTGGTATCACCAGTTCGTTACCGATTTTTGCGATCTGGCCGACCGCATTGCGGAATCAACGGGAGATAGGTTTGGGGAACAATTTTACGCGCGGCTCGCGGAGATGAAGGCCTATCTTGAAACGATGACCGCCTGTGGCAGCCTTGTCCGCTATGGGGATGCGGACGATGGCTGGGCGCTGTGGTTGGAAGGCGATAGTGTGGCATGGAAGCATGCGATATTTGGTCCCGCGCCAACTACGGCCACGAAGCCTTCGATACCGTATCATCCTTACGCGAAGCTCGTCGAAGCGCATTTGAAGAACTCTTTTCTTTTTTTACGCGCCGGTGAATTTGGCATGGGCGGCGCCGGACATGCCTCGCATGCGCACGATGATTTTTTAAGTCCGATCATTTATCTCGCCGGTCTTCCGGTACTCGTCGATCCGGGAACATTCGTTTATAATGGCGACCCCATCCATCGAAAACAATATCGCGGCGCGGACGCTCACAATGGAATTATCATTGGGGACGGAACGGGCGCTTTGCAAAAACTGAACTTCGGATGGAACCGCGTTCGCCCGGATGCAATGATATTAGAAGCCGATCTCACGGAACGCGATGCAACGGTTTCCGCGCAATATGGCGAATGGCCACAGCACCGGCGAATACTAAAGATCAAAAGCGAAAGCGCTATTCTATCCGACCGATTTGACCGATCGGACGGATTACCATGCACATGGCATTTGCACTTATCGCCTGAATGGAGCCTTATGGAAAAAAATGAAGGCCACTATCGATTTCAAAATCTGACTGGACACCATCTCAACATCAACGCGCATGGCAATTTTGAAAAAATCGAAATCATGCCTTATGATTATTCACCTTCCTATCATGTTGCGGTGCCCGGAACGATGCTACGCTTTTCGGCGATGAATCCTTCGGGAGTGTATGCCATTCTCCTCACGATCGAATCCGCCTAATTATTACGACTTCGCTTGAACTTATCCGAACATCTCGATAAAGGAATTTGGACCGTCGCCGACAAGACACTGCTCTTGCTCTATGGCTTCGGCGTGATCGTGCTCGTCGTCAACGTGCTGCCGCGCACGGAGTGGGGCGCATTCTCGCTGTTCCAGTCGATCTTTCTCATTCTCTGCGTGCTCGCCGATTCGATTTTTTTGCAGCCGATGGTGAAATTCGCGACGGAACACGAAGCGGAAGTGAAGCACGTCCTCGCTGGCGGATTTAACCTATACACGATTTCCATGCTGGCCGCGGGCGTCGTATGCGCGTTGCTTGCTCCGAGCTTTCGCATTATTTTTACCAGTCCGGAACTGGGCGCGATGCTGCCGTTCATTCCTCTGCTTATTGCGCTCAATATCTTTCGTAATGTGGGCATTCGGTATTTGCAAATTGATCTTCGAATCAATGCGATCTTCTGGGTCGATCTCGCTTTTTTTGGCTCGATCCTTATCCTGACCGTTCTCGCAAATGCACTCGGCCTGTTCCACACTGCGGCGGACTTCATGTATATCAATATGATCGGCGGCGCGCTTTCGAGTTTGGTGGCATGGTTCTTTTGCTCGCGCGCGTTCTGGAACATGCCGCTCTTTCGCGTTCCGCGCCATGAATATACCCGGATGTTCGCCTTCGCTAAATTCCAGGCGGGAACCAGCGCGCTATTAACGCTTCAGCAATGGTCGGACGTGCTCATCGTCGGATTTTTCTACACACCGAGTGAAGTAGCGGTTTATACCGCGGCCAAAACGATCTACCGGTTTTTGGATGCACTCCGCGAAGGCGCGACCCTGCTCGTGGTGCCAATGACTTCGCGGCTCTACTCCCACCGCGATTTTTCCGGCCTTGCGACGCTCATCGAAAAATTACTCTTCGGCGCATTCGCGCTGCTGGTTCCGGTTTCCTTTGTGCTCGCGATTGGCGCGCCGGTGATTTTCAAAGTCTTATATCAGGGGCAGTATGACGCGGGCGC
>DASRZC010000025.1:0-7128 GCA_035686785.1 Kapaibacterium sp. (SeqCode)
CCGGCGCTACAAGTTTTTACAATATTATTTACAATAAAGACCTGACGCTCACCGGCATACCGCCCGAAGCGTTCGAGTATCGTCTCGGCAACCGCTCCGCGATCGACTGGATTATCGACCAATACCAAATCTCGACCGACAAGCGCTCCGGCATCACAAACGACCCGAACCGGGAGGACGATGAGCAATATATCGTCAGCCTATTGAAGAAAGTGGTGACCGTGAGTCTGGAAACGGTGCGGATCGTGCGGGAGGTTTCTGCACTTTTCTTAGGAAGCTGAGCAATTTCGAAAAATAATTTCGAATTTTCTTATGTTCGCTTCTGGAATAAGAATTGAAAAAGTAAATCAATTATGAATAAAAAATTCATAATTAGCTTAAATAGCTCAAAAAAGGCGATATTCATGAAGCACAAACGCGCGCAGGCAGTAACATTGGTTTTTCTAAAGAAAAAACGCGTGGTTTTGCTTGCCTTTGTTTTCTCCGGCTGTGGCATGTTCGGCAAAGCAGCGCGGCAGGTACTGCCGGTGCCGCCGTATGCTCCCGCACCGAACGCGCTTGACGAATCCTACTTTCATTCCCCCTCCGGCGATATTGCGGCCCATTATCCAAAGGGATGGCTGCTGACGGATATTCAGACGATTCCGATGGCGAATGTCGAGGAGGTCTATACCGATCACGAGCGGCGGCGGGCATTGGTGCTGGCGGAACTACCGGAGACAGCGGAATTCCGCAGAAGCGTCGAGCGCGACGGCATGGTCGCGCTGGCCGATCAATCCTTCGCGACAAAATCGTCAAACGTACCGGGCAAGCTGACGATCACGCGTCCAACCGATCTTTATACAGAGAATGGGAAGGTATTCGCGAGCTATGAGTACGCGGAACTTGGTCCGGATTCGGTTCGGCAAGAGGAAAATCGCGTGGTGCTTTTTACGACGGGCGCGAAGTTTTATGAGCTGGGAATGATCGAACTCGCACCGCCAGAGAATCCTGCGGAGCAGGTTCAGAACTTCCGCTTACTCGAGTCTGTTACCGCGTCGCTCCAGGGCGTCGCGGAGATTCAGAGAGATACGACAGCATTTTGAACCTGGATTACGCTGATTTGGCTGATTACGGTAAGGATTCAGCTTAATCAGAATAATCAGCATCATCCAGGTGCCCATTGGGGCGTCGCCAAGTGGTAAGGCACCGCCCTTTGGAGGCGGCATTCGGAGGTTCGAATCCTCCCGCCCCAGCAAACCTGGATTACGCTGATCTATTTCTGATTTCGCTGAATGGTTTCTTAGATTTTTTGATGGGGCTGATAGGTCCTATTCGACCTATCAGTCCCATGGGGAACCAACGCGAACCAGTTCACCGAACACCGCGCACGCATGGCCCGTCTGGAAAAACTACAAGCATTGCTGGAAATGGATCCGGCCGATAGCTTCACGCGCTACGCCATCGGCCTCGAATTCGCGAAAGCGGGTAAGTATGAAGCTGCTATCCGTATGCTCGAAGCGCTTCGCGAACAGGACCCCGCTTACGTTCCCACCTATTACATGCTCGCCGGATATTACCGGAAAACGGGGGACAAAGAATCTGCGAAATTGATTTATCAGGAAGGAATCGTGCAGGCTCGAACGGCAAACGACCGGCACGCCCTGAGTGAACTGCAAGCGGCGCTGGATGAAGTAGACGACGAAGAAACGGAATGACTCTCGAACAACAATCCATCGAATTTTTCCTGCGCGAAGATGTCCTGAAATTTGGCGACTTCACGCTGAAGAGCGGCCGCAAATCGCCTTACTTTTTCAATACCGGCTCGCTCTGCACGGCCCAGCAGTTAAAGAAAATGGGCGAGCTTTATGCGGCAAAATTAAGCTGCGAGAAAGTTTTTGAGAATGCCGATGTCGTCTTCGGCTCGGCCTATAAAGGAATTCCAATCGCGGTTTCCACAGCCATCGCACTGGCTTCGATCCGGCCAAATATTCGTTCCGTCAGCGATCGGAAAGAAGCGAAGACGCATGGGGACACGAGCAGTTTTTTGGGAACTCTGAAGCGGGGAGACCGCGTCGTCATCGTCGATGATGTAATTTCAACCGGAGGCACGAAGCTCGAAGCCATCGCAAAACTCCGCGAAGCCGGCGCCGAGCCGCTGGGACTCATCATCGCCTTCGACCGCGCGGAGCCTGCGGAAGGTTCCCAACTCACCGCCAAAGAAAATTTCGAGAAAGAAACGGGGCTACCGGTTTTTGCATTGGCGAACATCCATGATATTGCCCGCGTGAGGCCGGATGTGAAGCAGGCACTCGAATCCTACCTGAGCCAATTTTCATAATTCATAATTCATCCTTCATCATTGCCCAGCGGTTCCCAACCTTCGCCGCCACAGGGAGTGTAATCTTTGCGAACATGCTCGTCGAGCCGGGTGCAGAGCGCTTCGCGGCGAGCGAAATGCTTGCAGGTAGCGCAAAGGCCATTTTGGTTCGCACGGCGTATGACTTCTTCCTGCTTCCGCCACGCAAGCTGCGCCGGATAGACAACGACGACGGATACCGCAACGAAAAACATCGTCCACCAATCGCTATAATTCGGGATAACGCCATAGAGCGCCCACGCGGCAAGTACCACCAGCGCAAACCGCACGAGACCCCAATAAATGATCGCTCCCACGAAAGGATAAGAGCAAGACCGCACAAATAATTCAATTCCGCGTGCAACTTTTTCACCGGTAGTGTCACCTATACCCCTCATGCGCGAGAAACCGGACGTCTTTTGGCAACTCGTCGAGGAGCACCGCGCCGGACTCTGGCGCTTTGCACTTGGGCTTACGCGCTCGCGTGAAGAAGCGCGCGATCTCCTGAGCGAAACCGTTCTTGCGGCGCACCGAAGCTTTCCGAAACTGCGTGAACGCGAGGCATTCCAAAAATCGCTAATGACGATAGCCATTCGCATTTACCGGCGGCAGCGATGGCGCAGACGAATCTATCGCGACGTTACCGAACCGACGGAGATGGCAGCGGAGCACAACAGCGAATCGAGTTACGATCTCGATCTTCTGATGCGAGCGCTCGATACGCTACCGGAGCGGCAGCGCGAAGCTGTTTTGCTATTCGAGATTTCCGGGCTTTCGATCGAGGAAATCCGCACGGTGCAGGGCGGCACGCTCTCGGGAGTGAAGGCGAGACTCAAGCGTGGACGCGAGGCGCTTCGAGCGAAGCTTTTGGATAAAAGCGATCGATCTAAAGTGTCCATTTCATCCAAGCGGCTCGTACCGTCAATTCTTTAATGTTATGGAAAAACGAACCGATTCTTTGCCGTTGTTCGACCCGCTCCGCGAAGTGGACCCGGGTATTTCGCTGGACGAACTCCAGCAGTTTTTGGCCGATGCGCCTTCGAAAGAACCCGCAATGCTTCGATATTCGGTTGCCGCGATTGCCGCGATTGCGATTGGCCTGGCGGCTTTGATCTTCGGTTCCCATCACTCGAACGACCGCACAAGCCCACCGCCCAGAATGGCTTCGATTTCCTCGAGCGAACAATCCCCGGCTCATTCGGAACGAAGTGAAAAATTAGAGGCACGCCATCCGTCAGCTCGTTCGAATCACCTTCGATTACACCGGGAGCGAATCTATCGAGCAGCTTTGGCAGAAACTGCGGGCATTCCTGCTGCCGCATGTAGTTCCGTCAGGGAAACTTCCCGCAATCTCTTACCTTCTCGGGATTTTATGAATCGCGCGCTTTTATGCAGCACTGTATCGGTGCCGCGTTCAGATTTTGGATCGAATACCATTCCATCTTCCACTTCTTTTTATGAGAAATAACAGGATGAAGCACTTCTTTTACATCTCGTTTGCGATGTTACTGGTACTTGGCACTGGCAAAGCCGTGAGCCAGCCTCGTGGCGCGGGCTGGTTCGCCGCGGGCAGCAAGCCGAACGAGTATAATATGGGGGTAACGACAAAAGTCCGTTACGACGGTAAACCGTCCGCCTATATCATCTCGAAACCTGTGAAATTGCATGGCTTCGGAACGTATATGCAGACGTCCCTTCCCGGCGAATACCTGGGAAAAAGCGTTCGGATGAGCGCCTATATCCGATCAAAAAATATTATCGGCAGCGCAAGCTGGGCCGGCCTATGGTTCCGGGTCGATGGCGATAGCGGTAAAATGCTCGCGTTCGATAATATGCAATCTCGGCCCATTGAGGGTACTACGGGATGGAAAAAATACGAGACCACGCTCGATGTTCCCGCCGGCGCACAAGACATGGCCTATGGGGTGCTGCTTAGTGGCAAGGGCGAGGTCTATTTCACGGACATTCACTTCGACGTGATCGGGCCAGCCACCGGCAAAAACACAGGCGAAGAACTTCCTGCAAAACCCGAAAATCTCGATTTCGAAAAGTAAATCAAACGACTCGCGAAAGCAACAAATAATTACCCTCAAAACATGACTAATCAATTCTATCGCATTTTAGCTGCGGCCTTTATCAGTTCACTTCTTCTCTTCACCGGCAAAGCGATTTCTCAACCTCGCGGGGAAGGCTGGATTGTCTCCGGGAGCAATCCGAATGAGTATAATATGGGAGTAACGACAAAGGTCCGCTATTTGGGCAAACCTTCGGCCTACATTACATCGAAGAACGTAAAATTGCACGGCTTCGGCACGTATGCTCAAATGTCACAAACTGGGGACTATCTCGGCAAGAGTGTCCGAATGTCGGCATACATAAGCTCGAAAAATATTACCGGCGCAAGCTGGGCCGGAATGTGGCTTCGCGTGGATGGAGATAGAGGCAAGGTACTTTCTTTCGATAACATGCAAAGCCGGCCCATTAAAGGAACGTCCAAGTGGAAAAAGTATGAGACGATTCTCGATGTTCCCGCTGGCGCGAAAGATATGGCTTATGGGGTGCTGCTTAGTGGCAAGGGCGACGTCTATTTCACGGACATGAACTTCGAGGTACTTGGTCCGGCTACCGGCAAAACTGGAAATTCTGGAATCCCGGCGAAGCCCGAAAACCTCGATTTTGAACATTGAGAAAACTTCGATTGCGTAAATGCACGGATCGACGTATCCCATCAGAATGGTTCCTCGGTTATTTGCAGCGGCTATCGTCCTTATTGCCGTAGGTATTGCGTTCGCTCGAAAAAAATGGAAGCAGCACAACAAACGGAAAAAACGATAGCCGCAAACTCGTTTATTTCCCGCTCGCACTCATCAAAATTCCAATCGGCTTCGTGGCCGGAACACTTTCGAGCGCAATCTTTATCATCGAGGTGATCGGCACGGAGAGCACCATGCCCCACGGCCCCCAAACCCAACCCCAAAAAATTAACGAGATGAGAATAAGGAGGGGGCTGAGATCGAGGCTCGAACCCATAATGTGCGGCGTCACCACGCTGCCCCAGATAAATTGGACGGCGATAAGCGTAAGCGTAACGGCTATGGGAATGGAAATCACATCGAATTGAAGGAACGCCACGAGAATTGGCAGGACGAGCGCGAAGATCGAGCCGACCGTCGGGATGAACGTAACGAGAAAGGTGATGAGACCCCAGAGCAGCGCAAGGTCGACGCCGAATATGGAAAGCACGATCGCGGTGAGCGCGCCGCTTACGAGATTTACCAGCGTGACCGTGATGAAATATCGTTCCGTCTTCGAGTCGATGCGGCGAATCACTGCGGTCAGTTCTTCCGCGGAATTGGGATACGCGATGCGTACTTTCCGGTCGAACAATCCTTGGCCGCCTAAAATAAAGAGGATGAAAAGAAGGATAAGCCCGAGATCGCTCAAGACCGCAAAAAAGCTTCCCGCGCCGGCGAAGACGAACGAGAAAAGTGACGAACTCTGGACGAGGTTCGACCATTGCAAAGCCCGCAGTTGTTGCTGGACCGTGATGGGCGCGCCCGAAAGCAGATTTTCGAGACCTGGAAGAATCGTATTATTCCAGCGGACTTCATATCGTGGTAACGCCGCGATAAGCGATTGCACGCTGGAAATCGCGACCATCGCAATCCCAAAGAGCAGCGCGCCGACGAGCACCAGCACGATAATGAGCGCAACCGCCATTGGCACCCGTCGCGCACGAAGCCACGCCACGAGGGGCCGAAAGATATTCGATAGAAACAGCGCCACAACGAATGGCAGCAGCACCGGCTGCATCAAATGCAGCGCCGCGCCGGCCACGACAATGGCGATGACCGCAAGGGGAATCGTTATACTGCGAGCGGGAACCATGGATTCGATGTGCTACCCAACATTCCCGCCCGCGCATAAATCCCGCCGTAATCCATTCAAACACGCCGCTAATTCACACCACTCAAAATTGCCCTATCCGCCGGGCATAATACTCCCACCCCGCGCGTTTCGTCTTGCGATGTTAACTAAACCGAATGATCGTATGAAACGAATCGCTTCTCTTTTCGCTGCCAGTCTCGTGCTGCTTGCGGCTAACGTGAGTTGGGGGCAGAATTTTTGGGAACCGGCGGGTATCCCGGAATCGCCTTGGTTTAGTAATAATGTTGCTGTGGCCCCTAATGGTCATGTATTTGCTCTTAGCGGTTATTATCCTAATGAACTTTTTGTTTCGACGGACGATGGCATCTCATGGTACGTAGCAAGTAATAATCTTGGCGTGCGCTTTCCCGGCGTTGTAATTGATCATGAAGGGAGAATTTTCGGAATAACCGATACTACGATAATTTGTTCTTTAGATGAAGGAAAAACATGGTCGGATTTGAGAGATGGTTCTTTTGGAGCACTCACAATTGGCTTCGATGATGAGCTTTACATGGTTTCGGAAACACGGACGCAAGGAGATAGTCTTTTGATTTCGAATGATCACGGGGTAACATGGGACGCCAATGCGATTGATACATCACTTCATGGCATCGGCGTAATTGCTGTCAATCTTGCAGGAGATATTTTCGCTACCGGTGGGCAGGGTCTCTTCCGTTCAACGGATAGAGGGCAATCATGGATGGAGAAGGATTTGGGAATAGATTACCCGTCGTCTATTGTCCAGTTGCTATGTGATAAGCATGGAGAAGTTTTTGCGGGGAGCTTTTATGGAGGCACTTTTGCAGGCCTCTATTTCTCAACAGATAACGGAGAATCCTGGGACAATTCCCCTTGGCTTA
>DASRZC010000026.1:0-28968 GCA_035686785.1 Kapaibacterium sp. (SeqCode)
GTTCTGGCGCTCGTGCCGCCTCTCGCAACTCCCCCTCCCTCCGCACGATCTGCCACACCTGATCTAAGAACCACGGGTCGATTTTCGTGGCTTCGTAAATTTCTTCGAGGGACATAGCGAGTTGGAAAGCATAGCGAATATTGAAGATCATATCACTTCGCCGTTGCCCAAGCCGCTCGCGGACGATGGACAAAAGCCGGGTATCGGGTACGTTCAGTGTTTCTTCCGTTTCGCGGCTTTCTCGTTTAGTCTTTTCGCGAGATCGGAGTTTTCGCCTTCTTCGGAGAGCGTGCGAATAAAATCTGCGGTGTCGAGGTGCTTAAGGCGCTCGTAATTATCATCACGCACCTTTCGTAACCATTCCAATACCTTAAAGTCTTTCGTACTATTTTCCATAAATAAGCTCCTTCGGGCTTCGTATTTCAAGATGACCGTATCCCTCCCGCTCGTTCACCCTGTTGAAGCCCTCGATCCTTTTAAGGTTTACGATGTGACGGAAGTTCCAGCTAACCAAAACATCGGCATGGTGAACGGTGGCAAACGCAATGTGGCCCGCATCTTCTCGAAATTTTATCGAGACGACGAACGCATCGAGATACGCTTGCGCTAGCCGATCGGCTTCGGCAGAATCCGCCAAGCGAATTAGTTCTCCTTCACCAAGATCCTGAATAATGGATTGTACCTCGGCAGGAGCAAGGATTAATTCACGGATCGTGACGGGCGAGATCATTCCCACGTAGATTCCAAGCCGAATCATTTCCATCAGCTTCGACGACTCCGCTCGGAACTCCTCATCGAAGCACCCACCGATTACCGACGTGTCGAGATATACGAGCTTTTCTTGCATTTGCAAAAATACGATCTATTGGATTAATTTACCATGGTCACAATTCGGACTTCCCTACGCACTCACTAAATCCATTTCATGGGTCGTAATTTCTTTTGCATTCGCCGCCTCCCGCAACTCTTGCTCCCTCCGAACGATCTGCCACACCTGATCGAGGAACCACGGGTCGATTTTCGTCGCTTCGTAAATTTCTTCGAGCGACATTCCGAGCTGGAAGGCGTATCGAATGTTGAAGATCATATCCGAGCGGCGCAGGCCCAGGCGCTCGCGGACCGTCTCGGCGGCGAATCGAAGCTCCTGGTTAACCACCCCCTGTCCCCCGCCTTGAAAAGGCGGGGGTATTTCAAATTCGTCTTTGCCATCGGCGCCCAGGCCGTAGCGGCCTTGTTCGAGCGAGCGGAGCGCCTTTTGCAGCGCCTCTTTGAACGTGCGTCCAAACGCCATCGCTTCGCCCACCGATTTCATCTGCACGCCAAGCTGCGAGGAGCTTGCTTCGAGTCCCTTGAACTTCTCGAAATCCCATCGCGGGATTTTTACCACGCAATAATCTATCACCGGCTCGAAGGAGCTTGGCGTTTTTTTCGTGATGTCGTTCGGGATTTCGTCGAGCGTATAACCAATTGCAAGCTTCGCCGCGATTTTTGCGATTGGGAACCCGGTTGCTTTCGAAGCGAGCGCGGAGGAGCGCGAAACGCGCGGGTTCATTTCGATCACGAGCATCCGTCCATCTTTCGGATTGAGCGCGAACTGGATATTCGATCCGCCCGTCTCGACGCCGATCGCGCGAATGACTTTGATCGCGGCATCGCGCATTTTTTGATACTCTTTGTCCGAAAGCGTTTGCGCGGGCGCGACGGTGATCGAATCGCCGGTATGCACACCCATCGGATCGAAATTCTCGATCGAGCAAATGATGACCACGTTATCGGCCATATCGCGCATCACTTCAAGCTCATACTCTTTCCATCCAATGACCGACTCCTCCACCAGCACGCGATGGACCGGCGAGGCATCGAGGCCATGTTGCACGACTTCTCGGAATTCCTGCATGTTCCAGCATATTCCGCCACCGGAACCGCCCATTGTAAAACTCGGACGAATGATCGTCGGAAATCCGACCAGATCTATTAACTCCAGCGCTTCCTCGACGGTGTTTACAAATCCTCCACGCGGCATTTCGAGGCCGATGGATTTCATTGTAGCGAGGAATTCCTCGCGGTCCTCGGCGCGCTTGATGGCGTCGGGCTTCGCGCCGATCAGCTCAACATTATATTTTGTGAGGATGCCGCGCTCATGGAGTGCCATCGCATTGTTTAGCGCGGTCTGCCCGCCCATTGTTGGCAGGATCGCATCGGGACGCTCTTTCGCGATGATGGCTTCGATATATTCCGGCGTGATCGGCTCGATGTAGGTCGCGTCGGCGAATTCCGGGTCGGTCATGATCGTCGCCGGATTCGAATTGACGAGAATGACGCGAAATCCCTCCTCCTTCAGGACTTTGCAGGCCTGTGTGCCGGAATAATCGAATTCGCACGCCTGCCCGATGACGATCGGGCCGGAGCCAATTATGAGGATGCTTTTTATGTCGGTTCGTCGGGGCATTGGGGCGTTTAACACTCACAAGGGCGTGCGTGTGCCCTCAATGAAATGACATAAGCTTTTGATGGATCACCGCGAACTATTACACCGCGTTAATGTTCCCTAAAAACCTTTGTCGCGGTAGTTTCATCGTTTCAATCTAAATCTTCTATAGCTTTATGCACTGCCCTTCCTGCCATGCGGAATGCAAGCCCGGCGCAAAATTTTGCGCGGAATGTGGAACACCCCTCGCGCTTCGATGCGCTTCCTGCGGAGCGGAGTGTAAGCCGGGGGCGAAATTTTGCGCGGAATGTGGCACGCCCATGGGCCAGTCCGTACCGCCGAGTGCGCCCGCGGCCCCAAAACAGGTGACTGCACCCCCTCCGGTAGTAAAGCCCGCAACCGGCGAGCGGCGGCAGCTTACCGTGATGTTTTGCGATGTCGTCAATTCCACGGCGCTTTCGGAAACGCTCGATCCCGAAGACTTGCGCGATTACATGCGGCTTTATCAGGAGACGTGCGCGAAGGTCATTCACCGCTTCGATGGATACATCGCGAAATATTTGGGCGATGGATTGCTCGTCCATTTCGGTTACCCGAACGCGCATGAGGACGATGCGCAGAGGGCTGTCCGGGCTGGACTCGGAATGCTGGATGCGCTGAAGTTTTCTAATTTTAAAACCGCCGCCGGCCAGGCAGTGCCGATCGATATTCGAATTGGAATCCATACGGGCCTCGTCGTGATCGATGAGGTGGGCGCCGAATCCCAGCGAAAGATGGATATCGTCGGCGAAACACCGAATATCGCGGCGCGGCTTCAATCGCTGGCGGAAACTAATACGCTCATCGTCAGCGCGGATACGTACCATCTTATCGCGGGATTTTTCGAGGAAGAATACCTCGGCCCGCAAACGATTCGCGGCTATTCCACGACGATCGACGTTTATCGTATCCTGCACGAGAGCTCTGCAAGAACGCGACTGCAGGTGCGTTCCTCCCTCTCCGGGCTTACTCCTATGATTGGCCGCGATGGGGAGATCAGCAGAATGCAGGGCCTGTGGAGCAGCGTGGTCGAAGGTCAGGGACAGACGGTGCTTTTGTGTGGCGAAGCAGGCATTGGCAAATCGCGTATTACCAATGCGCTCAAAGTACACGTGGCGAAAGAGCAGGATGCCTGGCTCACGGAGACGGAGTGCTCGCCCTATAATCAGAATACCGCATTCTATCCGATCTCGCAACTCATGGAGCGGACGGTCCTTCAGTTTACACCGGAGGATGATGTTCCGATGCGCTATGCAAAGCTCGAAGGCTTTTTGGCGCAGTTTGGATTTGTAATGGAGGAATGCGTTCCGCTTCTCGCGCCGATCATGTCCTTGCCGCCCATCCCGAAGTATAAACCGCTCGATCCGCTGGCACTGACTACCCGGCAAAAGACGATGGAACTTTTGCTGAACTTACTCATGCGCCGCGCCATGATTCAGCCGGTCCTTTTTATCGTCGAGGACTTGCATTGGGCCGATCCCTCCACGCTCGAGTTGATCGGTATGATTATCGCGCAAACGCCGGGCGCGAAACTCTTCACGTATCTCACGTTCCGCCCGGAGTTCAAGCCGCCGTGGGCTGGGGAATCGAACGTTCAACTTATTACACTCAACCGGCTTGGGCAAGGACAGTCGCGAGAGATGGTTGCCTACTTAGTCGAGCAGAAGAAAATTCCGGAGTCCGTCGCAATACAAATTTTGGAAAAGACGGACGGCGTGCCGCTCTTCATCGAAGAACTAATCAAAGCCGTCATCGAAACCGGCCAGCTCATCGACAAAGGCGACCACTACGAAGTCGATGGAAACGCGACCGAAATCGCTATTCCCGCCTCGCTCAAAGATTCGCTGATGGCGCGCCTCGACCGGCTCTCCACGAGCAAATTGGTCGCGCAAATCGCGGCAACGATTGGCCGGGAATTTAGCTACCCGCTGCTTCTCGGCGTCAGCCACTTAGATGATCGTGTGTTGCAGCACGAATTAACGCAGCTTGTAGAGTCGGGACTGATTTTTCAGCGGGGCTTGCCGCCCGCTTCGACTTATATATTCAAACACGCCCTTATTCAGGACGCGGCCTATGAATCGCTGTTGAAATCGCGCCGTCAGGAAATTCACAAGCAAATCAATTTTATTATCAAGCGGGATTTCCCGGAGATCGACGCGAACCGGCCGGAAACGCTTGCTATCCACTATATGGAAGCGGGAATGATTGCGGAAGCCATTGGCGAGTGGCTTCGCGCAGGCCAGCAGGCCACGGCGCGCTTTGCCTCGCAGGAGTCAATCGGCGATTACACGCGCGCGCTGGAATTGCTCGCATCGCTGCCGGCGGATTCTCCGGCGAGAGCGTATGAATTACCGCTCAGCCTGCTGCTCGGCATCGCCTATTTAATGTCCAGAGGTTACTCCGCTCCCGAGGCCGGGGTCGCGCTCACGCGCGCTCACGAATTATGCGCGAATATCCCGAATGCACCGGAGTTGCCCATTATTCTATGGAGCGTATGGGCGTTTCATATTGTGCGCGCCGAGCACGATCAATCCTTTGCGCTCGCGACGGAACTTTGGAACGTTGCACAGGCACGCGATGACGAGCATACCCGACTTGAAGCATCCTTTGCACTGGGAATTGAATACTTTGTGTCGAGTGGCGATTTCAACCGCTGTTCCACCGAGTTGCGCCGAGTAATGGATCGGTATCAAATGGATAAGCATTCTGCCCCGGTCACTGGGTATGTGCAGGATGTGCTTGCGTGCAGCCTTTCCTGGGCTGGCTGGTCCGAATTTATTCTCGGTCATCCCGCAGCGGCGAAGGAAATTCTCGATCGGAATCTTGCGCATCATCGATCGCTCGGACATCCGTATAGTTCCGCTTACGCCGGCTCCTGTACCGGCTCGCAGGCTGTGCTGATGGAGGACATCGAAGCTGCGGAAGAGTATGGCAATGAAGCCATGAGCGTTGCCATCAAGCAGGGCTATCCCTTTTTCCTCGGCATGAGTTGCTATGTCCTTGGATGGGTCAAAGGCCGCAAGGGGGAATTCGAGGAGAGCATGAAGCTCTTCGATCAAGGCATTGCAACGTGGACGGCGATGGGTTCCATGATCTGGCGCACCCTCCCATATTCCTGGAAAATCGAAATTCAGATTTTGCATGGCGATTATTCCGGAGCACGTGTAACTTTGGATGCCGCATACAGCGAGATCGAGCAAACGAAAGAGCGATTCACGCTCTCGGTTCTCAAACGGCTGGAAGCCGATATTATTCTTGGTATGTCTCAGTCGCAAACTTCGTCGAAGGATCGGCCAGCATCTACGGCTGCCGGCGTTTCGCCGGAAGCTCGCGCGGAGGAACTGTACCGCGAAGCTATCTCGATCGCTCGAAGCCAGGCCGCTCGGAGTTTCGAACTGCCGGCGCTCCTGCGTTTATACGATCTCCTGAAAAGTTCCTCGCGCGCCAATGAAGTAATGGGAGAAATTCGCGCCGCATACGAGTCTTTCACGGATGGCTATAACCTGCCGATGCTTGCGCGCGCACGCGATGTGCTCGGCCTTACGGATGCCGCCACACGACCCGCGGCGCGAGAACACGCCGCGATGGAAGGGTAGCGCGCCACGAAATTTCCGAGAACATGTTTTCCATTTCCGCGCTAATTCTTTTTTTTACGCTGCCGCTGGGCGTACCTCAACGGGTTGCTTCGGATAGTATTCCGGGCCGCCTTATCAAGCAGGTCACCACCCGCGGCCAGTTCGTGAGCTTCGACAAAAACCATGCGGACCGATTCTTCTTTCGCGATGCCTCGGATGAAATGGAGATGAATATGGTGATGACCGAGCCGGAAACCGATCTCTTCCTCGCCGATCATTCAAAAGACGATCTCAAGATAACGTATCAGATCCGCGATCTCACCCAGCCCGGCGGTAAAACGGAATGGCTGAATTATGCCACGAGCATCCGTTCGCTCAAGACCGGCGACGATGCGAAGATCTGGCCGGAAAAAATGGCGAGCGATTCAATGCTCTTACAAAGTTGCCAGGAACAACTGCGGCAACTGAGCCAGTGAATGATTTCGATTACCGCCGGTATTGCAGGCCGAGCCTAATCCCGAACGTGGTGAGATGCCAATCCAAATCGGTCACGGCATTGAAAAAGGGAAGGTTCATATACGCGCCGGCTAAGAGCGCGATTTGCTGACTGAGCTTGAATTCGAACCCTGGTGAAAGTTCCAGCGCGATATGGAAGGCGGTCGGCGAGGGGAAGGAGCCGGAGGCAACCGTCAGAGATCGTGCTCCGGTGGAGCGGCCGGTCGAATCGGTAAGCGTGGTGGGGAAAATAATATCGCGCGTTTCAATATAGCTATTCTGGATCAGAAATCCGGCGGCGAGGCCGGCATAAATATAAAACTCATCGGGCACCATGTAGTAATAGACGCCGCCGTTGATCGTAACGTAGCCAAGTGAAGCTTCCGTGGTGTAATTTTCTATGAGCTTCGAAAGCCGCGAGCCGGCCGTGTCCCCATAGAGAATCGAATCGGGAACGAATGTGGAATAGGTATTCACCGCCGCGCCGGTAAAATTCGAGAAGCCAATACCGCCCGCGAGTTCGAGGCTCTTGTCGATCGGATAAATATAGAGTCCCTGGAACCCGCCTGAGAGGAGTGTCGAGAAATGATCGAACGGCCCCGGCCCGGTAAGATACTTCGGCGTATTGAACGTGACGTCCGAAACCGTGAGCGATGGCGTCGTGATAAACTGCGCGGTCCACTGCCGGCAGCTGGGGCAGATATTATAGCGGCCCTGGGTGATGGTATAGTTCCAAATAGCGCCAATCTGTGTCCGGCAGATAACCCAATAGGAGATATTGCCGGCAGCATCGGCAAGTTGGATACTCATAAATCCGCACGAGCCCGTGTCGCGAATATGAAAAAGCAGCGGCACTTCGGGCGTGCCAATATCGAATACCGGGATATCGAGCGGCGATGCAAAATTATCGCTGTCGATCACAACGATGGAGGCAAGGCCCGCATCGAAGAGCCGGTCATCGCGAGCGATGAGGCCGAGCGAGCGTGAGGCATCGCTCGAAATAAGTTCAAGGCCCGGAGGAGTCGTATCTTTTACCAATGGCACGGTCTTGACTAATTGGCCGCCATCATTGCCGTAGGAATCGTAGTTACTGCCATGGATGCCAAATCCATAGGAATAGAGCCCGAAAGGCTGATCGCACGAAACGGCGTGGGCGCCAAACTCAATCTCGTATTGCGCAATTCCATACCGGGAAATGCCAATTTTGTGAAAATAGCGAACCGGAACGGAGCGGCCATCGACGCGAAGCGAACCTTCCGCGTCGAGCGGCACCACGAGATTGATATAGTGGAACCATTCTCCGGAGATCGGAGTAGCGAAGCGATAATAATTCACGAATTGCTCGGTCGGTGTAATGAGCAGCATAAAGGGATCGCCGACTTTGATGGAATCCGCATTCGAGCTTTGCGCGTATTCCGCGACGAGTACCGGCGCCGAGGCGGTAATGAACGAGTTATCGACCATGTGATTGTTCTCGTAAAACTGGCCCGCCGAAAGTTTCGCGACTAACTGGTTATTCACGAACACATCGGTTTTGTCCTCGCTCGCAATGACGCGAATGACATACTGTGTTTTGTCCTCGAACCGTCCGACATAGAATTGCCGGCCCCAGCTTGGGATGGGCGGTTCCATTTCGAGAAGCTGATCGCAGAAGGAAACATCGGGCGGCACTTGCGCGCACGTATGGCCGATAAAAAAACTGATGGGCGCGGTCGCGGTCACGAGCGTGCCGGTCAGGTCGCTCGTATGGCCCGGAAGGGGGCTGCCCTGGACCAAATAGGTATCGCCTCGATTGAGCGAGACCGAGAACGTTTCGCCGGCCCGATGGCCGCCACGCGTATCCGCTGTAAGTGAGATGGTTACCGTCGTGTGATCTTCGGTTCCGACAATCGCGAATTCGGAGGTAAAACTTTCCGGCCCATTTTGAAGCGGATAATAGCCGACGGCGCGATAGGTCGTACCCAATACTTTCACGGGATACGCTAAATACGAATCGGTGCTTGCGGGGCGGTGCGAAAGCCCGAAGATGGCGCAATCGTGATCGGCCACGACGTGGACCCCAAGCTGCTGCACCAGCTCGCTGGTTCGCAATTCCACCACGGTATCGATATCGATGGTGTCGATATCGGACGCGCGGAGAAAGAACGGTATCTGTTCGGCAAGTCCCGGAATACTGACCGTCCCGTGTGTATCCTGATCGCTCGTGATAAAAAGTTTTAGCGTGAGCGTGTGATTATCTTCGAGAATCGCGTTTTGCGGAAACGCCAGCCAGAATTCCTTTCCGCGCGAATCTTCATAAGAAGGCGGAGTGTTCATTTTCTCGCTGGGGGTCTGTTGCGCGCGCGCGCCGCCGCTCGCAAGCAGCAACGCGCCGGTGAGTGCGAAAAAAATGAGAATCGAGCGGTGCATCAATGAACGATCAGGAAATGGGCTTCATCGACAATATCCGTCACATTCGAAGCGGTATACGTGACGAGCTTGACGATATACGCCCCCGAGGCGAGTTGAAACTGCGAAATCGTGAGCGTTTGCAGGCCGGCCGGCATCATTTGTTCCGGAAGAAGATCGAACACGTCGCGTCCGGCCATATCGTAGATTTTGACGGAAAGTTCCATCGGAGTATGATTGTAGGTCTGGACTGTAATCGGTTGGCCAAAATGCGCCGGCGATGGAAACACGCCGACGATGTACGCTCCCCACCGCGGCCGCAAATTGATAGCCGATGAATCCTGCGAGCCCGCGCCGGAAGATTGGGCGTGCGCCGCGGAGGGCGCACACCACGCGAGGAGTAAGACCGTTATGACGAAAAGTGACCGCACGACAAAAGATAACAACGGAGATAGTGTCTAAAGTCCAGACGATTATAAATGTCATCCTGAGCAAGTACCCTCGTCCCGAAGGGACGCAAGGAAATAGCCGGGGACGTAAGTCCCCGGTAATGGTAGTAATATTGCGCGAAAGTCCCGAAGGGACGAAAGATCATTCCCATTCGCGGTTATTTCCTTTCGTCCCTTCGGGACTTTTCTCATGTTCGTTTCATTTAAACCGGGGACTTACGTCCCCGGCTATTTCCTTCTGTCCCTTCGGTACGGGAATCCAACGAATGGCTTTACTTCGTTTCTCGCAACCGAAAAAAAGGGCGAGGAGTTGGTTCTATATTATTTTTGAATTGCAAGATGCAGTTCCTTTAATTGCCGATCTTCGACGATGGATGGCGACCCATCCATCAAATTCTGCATGCTCGTCGTTTTTGGAAAGGCGATGACATCACGAATATTATCGGTTGCGCGGCAGAGCATGACGATGCGGTCGATGCCGAGCGCCATGCCGCCATGCGGCGGCGCGCCATATTGAAATGCTTCCAGGATGAAGCCGAATTTTTCGATCTGCTGCTCTTTCGTGAGTCCAAGCAAATCGAAAACTTCCTCCTGCATCTTCCGGTCGTGAATGCGGATGGAGCCGGAGCCAAGCTCATAGCCATTGATGACAATGTCATACGCTCGCGCCCGAACATGTTCCAAGCCTTCCGAACGCCGCGCCCAATCTCGCGGATCGGGTGAGGTGAACGGATGATGTTTGAAGGTGAAGGTATGCGTCTCCTCGTTCTCTTCGAACATCGGAAAATTCGTGATCCACGCCGGCGCGAAGGTGTATTCTTTTCCTTTCAGAAGTTCGAGCCGCTTTGCTAATTCGATTCGTAGCACACCTAAGATGGTATAAGCCCGCTCCCATTTCGGATGCGAAATAACGAGAATGAGATCGCCCGTTTGCGCGCCACAGACCGAGCGAATGTTTTTCAAAACATCGTCTGTCAAAAATTTCTTCGCGCTCGAATCAAATCCCTCGGCGGTAACTTTTATCCACACGAGTCCGCCTGCGCCGTAGACTTTCGCGAGATCGGTCAGCGTGTCCAATTGCTTGCGCGACCATGCCGCACCGCCCGGCGCGACGACCGCCGCAATCACGCCCAGCCGCTTTTCGAGCACGTCGTTGAATACTTTGAATTCTGTTTTGCCACGAAGAATCTCGGATAGCGTTTGGATTTCGAGTCCATAGCGCAAATCGGGTTTATCCGTCCCGAAGCGGCTCATCGCTTCGTGGTAACTAAGTTGAACGAACGGGGAGGGGAGCGTGAGTCCGACATCCGACCATACACGCGCCAGGCAATTTTCCATCACCTCATAGACGATTTCCTCGTTCGGAAAACTCATTTCGACATCGAGTTGCGTAAACTCCGGCTGGCGGTCAGCGCGCAAATCTTCATCGCGGAAGCATCGGGCGATCTGGAAATAGCGGTCGAAGCCGGCGATCATGAGCACCTGCTTGTAAAGCTGCGGCGACTGGGGCAGGGCGTAGAACGATCCGGGATGCAATCGCGATGGAACCAGGAAATCGCGCGCGCCTTCGGGCGTCGCCTTCATCATAATCGGCGTTTCGATCTCGTAAAATCCATGTTCATCGAAATAATCGCGGATGGACTTTACGATTTTGTGCCGCACGGCAATATTCGCCTGTAAGCTTGGCCGGCGAAGATCGAGATAACGGTATTTCAGGCGCAAATCCTCATTTGCGTTCGTGTCTTCTTTTACTTCGAATGGTGGAACTTCGGAGGAGTTGAGAATTTCAAGATAGGAAATTTCAATTTCCACCTCCCCAGTCGGTAATTTGGGGTTCGGGCTTTCGCGGTGGCGCACCAGGCCGGCTGCCGCGATAACAAATTCGCTCCGCAGCTTTCGCGCGGTTTCGTAGGGTGCCGTGGACTTAGTGGACGCAGTGGACTCCGTGGACGCAGTGGACAGAGAAGGTTTTGTCTCATTCGTCCCATCCGTCAGATTAGTCCCATCGGATTGTGGTCGAAGGATGCATTGTGCCTTCCCGGACCGGTCACGGACATCGAAAAAAAGGACGCCGCCCATGTCCCGAACGCCATCGACCCAGCCGTTCAGCACCACGCGCTCGCCAATGTGCTCCTTGCGAAGCTCGCCCGCCATAATCGTCCGCCGCTCGAATGACATATTGAATAAATTACAAATCTAAAAATACAAAAATACGAAAGCCAGGGAACATTGCGTTATAAACGAGCAATTCGATTGAATGAGGCATTGTTACTATATCCATGAATATCATCGCGCCGAGCGGCAGTGCTGCCGCCGAACCGCCAGTCACTGAAACCGAAGCGGGTCTCTCCTCTGCGGAAGCGGCTGAGCGGCTCGCGCGCGACGGAGCGAATGATATTCCGGAGCCAAAGCCGCATAAGCTGCTTGACTTTGCCCGCAAGTTCTGGGGGCTTTCGGCGTGGATGATCGAACTCATTGCCGGGCTTTCCTTATTCCTTGGCAAGACGGCGGATTTCTGGATTGCGTTCGGTTTGCTGATTGTCAATGCCGTCCTGAGTTTTTTGCAGGAAGCGCGGGCTTCGTCCGCAGTCGCGGCGCTCCGGAAGCGGTTGCAGGTCACCGCGCGTGTTTTGCGGGATGGCGTGTGGCGGCCGCTCGCGGCAACGCAGCTTGTCGTGGGAGATGTGCTGCGTCTGCGCAGCGGGGATTTTGTTCCCGCCGATGCCGTCGTTCACGATGGCACACTCTCGGTCGATCAATCGACGCTTACGGGCGAATCCCGCGAGATTCAGCGCGTGAAAGACGGGACGCTCTACTCCGGCTCGGTCGTGCGCGAGGGCGAGGCGACGGCCCGCGTCACCGCAACGGGCACGCGAACGTTTTACGGACGTACTACGCAATTGGTCGAAAGCGCGCACCCGAAGCCACATGTCGATGAGGTGATTTCGAAGGTGGTCCGATGGCTGCTTCTCATTGTCGGATTTCTCGTGGCGATTGCAATCACCGTCTCCATTTTTCAGGGAATTAATCTGCTGGATATTTTGCCGCTCATGCTCATTTTACTGATGAGCGCCGTCCCGGTGGCATTGCCGGTGATGTTTACGGTAAGTATGGCGGTCGGCTCGATCGATTTGGCGCGTTCCGGCGCGCTCGTCACGCGGCTCAGCGCGGCGGAGGACGCGGCTAACATGGACGTGCTCTGCGCCGACAAAACAGGAACGCTCACCCTGAACCGGCTATCGCTCGTAACTACGATGCCGCAACCCGGCTTCAAGGACGATGATATAGTTTTGAATGGCGCGCTGGCTTCGAACGAATCGGACCAGGACCCAATCGACCTCGCATTCCTCCGTGCTGCGACGGAACGCAAGCTGCTTTCGAAAAAACCGGAAGTGCTGTCCTTCACGCCATTCTCCGCTCAGACACGCCGGACCGAAGCTGTTCTGAAAAGCGGGCAGGGTAACATCCATGTAATCAAAGGCGCACTGCGCACGGTAATGACGCTGACGAATCTCGATGCCACAAAGGCGGCGGCAATCGAAGAGCAGGCAGCGCCGTATGCCGCGAAAGGCTACCGGATGCTTGCCGTAGCGCGTGGCGCCGAAGGAAAGCCGCTCGAATTCATCGGCATCGCGCTGCTGGAAGATCCGCTGCGCCCGGATTCACGCCAACTCATTGGCGAACTGAAAGAACTGGGCTTGTCGGTCAAGATGCTGACGGGAGATGCCTTGCCCGTCGCGATCGAGACGGGCCACGAACTCGGGTTGAATAACATTGTCCGCGCGCCCGACATCCGAAAAGCCGCGCAAGAAGGCGGCGGCGGCGATACGGTTGCGCTCGTGCAAGGCTCCGATGGATTTGCAGAAGTCTTTCCGGAAGATAAATTTATCGTGGTAAAAAGTTTGCAGGCCGCCGGGCACGTTGTGGGAATGACCGGCGATGGCGTGAACGATGCACCGGCGCTAAAGCAAGCGGAAGTAGGCATAGCCGTCAGCGGCGCGACCGACGTTGCCAAAGGCGCCGCCAGTGTGGTGCTGACTACCGAGGGGCTTGGCAGCATTGTGTTGCTCGTTCGGATTGGACGCGCGATCTATCAACGCGTGCTTACCTGGATCATCAATAAAATCAGCCGAACAATACTCAAGGCCGGTTTTGTCGTCATCGCTTTTTTGGTCACGGGGCAATTCGTCATTTCCGCGTTGGGAATGATTTTGCTCGTGTTTATGACCGACTTCGCGAAAATTGCGCTCTCGACCGACCGGACGCGCGCGTCCCAAAAGCCGGAAAGCTGGAATATCGGGCCGCTCATTCGACTCGCGGTCGTGCTCGGAATCCTGATGCTCGTGGAATCGCTCGCGCTGCTCGCTTTCGGCTGGCACGACTTCGGCCTGATGAGCAACCCCGGAACGCTCGCGACCTTCTCCTTTCAAACACTCCTCTTCTTTTCGATTGCTTCTATTCTTTCGGTGCGGGAGCGGCATCACTTCTGGTCCTCTCGCCCGGGAACCGCGCTCTTGCTGGCGCTTGGCGCGGACGCCGCCATCGGGTTTATCATTGGCTTCACCGGCCTTTCGGAACTTACGCCAATCCCGTTTTCGCAAACGGCAATCATCGTCGGGTACGCAACCTTCTCTTGCTTTGGGATCAACGACTGGGTAAAGTACCGCATGTTGAAAAGGCCATAATGCGGGTGGGCTGCGGTTCGCAAGGAAGAACCGCCAAGGGACTTTTTTGTTAATGAAAAGTCATAATTCAAAAAATCTTAGAAATCTCAAAAATCATGGTTCAGGCAGGAATGTTTCGAAATCATTCGTGGTTTCCGTCACGCGCGAAAAAGAGGGGATCAAATTAATACAGTATCCACCTCAAAGCGCAATAGAGGAATTAACCGTTCGTTTGTCTGAATTCAGGCTCCTCTCCTTGCATGGAGGGGAAATAAACGCAGGAATTCAGCGGCGGACTTAACAACTGATGACATTGATCCAACACACACCCCTTGGGGCGGGCCACGCTCGTCCCAGAGCGACCTTTTTGCTCTTTTCGGTTACCCAGCTCTCCCGTGGGCCGTTTAGTCGCGGCAATCCTCCACGCGAATACCCTCCAGTAAGTTTTTACACGCAGCCGTAACGTTTACACGTAACGTTTACGGTGCCTCGTTTTTCGGCAGCGGCGTCGCACCCGCTGCCTCGGGCATTCCGGAATGCCCGGCCGGTCAACAATCTTTGGTTTTAGAATTTTTTACGGATTCCTTTTAGCAGCATTATTTATGGCACGAGCAACGAAGACAGCAAATGGAACTCCGCTACTGGGTGACGCGCACGTCATCGAGGGCGGACGTATCTCTTTTTCCAAAATTCCACGCGATTACGAACTGCCCGACCTTCTGGACGTGCAGGTCAAGTCGTTCCACGAATTCCTTCAGGAAGGCGTGCCGATCACGGAGCGTTTGGCAACCGGCCTTGAAGCCGTTTTCCAGCTAAATTTCCCGATTATTGACAGCCGCGAGACGTTCGTGCTCGAATATCTCGATTATCGCTTAGAAAAGCCTCGCTATAACGTGACGGAGTGCCAGGAGCGCGGTCTGACTTACAGCGTGCCGCTCAAGACCCGCCTTCGACTTTCCTCGAAAAATCAGGAGGAGAAATCGGAGGATTTCGTCGAGACCGTCGAGCAGGAAGTCTTCCTCGGAAACCTTCCGATGATGACGGAGCGTGGGACGTTCATCATCAATGGCGCGGAGCGCGTCGTCGTTTCGCAGCTTCACCGTTCGCCCGGCGTATTCTTCGCAGAGAGCCTTCACCCGAACGGCACGACGATTTTTTCGGGCCGCGTTATTCCGTTTCGCGGAAGCTGGGTCGAATTCACGACCGATATTAATAATGTGCTCTGGGCCTATATCGACCGGAAAAAGAAATTCCCGGTCACGATGCTCCTGCGCGCGCTCGGATGGTCGAGCGACGAGGACATCCTCCAGCTTTTCGGCCTCATTCAGGACCTCGATGTCAAGACGGCCGATCTCAAAGAGCAAGTTGGCAAGCTCGTTGCCGCCGATGTGATCGATATGAACACGGGCGAAATTTTTCTTTCGAAGGATTCGACCTTCTTAGAAGAGCATATCGAGCGACTTCGCACGTCTGGGATTAAGAAGATCAAGTTCATGGACTTAGAGGGAACCGGCGGCTCGGTGATCCTCAATACGATCGCGAAAGATACTTCGCGCTCGACGGACGACGCCTTCGAAGCGATTTACCGCGTGATGCGGGCTTCCGAAGCGCCAGACATGGAAGCCGCGCGCAGCCTGCTCGAAAAGCTCTTCTTCAATCAGAAGCGCTACGATCTCGGATTGGTTGGACGCATTCGCTTGAATCAAAAATTGCACGAGGCCAGCGCGGCGATTCCGAATGAGATCACCACGCTCACGAAGGAAGATATTATCGAGATCCTGAAATACCTCATTCGTTTGCAATTGGGCAAAGCTGCCGTCGATGACATCGATCATCTTGGCAATCGCCGCGTCCGCACCGTCGGCGAGCAGCTTGCGCAGCAGTTCAACATCGGGCTTTCCCGCATGGCGCGCACGATCCGCGAGCGCATGTCTATTCACGATGAAAAAGTTGGCCCTGCGGACTTGGTGAACGCCCGCACCGTGACGAGCGTGGTTAACACGTTCTTCGGCACGAACCAGCTTTCGCAGTTCATGGATCAGACGAATCCGCTCGCTGAAATGACGCACAAGCGCCGCATGTCCGCTCTCGGACCAGGCGGCCTGACGCGCGAACGCGCCGGCTTCGAAGTTCGCGACGTGCATTATACGCACTATGGCCGGCTCTGCCCGATCGAAACGCCGGAAGGCCCGAACATCGGACTTATTTCCTCGCTCGCGGTTTATTCGCGCGTGAACGAGCATGGGTTTCTGGAGACGCCGTACCGCATCGTTAAAAATAGCAAAGTAACGAGCGAGATCACCTATCTAAGCGCCGACGACGAAGAAGATAAAGTCGTCGCGCAGGCGAACCAGCCGCTCGATGAGAAAGGCCATTTCGTCGGCGACCGCATCAGCGCGAGGCAATATGGCGATTTTATTGTCGTCGGCCCCGATAAAGTACAATTTATGGATGTGGCGCCGTCGCAGATCGTTTCCGCCGCCGCCGCGCTCGTTCCATTCCTGGAGCATGACGACGCCAACCGCGCGCTCATGGGATCGAATATGCAGCGCCAGGCCGTGCCGCTCCTGCGGCCGGAAGCGCCGCTTGTTGCCACGGGCTTCGAGGGAAAGATCGCGCGCGATAGCCGCGCCATCCTGCTTGCCGAGCGCGATGGCGTCGTCGATTTTGTCGATGCCGATCGCATCGTCATGATTTATGATGACGAAGGCTCGCGCGATGAGATTCTTGCGAGCTTCGATGACCGCCGTCATCGCGAATACAAGCTGATAAAATTCTTCCGCACGAACCAGGACACTTCGATCACACAGCGTCCCAGCGTCCGCGAAGGACAGCGCGTGAAAAAGGGCGATGTGCTGGCCGATTCTTCCTCGACCGAATTTGGCGAGTTGGCCTTAGGCCGCAACGTGCTTGTCGCATTCATGCCCTGGCGCGGATATAATTTCGAGGACGCGATTGTCATTTCCGAGCGCGTCGTCTCCGAAGATATTTACACCTCGATTCATATCGAGGAGTTTGAACTTCACGTTCGCGATACCAAGCGCGGCGAGGAAGAACTGACGCGCGAAATTCCGAATGTCTCCGAAGAAGCTACGAAAGATTTGGACGAAACGGGCGTTATTCGTTCCGGCGCGGAAGTGAAGGAAGGCGATATTTTGATCGGCAAGATCACGCCCAAAGGCGAGACCGATCCGACGCCGGAAGAGAAATTGCTGCGCGCCATCTTCGGCGATAAAGCCGGCGATGTGAAGGATGCTTCGATGAAGGCGCCGCCCGGAATCAAGGGCATCGTCGTCGAAACAAAACTCTTTTCACGAAAGGGAATTAAAAAGGAAGGCGAAGAGAAGCGCGAGGAGAAGCGCCGCATCGACCAAATCGACAAGACCTATAAAGAGCAGTTCGACGATGCCAACCGCAAGCTTGCCGATAAATTAGTGAAGGTGCTCGATGGCGAAGTATCCGTCGGTGTTCGCGATTTGGATGGCGCAACGGCCATTCGTTCCGGCGTCACCTTCAAGCACGATACCTTCCATTCGCGTTTGGACGATCTCGAGAAATTTTCCGTCGGCAGCGACTGGATCGAGGACCGGCGCAAGATGAATCAGATCCGGCGTATTTACGAAGGATATTGGGTGAAGCGCGAAGATATCGATGCGGACGTTCGCCGCGAGCGTTCGAAAGTGGGCTTGGGCGACGAACTTCAGCCCGGCATCATGCAGATGGCGAAAGTGTATGTCGCGAAAAAGCGCAAGCTTTCGGTCGGCGATAAAATGGCGGGACGTCACGGCAATAAGGGCGTGGTCGCGAAGATCGTACCGATTCAGGATATGCCGTTCTTAGCCGATGGAACGCCGGTTGACATCGTGCTCAATCCGCTCGGCGTGCCGAGCCGTATGAATATCGGTCAGCTTTATGAGACGGCGCTCGGCTTCGCGGGAAAGAAACTCGGCGTTCGCTTCGAGACTCCGATTTTCGACGGCGCGCATTTTAACGATGTGAAGGCATATTTGGACGCCGCCGGCCTCGATACCGATGCTCGTACCGAACTTTATGATGGCCGTTCCGGCGATAAATTCGATCAGCGCGTGACCGTGGGCGAAATCTATATGATGAAGCTTTCGCACCTGGTTGACGATAAGATTCATGCGCGTTCGATCGGGCCGTATTCGCTCATCACGCAGCAGCCGTTGGGTGGTAAAGCGCAGTTCGGCGGCCAGCGCTTCGGAGAAATGGAAGTGTGGGCGCTCGAAGCATACGGCGCTTCACATGTGCTCCAGGAGATCCTGACCGTCAAGTCGGACGATGTGCCGGGCCGCTCGAAGGTCTATGAGGCCATCGTCAAAGGCGAGAACATGCCGGAGCCGAGCGTGCCGGAAAGCTTTAGCGTGCTCGTAAGAGAGCTGCAAGGCTTGGGTCTGGAAGTGCGCATCGATTAAAGTGACGCATGAGTCTCATGGGACCCCAAGTGTTCCATGAGACCCATGGGGAAATAGAGAGAAAAGTTTTTTAGAAAAAATTTAGGAGAAAATATGGCTTACATGCTGCCGCAGGAACTATCACTTCACAATTTCTCGCAGATTTCGGTCGGGCTTTCGAGCTCGGAGGCGACGCTGAATCGCAGTCACGGCGAGGTGACCAAACCGGAGACGATCAATTACCGCTCGTACCGGCCGGAAAAAGATGGACTCTTTTGCGAGAAAATCTTCGGGCCTACGCGCGATTGGGAATGCTATTGCGGAAAATACAAACGCATTCGCTACAAAGGCATCATCTGCGACCGGTGCGGTGTCGAAGTGACGACGAAATCCGTTCGCCGCGAGCGATTCGGGCACATCCAGCTCGCGGTGCCCGTCGTGCATATTTGGTATTTCCGCTCGCTGCCGAATAAGATCGGCCACCTGCTCGGCCTTCCGACGAAGGATCTCGAGAAGATCGTCTATTACGAATCCTACGCGGTCGTAAATCCGGGCCCGACGGGACTTCCGGCGCGCCACCTGCTCTCGGAGGAAGAATACTTTAAAGTGCTCGATTCGCTCCCGGCCGGCAATCAGGATTTGCCGAACGACGATCCGAATAAGTTCATCGCGCTCATCGGCGGCGCGGCCGTGAAGGAACTCCTCAAGCGCATCGACATCGAGGGACTTTCGCTCGATCTGCGCCGCGCCGCGCGCGAAGAGACTTCGCAATTAAAGCGTCAGGACGCCCTCAAACGCTTGCGCTCCATCGAAGCCTTCCGCGAAGAGGAAGGCAAGCCCGATAACAAACCGTGGTGGATGGTGATGGACGTAGTGCCCGTGCTTCCGCCGGAGCTTCGTCCGCTCGTGCCGCTCGAAGGTGGGCGTTTTGCGACGAGCGATCTCAACGATCTCTATCGCCGCGTCATCATTCGCAACAATCGGTTAAAGCGCCTGATGGACATCAAAGCGCCGGAAGTTATTTTGCGCAACGAGAAGCGCATGTTGCAGGAAGCGGTCGATTCGCTTTTAGATAATTCCCGCCGCGTCTCCGCCGTTCGCTCGGATACGAGCCGCGCGCTCAAATCGCTTTCCGATACGCTCAAAGGCAAGCAGGGCCGCTTCCGCCAGAATTTGCTCGGCAAGCGCGTCGATTATTCGGGCCGTTCCGTTATTGTCGTCGGACCGGAACTCAAGCTGCACGAGTGCGGCCTTCCGAAGGAGATGGCTGTCGAATTATTCAAGCCATTCATCATTCGCAAATTGATCGAACGCGGAATTACCAAGACGGTGAAGTCCGCGAAAAAATACGTCGAGAAAAAGACGACCGAAGTTTGGGATATTCTCGAATCCATCATCGACGGGCATCCCATCATGCTCAATCGCGCGCCAACGCTGCATCGTTTGGGCATTCAGGCGTTCCAGCCGCGATTGGTCGAAGGCCGTGCCATTCAAATCCATCCGCTCGTTTGCACAGCCTTCAACGCCGATTTTGACGGCGATCAAATGGCCGTTCACGTGCCGCTTGGTTATGAGGCGCAGCTCGAATGCTCCATCCTCATGCTCTCGTCGCACAATATTATCTCGCCGCAAAATGGCGAGCCGATTGCCGTGCCCAGTCAGGACATGGTTTTGGGCGCGTACTATCTTACGAAGCACCGCGTGGGCGTCAAGGGTGAAGCGATGCGATTTTCTTCGCCGGAAGAGACGATCATTGCCTACAATCTTGGCCGGCTCGATCTTCATGCGAAGATCAACGTTCGCGTTAAGGGCAAAATGATCGAGACGACGACGGGCCGCGTCATCTTCAATCAAATCGTGCCGGAAGAACTGGGCTATTTGAACGAACTGCTCACGAAAAAGCGGCTCCGCCAAATTCTTGCGACCACCTTCCGAACCGTCGGTAATCTCAAGACGGTTGAATTCCTGGATAAGCTGAAAGACTTAGGATTTGCTTACGCCATGCGTGGCGGGCTTTCCGTCGCGCTCTCCGATATTATCGTTCCGAAAGAGAAGGACGAAATTATCGCGAAAGCACAGAAGCAAGTCGATGACGTTCAGGATAAATACCTGAACGGCTTCATCACGTCGGGCGAAAAATATAATAAAGTTATCGACATCTGGACGCGCGCCACGAATCGCACGGCGGACAAGCTGTTCGACACGCTGATGCACGATCGCGACGGATTCAACCCGCTCTATATGATGGTCGATTCCGGCGCTCGCGGATCGAAAGAGCAGGTCCGCCAGCTTGCGGGTATGCGCGGACTTATGGCCAAGCCGCAAAAATCGCTTTCGGGCCAAACGGGTGAACTCATCGAAAATCCGATTATCTCGAACTTCCACGAGGGACTTTCGATCCTCGAGTACTTTATCTCAACGCACGGCGCGCGCAAAGGTTTGGCCGATACCGCTCTTAAAACGGCGGACGCCGGTTACCTCACGCGCCGCCTGATCGATGCCGCGCAGGACGCGATTATTTCTTCGTTCGATTGCGGCACGATTCGCGGTATTCCCGTCAGCGCTCTTAAAGAAGGCGAGGACGTGAAAGAGCCGCTCTCCGAGCGCATTCTGGGCCGCGTCACGCTCGACACGATTATCGACCCGATCACGCAGGAAGTGATCCTCGAAGCCGGTGGCATGATCGACGAGGACGTAGCCGCGCGTATTGCCGCTACCTCCATCGAGACCGTGCTTATCCGCTCGGTGCTTACGTGCGAAATGCGCCGTGGCGTCTGCGCGCAATGCTATGGCCGGAATCTCACAACGCACAAGCTTGTCGAAATGGGCGAAGCCGTGGGAATTATTGCCGCGCAGTCCATTGGCGAGCCGGGTACGCAGCTTACGCTCCGCACATTCCACACGGGCGGCGCGGCCTCGCTGATTGCCTCGCAATCGCAGGTCACCTCGAAGTTCGATGGCACCGTGCAGTACGAGGACATGAAGGTCATCACCAATAGCGATGGCGAATTTATCGTGATGAGCCGCTCCGGCGTCGTGAACGTGCTCGACGAGGATAATCGCGTCGTCGGAAAATTCGAAGTACCCTACGGCTCGCAGATTCTCGTGCAGAACGGGCAGAAGGTCAGCAAGGGTGAAATGCTCTATGAATGGGATCCGTATAATGCGGTCATCATTTCGGAGCATGCCGGCACGGTTCGCTTCAAAGAATTCCTCGAGAATGTAACCTACCGCGAGGTTGCCGATGAACTGACCGGCAACTTGCAAACGCGCACGATCGATTCGCGCGACCGGACGAAATCGCCGACCATCGATATCGTTGGTCCGGACGGGCATATCATCATCAACTATATCATTCCGAGCAACGCGATCCTGCAGGTTCAGAACCATGCGGCGATCGAGGCCGCAACGGTATTGGTGAAGATCGCGCGCGAATCGGGCAAGCAGCGGGACATCACGGGCGGACTTCCGCGCGTTACGGAGCTATTCGAGGCGCGCTCGCCAAGCGACCCCGCCACTGTTTCTGAAATTGACGGGATGGTCCACTTCGAGAAACCGCGGCGCGGCTCGCGCGTCGTCGTCGTAACGTCGCATGACGGCACCGACCGTCGCGAATACACGATTGCATTTGGCAAGCACATCCTCGTGCAGGAAGGCGATACGGTTCGCTCCGGCGAGCGCCTGAGCGACGGCGCGATCGACCCGCACGATATTCTTGCCATCAAGGGCGTGGCCGAGGTGCAGCAGTATCTCGTTAACGAGATTCAGGAAGTCTATCGCATGCAGGGCGTGAAGATTTCCGATAAGCACATCGAGGTGATCGTTCGGCAGATGTTGGGCAAGGTTCGCATCACGGCGTCGGGAGATTCGCTCTTGCTCGTCAACGATGAGATCGATAAGGCGAAAGTCGCGGAGGAGAACGACATTCTGAAGAACTCCGTCTTCATCACGAAGCGTGGCGATTCCAAATTCAAGGTTGGCCTGATGGTCGATAAGAAGCGGTTCAAGGAAGTCGCCGGCGAGTTGAAGAAGAAGGACAAACCGTATCCCGAAGCGCGGCCGGCGGAGCCGGTCTATGGCGAGCCGGTGCTGCTCGGAATCACGCAGGCAGCTTTGCAAACGGAGAGCTTTATTTCCGCCGCATCTTTCCAGGAGACGACGAAAGTGCTTACCGATGCCTCGATTCACGGGAAAGTCGATACGCTGCTGGGCCTCAAGGAGAATGTTATCGTCGGCCATCTTATTCCGGCGGGCACGGGCCTGCCGAAATTCCGCGAGTTGATCGTCGTGCCGAAGGAGGAGTTCAAAACGACCTTCGAAACCGATGGCTGGATGGGCGCGGAGGAAATCCCGACGATCGCCGAACGTCCGCCGCGAAGAGCGCGCGTGGCGGCGTAACTATTTCGTGTATCGCGGAATTACATTCCGCGAATTTTTAAATCTCCGGCTTCAAAAAAGTCGGGGATTTTTTATTGCATATGCTCTCTTGGACATTTAAGATTGCGTTATGAGGAATCTTGTTGGAACCAGCCTTCTTCCGCCTTGCTTCCATAGCGCAGCATGTGTGGAATTGCTGGCATCATCGCAACGAATGGCGCGCCGATTGGCGAGGAGGATGTTTCTCGCCTTCATCGTGCTGCGGAGGCCATGCGCCACCGCGGACCGGATGACGACGGGCTGTTCGTGACCGCTTCTGGCATGGCGGCCTTCGCGCACCGGCGGCTTTCCATCATCGATCCCACGCCGGAAGCGCATCAGCCGATGCTGGGAAGTGGCGGGAATGTCCTTGTCTTCAATGGCGAGATTTATAATTACCGGGAACTGGCTTCCGCCTATAAACTTTGCGTTCCACCTTCGGACACAGCGGTGCTGCTCGCGCTTTTAGAATTGCGCGGTATTTCCATTCTCCCGGAGCTTCGCGGATTCTTTACCTTCGCATGGTGGAATGATGCTCGCCGGGAACTCCTTATCGCGCGCGATGCTATTGGCAAAAAGCCGCTCTACTATGGGACGTTCGGCGGCCGCTTCGTCTTCGCTTCCGAATTGCGGGCGCTCGTTTCAAGCGGGCTTGCTCCGTTCGAGCTTTCGCCAGAAGGGCTTGCGGGCTATCTTCGATATTATTCGGTACCCCATCCACTTTCGATGGTGCGAGGGGTGAAGAGTCTGGGGCCGGGAAGCATTCTACGGCTCCGCGACGGCAACGAAAGCATCGAGCGATGGTATCGGCTTCCGAAGCATCACGCCACGAATATTGGATACGAGGATGCGGTTCGCGAGACGCGCCGCATCCTCGAACGCTCCGTGCGCGATCGGTTAGTGAGCGATGTCCCGGTGGGCGCATTTCTTTCTGGCGGTCTCGATTCGAATGCGATTACGGGTCTTGCTATGCGCGAAGTGTCATCTCCCATCGAGACGTTTTCCATCGGTTTTTCTTCGCGTGATGTGGAAAGCGAAACCGAGTGGGCGCGCATCGGCGCCAATGCATTCGGCACCATCCATCACGAGCGCAACATCACGGATTCGGACGTCGCGGAACTGTTGCCGGATTTTTTCCGCAGCATGGATTCTCCAACCGGCGACGGTTTGAATACCTTGCTCGTTGCGAAGACGGCGCGAGAGTTCAGCCCGAATCTTAAAGTGGTTTTAAGCGGCGTGGGTGGCGATGAAGCGTTTCTCGGATATAAAAAATACCGCTGGCTCGCGCGGCGCGCGGCCGTGCTGCGTATTATTTGGTCGTTGCCGAAAACATTTCGGCGCGGCTTAGCCGCACCGCTTGCCGGGGCGCGGCATTCGCGCGGCCGCGCGGGCGTGCGTGCCGCACTGATGCCAGAGCAGGTGCGATGGCTTTTTAGCGAGGAAGAAATATTGGCTTTAACCGCGTCCGTTCCTCTGGACGGAGTGGACTCAGTGGACGGGGTGGACGGGGATGTTTTTCTTTCGGTTCTTCGCTCTGATATTGAATACTATTTGCCGGATATGCTGCTTCGCGATTTGGATGGGATGACGATGTCGCAAAGCCTCGAAGCCCGCGCGCCACTGCTCGATAACTCACTGATGGAGTTCACCTGGCAGCTTCCGCTTGCCATGAAAGCGCGCGGTGCGAACAAGCAATTACTTGCCGATGCGGTGAAGGATATTGTTCCCGAATCGCTGCTCAAAAAACCGAAGACCGGCTTCGAACTTCCCATGAAGGAATGGCTGCTGCGCGGCGCGCTTCGTTCACAGCTCGATATTCTAACATCCCAAAATTTGAAGCTTGTGGAAGATGGCGTGCTTACCGTCCAAGGTGTCCGCCGCGTCCATAAGGAATTTTTGCAGGGCCGCTCTCACTATTTAAAGCCCTGGACTATCATAGCTTTGGAACAATGGTACCAAAGCATGAAAAAGCTTCCCACTTCGGGACTCACTATTCCGCGGCATTCCGCCGAAGCCGTATGAGAATCGGAATCGCCGCGCTCGGGCGCGTGTCGGAAGATACCGGCGGGAAAAATTATATCGTCCATTTTATCCGCGAACTCTTGCGGCTTCGTCCGCCGCACACCTTCGTTCTTTTTTTAAGCGAGGGAGAATCGTCGAAGCTCGGCCTGAACGAATCGGAGATGTTCCGCATCGTCACGGTTCCGAACTCCCGCCAAACGCCGCTACACAAGGTTTTTGGCGAGCAAATACTGCTTCCGCGCTATATTGCTCGCGAAAAAATTGACGTAATGTACTATCCGGGGAATTTCGTCTCGCTTCGCTCAAAAGTTCCATCCGTGGTGAACGTTCGATCGGCCGCGCATTTTTATGGCGCGGAGTATGGCATTCGCGGGATTCGGAGGATTATCCGTTCGCTGCTCATGCCGGCTTCGGCGCGGAAAGCGCGGGCTGTGATTACTCCGAGCGATGATATTAAGCAGGATATTATCCTCCATGCAAAGATTGCCGATGAAAAAGTGCATGTCATTCCACACGGCGTCGATCTCACGCTTTTCGATGGCGGAAAAAATCGTGAAGCGCGGGAGGGTTTGGAATTGCTCGAACGATATGGCCTTACCTCGGGTGGCTACTTGCTCTATGTTTCGGCGCTTTGGAGGTATAAGCGGCAAGATCAACTCCTTCGCGCACATGCGGAAATAGTCCGTCGCGGATTTTCGGAGCTAAAGCTTGTTTTGGCAGGCATGGGAACGGGCGTGGAACAGAAATATATCGAGAAGCTCTATGCGCTGCCCAAAGAATTGGGAACCGAGAGATCGGTTGTCTTTACCGGCGCTCTTCCCCAAACCGACTTACGCTATTTATATGCCCACGCTCGCGCGTTCGTTTTTCCATCGAGCTACGAGAGCTTTGGGAACCCTATTTTCGAGGCGTGGGCAAGCGGGATACCGGTCGCGGTTTCGAACGTCCATTCCTTCCCGGAAATAGCGGGCGATGCGGCGCTTTTTTTCGATCCGATGGACGTTAAGGACATGACAGACAAAATTTTGCAATTGCTTTCGCAACCCGCGCTTGCACAAACGCTCGTGGAACGAGGGGAAGAGCGCGTGAAAAACTTTACCTGGAACGCCGCGGTAACGCGAACGCTCTCGCTCCTGGAAACTGTTAGGCAAGAAACCCGAAACCCAAACAGATTGTCGCTCCCATGACCAAAGCCGATATTGTGAACCGCGTTGCCACAGCCACCGGAATTACGAAATTAGAAACCGAAATTCTCGTCGACGGTTTTTTCAAGACCATGACGGATGCGCTCGCCAATGGCGACCACATTGAAATTCGCGGCTTTGGCACCTTCCGGACGAAGCGGCGGTCACCCCGGATGGCCCGAAATCCGCGCACCGGCGCGGCCGTTTCGCTGGACGAACATTTTGTCCCCACGTTCAAGCCATCGCGCGAGCTTCGGCAGATCATCGATGAACGCCAGAAGTCGATTTCCAAAGCGCCCCTATCGGAACCGAAACTCGCGCCCGCAACTTGAGCACGCCGGCCGCGTATAGGCCGTTCGAAGAGACCTCCTCCTGTTGAATACCCATCCAAACGAAAACACCGCAGAGCATATTTATTGCCCGAGCTGCGCGGCAAGAATTGAATCCGCCGCCGCGTCGGGCGAGATGCTGCGCTGCCCCATTTGCGGAACGGAATTCAAGTATGAGCCATCGCAAACCCCGGAATCGGCGATAACCGAGGCCGACCGTCCGAATGCAGCCACGCCGTTCCGCCGGTTGTCCACCGAGGAAATTCTTCTCGAACGCCTGAAGCAGGAACCGCCGCAAAAAAAGCTTATCCCCTGGAGCAAATTTGCGCTCCTGTTAGCGGTGGTACTCGCGGTAACCTTCGGCATTTTCCGAATAGCATCGAAGCCGGATGAGTTCGCCCCGGGCCAGGAAGTCGATTCGACCGCGCTCCTCCAAAAGCGCCTCTTCTTTCAGCACATCATCGATTCGCTGCATACGGAAATGGCCGCGAATCCTTCGAATGTGGATTTGCATCTTTCGCTCGCCGATGCGCTTTACGATGCCGCCTATTGGAGCGCGAGTATGCGGGAATTTGAAATTTATCTTGCCGCCAAACCCGCGGATGCCGACGCACGAGTCGATTATTCCTACGCCATCGCGCAAAACAGCGGCAACCTCAATGACGCGCTGGACGAGATCGACACGGCGCTCCGTTATAAGCCCGATCACCTGAACGCCCTCATCAATGCCGGCATCATGACGGCGCAGACCGTCACCGATTCGAACCATGCTACGGCGCTTGCCCGCGCGCGAAATTACTTCGTGCGCGCCAAAGCTGTCGCGGAAAAAACGAATCCCGGCATTGCCGTGCGAATCGATACGCTCATTCAGGAAATCGATAATACCGGGCAGAGAATGGCGAAGTAAACCTGAGGACGCGGTGTGGGCAGAAATGGTATTTCGGCCCAGCAGCGAAATACTATTTCGCTCCACACCATAATTCAGGGAAACTCTCTTGCGAAGGGACTGTTTCAGAGTCCCCGAATTTCATATTCATAATTCATACTTCATAATTCTCTAATGCCAAGCGGAAAAAAGCGTAAGCGCCATAAAATGGCGACCCACAAACGGAAGAAACGCCTGCGGAAGAACCGTCATAAGAAGCGCGTCCGGTAATTAGGAAGGTGTGGGCCGAAATGGTATTTTTCGGCCCACGGAGCGAAATACCATTTCGCTCCACACAACAGGCAGCTTAATTCAATAGCGCCTGAAGCCGGTAGAACGCATCCTTGGCTAAGGAATAATTCGGCTCTAAATCGAGCGACGTTTTATATTCGCCGAGCGCTTCGAACCACAATCCGCGCCGTTCCAGGATGCGGCCGTAGTTATAATGCGGGAAATGCGGCGTCGCATAGCGTTTCGCTTTCATTGCAAGCTCCAAGTAGGGGATCGCTTCGTCCAAATCGCCCTGCTGGATGAGGTACGCGCCGATGTCGTTATAGGGATTCCCAAAATCCGGATCGAGATCGATCGCATTACGGCATTCGGTAATGGCCGATTCGTAATCGCCTAAAAAGCTGTATGCCCAGCCGAGAAAAGTGTGTGCTTCGGCTGTCGGGAGGACCTCGATGGACTTCTTGTAATTTTCGATGGCCTCATTGAGATGCCCCGACATTTGCAGCCGGTACGCGCGCTGAAGGAATTCCTGAGCCTGCTCCTTGAGCGAGGCGGAATCCTCGGACTTATTGTCAAATCCTGCTTTATTGACCTGTTTCATAATAATTCTCCTGTGAGAGTATTCGCTAATGGTTGTAATTAAGTTTCAAAGCCTCCATTTTAGTGTCGCCATGTTCATCCGTTCGTAATTTTTCGCTCTATTATCGTACTAATTTCAGTTTCTTGAAATCCTTCGGTACATTTTCGGTGCCAATCGGACAAATATACGAATTTAATCCATTTTTGACACTTTTGAATAGAAAAACTTGACGCCGCCTCGTCCGTGTCAGTAAAATTCCTGACCTCGTCCCCGCCGGCACTCGGCCTTATTCAGCGATCCCCCTATTAATAAGACACATGAAACCTCCAAAAGTAACAGCCCGAGCGAAGTAATTTTGAATCCGAAGATCGAATTCATGGGAGCCACATGACTCTAAAGTAATGTTAACTTGAGGAATCCGAAAATCCATCAGTCTATTCAGCGTAATCAGCGTAATCCAGGTATGGCTCAATTCTCATTCGATGTCGTTTCCGAAGTCGATCAGCAGGAGGTCGATAACGCGATCAATCAGGCCCGCAAGGAAATCGACCAGCGCTACGATTTCAAAGGATCGAACACGAAGATCGACTGGAATCCGAAGGAGCACACCATTGTGCTCCATACTTCGGACGATATGAAGCTCCGCGCCCTCACCGAAACGCTGAACGGCAAGATGATCAAGCGCGGAGTGTCCATGAAATCGCTCGATTACCAGAAGGCCGAGGAAGCCACGGGGATGTCCCTCCGGCAAACGATAAAGATTAAGCACGGCCTCGAAGGCGAGCAGGCCAAGCAGATCACGAAAGGTGTGAAGGACTTGAAGCTGAA
>DASRZC010000027.1:0-27410 GCA_035686785.1 Kapaibacterium sp. (SeqCode)
ATCCCGCATAACGCCAGGCTGTGCCGATACCGCTAAAAATACTTCCCGGCACGAGCGCCGAGCGGTCCATCATTCGCAGCATGTTGAACGTGTGGTACATCTCAGGATGGTGCGTGTTGGGGATCATAATAACCTGATGCGTGCCGGGAATAAACAGCATCACCTGATTCGAGAAATAAAGCCCAATCATCACAAGCAGCATAAACACGGAACCGAGCAGTGTATAGAGAAAAAACTTCATCGCCGCGTATTCCCGCCGCGCACCGCCCCAGATGCCGATGAGGAAATACATCGGCAGGAGCATCAATTCCCAAAAAATATAGAATAGGAAAAAATCGAGCGAACAGAATGTGCCCATCATGCCGACATCGAGCAGGAGGAACATGAGAAAATATCCCTTGATATTCCGCTCGATGGAAAAGCTCGAGATCGCGGCCACCACCACGATAATCGCTGTCAGCAGGACCATGATGACCGAAAGGCCGTCCAATCCCATGAAATAGTCGATTGCGAGATTGCCAAAAATGCCGAGACCCGAAAGCCTAATCCACGGAGCACGCTCAACAAATTGAAAGCTCTTTGCGTCATTGATCCCAGCAAGTGAGCCATTGAAATTGAGAACGATGAGAATTGCAATCGCGAGCTGAAGCAGCGCCACGGCGACCGTCACACCGCGCAGCATTCGCACGCTATCGCGCGGGATGAACGCGATCACGAGCATTCCGACCAATGGCAGGAATGTGATGAAGCTCAGGACCGGAAGATCGGCTATCATTCAGTACGGAAACTGTGTGAAAAAGAGCGCCCACGCTGGGCGGCGACAGAAAATGCTATCTCAAAACGGTGATTGCGCGCGTAAGATGCGCGCCGGATGCCGTTTCGAACACAGCGTAATATGCCCCCGGCGGGAGCAAACGCCCACCGAATGTGATATGATTTTCGCCTTGCTCGAACATTTTATCAACGACAGAAAAAACCTTCCGTCCCACGGCATCGTAAATCGCAATGCTCGCGCGATCGCTCGATGGAAGCGTAAAGGAAAACACAGTCGTTCCCTCCAAAGGGTTCGGATTGACATCGAAGGATATATCGGGTGCCTGCCATTCCGGAACGCCAGCCTGAATGCTATCCGGCATTGCCTCGGCGTACGAGGCGACACCATTATTTGGAGAATTGATGCTCACCACGAATTCGCCCTGTCCGCGTGAGATAGAGATCTCAGCTTGAGTGGAGTTATAGGAAACGGGAATTCCAATGGAAGACCACGTTGTGCCGAAATCGGTCGTTCGATACACACCCATGTTGGATGTTAGAATGGCTGTATTAGAATTCGGAATAAATTGAACAGAGCCTGGCTCGATCCCCGGCGCAGGAAGCGTGGTAAGCTGCTGCCACGATGCGCCGCTATCGGTGGTGACCGTCATACCGTAAGTCCCATTGCCGGATACGGGTTGGTAGCAGGCCAATCCATGCCGCGCATCGTCATCGAATCCAATACCAAGCGAATTCTGATTGGTCCCGGTTTTTACAGAAAGCCATGTTTGGCCGCGATTAGTCGTTCTCAAAATCTGGCGACTGTTCGTTCCATACCAGCCATTATCGCCAACCCAAGCCGTCGCATTATTCCAACTTGCCGTCGTTCCTCCCACGGTGACGGGCTTTGCCAGCGGATTCCAACTCTGCCCGCCATCCGTCGTGACGCCAATCCCCCACCGGTTCGATTTCGGATCGCCGATCAAAATTCCATTTTGCGAATCGAAAAAATGAATGGTATTGACGAACGCCGCGAACGTAGAAACGTCCACGTTCGTGAAGTGCTGACCGCCATCGGTGGTATACATGACAGAAGCTGTTCCACCGGGCGGACCGCTGCCAAAGAAGGCCGTATTGGAGTCGAGCGCCGTCACACAATAGGGGGGATTCGTGCCATCCAGAAGGGTGGACGTGTCGCTCCAAACGCTCCCGCCTTCGCGCGCGAATTGCGCATTGAAGATCGTGGTCACGCCTGTTTGTTGGTTCGTTGAGGCTTGCCCAAACGCAGCCCAGGCAGAGGTGTTCGAAAGACGAAAGATACTGGAACCATAGTTGCCCGCCCGTTCCAGCACGAATCCGGGCATGCGGGCGAGCGGCAAAAACATGGAAATGGTATCCGTGTAGTTCGACCCATCCCCGACTGCAAAGCTCACGGGCAAATTGCCTTCGCTGAACACTCCGGTCCTTGTGATATGGAAAATGCCCGTCGCTGTGCTTGATTCATTCATCGAGCCCAGCGTGGCTGGTGAACTTGAAAGCTGTGCGCCAATAGAAGATAGAGGAGTTGCAGAAAGATTACTTCCCGCGCTCATGACATTCTTGAAGGTAACGGAAAGCACGCGATTCTGGCCGGGTCGTAGCGAATCGGAGGCCACGCCATCGATCGAGTAACTCGCAACGATAAGGCCCGGCCCGAGCGAGGCGGTAAGTGCATTCGCCGCATTTAATCGGCCCCAATAATCGGTCCGGTCACTGGGATTCACGACGTTATCACAGGTCGCAATGAGCTGACGCGAAATAAATTCCGGCAGCCAATCGTGGTGTTGCGACCAGAGCAAAGCAGCTACGCCAGCCGCATTTGGCGATGCGAAGCTCGTCCCATCTTCGGCGCTATAGGCGCTGTTGGACCCCACTCCGGTATAGTCACAGCTAAAGATCTGTGTTCCGGGCGCCCAGACCGAAACGCTATGCCCAAAATTGGAGAAATAAGATGGAGCATCCGATTGATCGGTCGATCCGACGCTTAACACATAAGGCCCATTTCCTGGATATTCCGGATTGATGTCGTTGCTCACGCCGCTGTTCGTAATCCCCGGAATGCCATTGCCCGCTGCGGCAACGACCAGGGCGCCTCGGTCATGCGCCTCGTAGAGGAATAGATTGGCCAATGCTGTATCCAGCCCACCAATCGTTCCACCCCACGAACAGTTAATAATCCGCGCGCCATGCGTCGAAGCATAATGGATGCCTTCATATCCCGCGCTAATACTTTCGAAATCCGATCCGGCCGCTTTGATCGGCAGCAATTTGCAACCATAAGCTACGCCCGCTATTCCGACGCGATTATTCCCTTCCGCGAGCATACATCCCGCCGTATGCGTTCCGTGGCTCGCCCCATCTTCACGGGGACGAGGATTATTATTGGGCTGAAACACTGCCCCATCGGGAACATCACCGCATACATCCCAACCCTCCCAATTATCGATGTATCCATCGCTGTCATCGTCAATGTCATTCGATTGTTTGGGCTGCCCATGTGCGTCAAGTCCGATTTCACCCCAGTTATATTTTATTTGATTTTTTAAGTCTTCGTGATCGATATTGATAGCACAATCGACATCGGCAATGACAATCGAGGTATCGCCCGTCGCCATATTCCATGCGTTGAAGACATTCATCTTCGTAAGCGCATACTGATAGCTTATATCTGGATCATTTGGCTGTGATGTTTCGGGAAAGAGATAACGCACGGAGCCGCACTCGATTTCACCCGTCGCCAAAAGCATCGCGAGCGCCGTGTGGGGATTGATCGAAGAATTAGAATAATAGAGGCAATACATTCGGTCGATGCCGAGGGCATGGCTGATCGAATCTTTCGAAGCGTGCGCGTCGAACGGAATAATCTCATGAAGCCCGAGCCTGTTCATCGCGTTTTGGAAGGCACCCCCGCCAGCCGACTGCGTAACTTCCCCCTTCGGCGTAATTCCCTTGGGCACCGGGCTTCCAATTTTAAATTGCACATAAATCACACCGGGAGCACAAGGGGTGATGTGAGTTAGCTGAATTCGGTGCGGATCGATGGGCGCCGAGCGTACCATAAACGGTTGCGACGCGCTTAACGCACAACATGCAATGGCAAGAACCGGGAGAAGTTTCTTCGTTATCATGATTTTGAGGAATTAAAAATGGAACAGCGAGAACCGAAGGATAAGCAAAATTACAACGACCGCCGCAACGACCCAGGTCAAGTAGGTCTGAATGCGTCCCGTCTGAATGGAACGGGCCATCAGGCCAAAAAACTGCACCGTCGCACCCACGAGGGTTACCAGGCCATCGACAACATATTTATCGAAAGCCCCGGTAATTCGAGCGAGAACAACAGTTGCGCGTCCGGCTAAATTCACGGCGCCATCGATAATACGCCGGTCGATCCAAGCCGAAACCCGCGCGGCAAGCGTGACCGTATCGGCCACCGTATAATCGTATATCGTATCGATGTACCATCCGTGAAGGCTGAATCGATAGAGTGGCGCAAACGCCTTGCGTAGGCCCGCCGCCCATCCGGGACGCAATAGAAAAAGCACGAGCGCAATCAGGAACCCTCCCACGGCGGAAGCAAGCGCGCCAAGCTCCGCGGTCGTGGCATTCGCCGAACGCGCTTCATCGAGTGCAACTTGGTGTGGTAAAAGTGGCAACACCGCCGGCGCGGCCTGAGGAGGAGGAATGATAGTAATTCCGAAAACCGGAGCCTGCGCGGGTATCGAGGGATAATTTATATAATGACTCGGACGAAATGGCGGGGCCGTCTGCGGCGGAATCACCTGCGCGGGAGTTTTGACCCATTTCGAAAGAAACCATCCATGCTCAGGGTTTATGGGGTTTTTTCCAAACCAAAAGCCGAGCGTAAAGACCGCAAGCAGTACCAGCGGAACCGTCATTACCATCGGAGACTCCCGGATTTTTTCGTGAAGCTCCGGTTTTGCGGACATTCCGAAAAAGGCGACGAATACTATGCGCCACATATAGAGCGCGGTCAGTAACGTCACGCCGAAGCCGATCCACGGAATCGCCAATGCAATGCCGCCCTGAAGCTGCCCATAAGCCATTCCGCCAGCGAGGATCTCGTCCTTCGACATAAACGCTGCCGTCAGCGGCAGCCCGGTAATTGCAAGCGTCGCGATGAGGAAGGTCCATCCAGTCACCGGCATTCGCCGGAAAATGCCCCCCATGTTGTGAATATCCTGCGCATCCGTCTCGTGATCATGCGTTTCCCGCAAGGCGCGGTGCATGGCGTGAATGACGGAGCCTGCGCCAAGGAAGAGGAGCGCTTTGAACGCTGCGTGCGTCACGAGATGAAATATTCCTGCAGCGACCGCGCCCGCTCCGATCGCCATAATCATCAGCCCAAGCTGCGAGATCGTTGAGTAAGCAAGCACGCGCTTGATGTCCCGCTGCGTAATCGCAATAGTCGCCGCGAGGAAACTCGTGAAGGCGCCGGTGCATGCAACGATAAGCATTGCCTTGCCCGTAAGCAGCGGAAAGACGCGCACCAAGAGATACACGCCGGCCGCGACCATCGTCGCCGCATGGATGAGCGCGGAAACCGGCGTCGGGCCTTCCATCGCGTCCGGCAGCCAGACGAAGAGCGGGAACTGCGCGCTTTTCGCAACAGCGCCCGCGAAAATGAGCAGACCGGCAACGGTGAGCGTGGTTTCCGGAGCGAGGCCGAGAAAGCTGAATGAAAGCGGAAGTCCCTGGTTGATGAGACCAAAGATTTCCCGGAAATCGAACGTGCGAAATTCGCTGAATAGTAAGAGAATGCCTATGAAAAATAGCGCGTCGCCAATGCGATTCGTAATAAACGCCTTTTTCGCAGCATACTGCGGGCCGGGCCGCTCGTACCAATGCCCGATTAAGATAAAGCTCGTGAAGCCGACTAATTCCCAAAAAATATAAAGCTGGAAAAAATTTCCGGCGAGTATCACGCCGAGCATGGCGAACGTAAACAGTTCCAGAAATGCAAAGTAGCGCGCGTACCGGCTATCCTGCCTCATATACCCAATGGAAAAAAGGTGAACGAGCAGGCTTATGCCGGTCACGACGACCATGAGGATCACCGTTATGTTATCCAGCAAAATGCTTTGCCGAATGACAAGCGGACCAACCCCAGTCGCGGTACCGATGTGAATCCAATTTGTCCTCCATTCGAGCGCGGGGGCAATGCCGTGGGTCCGAAGCTTCACCCACGCAACGTAGGAGGCAAGCACGGTACTAAAGGCAATCGCCGGAAGCGCGATCAGGTGTGCCCGTTCGGTAAGCGCGCGCTGATTAAAAATAATCAGCACGAACCCCACGAGCGGGATGCCGAGCGCGACAAGCGAAAGCAGGATGAGTTGGTCCATTACGATCAATCGCGCAGTTTATGAGCCTCGCGGACATTTATAGATCCTTGCCGCTTGTATAAATTCAGAACAATCGCAAGCGCCACGGCCGCTTCGCATGCGGCCATTACGATCACGAAAATCGCCACAATCTGGCCACCCAAATTTATCGCGCCATAGCGCGCGAAGGCAACGAAGTTGATATTCGCCGCATTCAAAATCAGTTCGATGCCCATGAGAACCGCGATTGCATTCCGACGCGTAAGCATCGTAAATATTCCCAGCACCAACAGCACCGCGGAAAGCACTAGGAAGTGCGGAAGACCAACGGGAGTATAGTTCATCTGGCAGCCTCCTCTTTAAATTTTCGCGTAGACAGAGTGGACTGCGTGGACGAGTTGGACTCCCTGCGGGCGATCATCGCTGCTCCAATTAATGCAACAATGAGCACGATTGATATGAGTTCGAATGGAAGCAAATAATCGGTCATGAGTAGCTTCCCGATTTCCGAAGCGGTCCCATAACTTCCCTGATGATCCAGGATTTCACGCGCCGCCCCTTGTGTCACTTTCGTTACTTGCTCGATTGCGTTCGTGTGCCACGGGCTCCCTTTCCACGGCGTGTCGCTAAAGCTAATCCAATGGCCGGGAATCAAAATGGAAACCAGCAGCGCAAGTAAGGCTCCGCAAATAATTAAGGCCGGAATACGCGCGCCAAGCGCCGAACGCAAGTCGATATTCGTCACGCGATTCGTCAGCATCACGCCGAAGACGAGAAGCACGAGAATCCCACCGACGTAAATCAAAATCTGGCTGACCGCCAGAAAATCCGCGCTGAGCAAAACATAAATTCCCGCGACACCAAAAAACGTGAAGAGTAGCGAGAACGCCGCGTGAACGATATTCCGCGAAAAACACACCACCGCCGCCGACGCGACGATCGCGGCGGCGAAAAGGTAAAAAAAGATGTCGAAAAGTTGGGGCAATTATGAAGTATGAAGTATGAAGTATGAAATGGGAAGTTTTGACAAGTCATTCCCGCGAACGCGGGAATCCAGGTTCGCATGGGATCTGGATTCCCGCGTTCGCGGGAATGACAGTAAAAGAACGGAATAATAAAATATCATTATTGTTTTGCTACTCGTTCCGCTGCCTGCTTCGCGCGCTGAACGTTCGCCTCCGCTTCGTACTTCGCCCGGTTCTCGATGTGCTCGTTCCCTTCCGCCGCGTCCATCGTCGCGAAGTGATAGATCAGGTTCTCCCGTTTCGGCTCGGAGAATTCAAACACTTCAGTCATCACGATACACTCCGTCGGGCAAGGCCAGATACAGAGCGAGCAATAGCAGCATTTCGCCATGTCGATATCGAAGCGGGTCACCCACAGCGATTTCTTTTTTGCGTTCCGCGTCGTAATCCCTAAGTCTTCGTCGGGAACGGATTTCACCGTGTCGATCTCGATGCAATCCACCGGACAGGCGCGCGCGCATTTATCGCAGCCGATGCAATCGTCCATATTGACGTAGAGGCGGTTGCGCGCCCGTTCCGGCAGGATGTACTCGTCCTTCGGCTCCGGATAGCGCCGCGTCACCTTCCTCCGCGCGAGATGGCGAATAACGACCACGAGGCCCACAAGGGTCGTCCGCAGCGCGCGCGAAATGTCAGCGAAATATTTTCCCACGAAGAATGAAAAATGGCGAGTATGCCTAACACGCGGGAGCGAGGGAGCAATCCATAACTCTTTCGGCCCCGACGTTCGTGAACTAAACTTGAGACCACTCCGCGGAGTTTGCGATCGTTACTCCACCACCTCCATCGGAAGATACCCGCCCGCCTCCCGCTTCACCATGCTTGCGGATTCCTCTTCTTCCACTTTCATCACGGTGAACGAAAGTCCTGCCTGCGCAAGTCGATAAGAATGGTGAAGGCCGAAGGTGCGCGCGCTGGTAATGATAGGCGCGCCGAATTTTTCTCGAATGCCGGACATGGCGCGCGAAAGACGCTCTTTCTTTTCGGTTTCATCGAAGAATAATTTTTCCTGCGGCGTGGCCGGTTGAAAATCGGAAAGATGGACTCCGATGAACGTCACGCGCGGCCGGGGATTCGCAGCCCACATCTCACGCGTCATTCGCGAAACGAGCGGAAAAATGATTTGCTCCGATTGCGTGGCCTCCTTCAAATGACACACACGCTGAGCATATCGCTGGTCGGCGAAGCGCATGTATATCGAAAGGCCTCGCGTTTTCATGCCACTCTTTCGCAATCGCCAGAGGCATCGCTCCGCGATATAAAGCAGAAGGGATTCGACGTAATCTTTGTCGGACGTCGTTTTTTGCAACGTGCTTTGATGGGAGATGGACTTCGCCGCTCCCCGCTTCATCAGTGGCCGCTCATCCACGCCGTGAACTAAGTTCCACAAATAGCTGCCATGCACGTTCCCGAAAATTTTGTGGAGCAATCCCAGGTTGAGCTTGCAAATATCTCCACATGTCACAATGCCAAGTTCCGATAACTTCCGATGCGTCGCGCTCCCCACGCCGGGCACCGCCTCGATGGGCAGCGGGTCGATCCAATCCATTTCATAACCGAATGGGACGACGGTAATGCCATGCGGCTTTTTGAAATCGCTCGCAATTTTGGCGAGAGCCTTACCGCTCGATATTCCGATGGAGGCACCGAGGCTGAGTTCCTCATCGATCGTTCGTTGAATCGCTTCCGCCGCCGCGAGCGGATCGGGCCAGCGGTGCTGGACGTGCGTCAGTTCAAAAAATGCCTCATCCAGGCTAAGCGGTTCGACATCGGGTGTGAAACGATAAATAATTCTCAGGATTTGCTCGGATGCTTCCTGATACCATTCGTAATTTGCGCGGACGACCACGGCATTCGGAAAATTCCGAATGGCCTCCTGCGTGCTCATCCCCGTTTTGACGCCGAGGCGCCGCGCCACATAATTGCACGACGCCACCGCCCCGCGCCCGACCGGACCGGCGGCCACGAGGACCGGCTTTCCCTTCAGGCTCGGATCGTGCTTCTCCTCGACCGAGGCGAAGAACGCGTCCATATCGAGATGGCAGATAATACGTTGCATTGGTGCTCTGGGGCTATAGGTGCCTATCAAAGCATTATCAAATATAACACCAAATCGGTTCGAAGAGACGAAATCGGACTCGATACCTCCGAATTAGACCTTGCGGCAACTCAATGTTCCAGCGCCCAGATAATAATATTCGCGCCGATCTGTAAGCCTTCCAGTCGTTTGGATTCTGGCAGCTCGTTCACATCCTCATCGTCCCAGCCATCCGTCGGGTCGGATTGATAGGCATAGAACACGCAGAGACGGCCATTATCGAACAGGCCGAGTCCCTGGGCCGGCTTGCCATCGTGCTCTTCAATCTTTGGGAGTCCATTCGGAAAATCGAAGTGGCAATGATAGAGGCCGTAAGAGAACGGCAGTTCGACGAGATTCTGTTCAGGGAAAACTTTTTTAAGCTCCGGGCGAATGGTGGTGTCGAGACCGTAATCGTCATTGATGTAGATAAATCCGCCGGCGTCACAATAGGCACGGAGGCGCTTTACTTCCGTCTCGGTAAAATCGACCCGGCCGTGGCCGGTCATATACAGAAATGGATAATTGAAAATATCGTTACTCGCCACATCGACCCAAACATAGCGTGGATCGACATCGATGTTCGTATTCTTCGCGAGAAATTTCAGCATGTTCGGCTCTTCGCTGGGGCCGTTATACCAATCGCTTCCGCCCGGATATTTTAAGCGCGCGATAACGAAACGGGAACTGGTCCGGTTAATAGAGGCCGGAAATTCCTGCGCAATGGCACTCACCGCGTGACCGAACCAGGCAAAACCGGCGGACACGAGCAAGACTGCAATACGAGAGGATTTGAATAATCGAGCGACCATGAAGCAAGTAGATAACCGCAAGCGCATAGTGGATAGTGCCAGCGGAAGCGATGATCTCGCCGTGAATAATGGCTCATCCGACACGGGTCGGGCTGGAAGCAGCATCGTGGGCGATACTTCCGACCTACGCGTCTGGCATGCGGCGGCAATTTTCGTGCTATTCATGCTCGCGATGTATTGGCCGGTCTTCCTTGGGAAGCGATTTTTTTGGGAAGATTTTTTCATCCTTGATTTTCCGGCGCGAGACTATGCCTTTTACATGGTCGCGCTAAAGCATACGCTTCCCTTTTGGAATCCCTATAACTGGGCGTGGTCCGCATGGCTTGCCGATCCCCAAACGGCCTTTTGGTATCCGACAAACCTACTTCAAATTGCAGTGGCAAAACTATTTCAGCCTGGCGCTTCCCATCCCTCGGTGCTGTGGCCGGAGGTGATGACGCTGCTTCATATACCGCTTGCTTGCCTGGGGATGTTTGTCCTGCTGCGTAAAGAATTTAAAGTGTCCCCTGCTGCCGCGCTGCTTGCGGCGCTGACGTTCGGGTTCGGCCTGCGCATGATCGCGGAGCAAAACCATCCGGCAAAAATTATTCAACTCTCGCTGCTGCCGTGGGAAACATTGCTCCTTATGCGAAGCTGGCGAATCCCGCGGTACGCGGCGGCGCTGGGAATTCTTCTGGGAGTTAGTTTCCTCGCCGGTCAGCCGCAGGTATTCTTCTTCATCGCATTTTTTCTGGGATGCTTTACGCTTGCCGAAAGCCTTATTCGCTGGAAAGAAAAGCGCGGCTGGCGAATGGCAACCATTCCTGTTGGCGGTTATGCTGTCGCGATCATTCTCGCGGCCGGCATAGCGGCTATTCAATTGTTGCCGTCGCTCGAACTTGCCAATGCTTCGGCGCGTGTTCGGCTCGGCTTTTCGGAGGCGAGCTATGGGGCTATTCAACTTGGGCATCTTATCAATTTTTTCGTTCCAAAATTTTATGGCGAAAATCCGGGCTACACCACGCCCGTGAGCGCGATTGTCCACGAACATACCTGGTATTGGTATTGGGAGGCGGAATATTACTGGGGAATGCTTCCGGAAATACTCGCCATGTTCGCCGTGGTGGTACTGTGGAAAAAACGATCTTCGGACGACCCGAGGACCCGCTATCTCTTTTTCGCAGTTGCGTTTTCTATTTTTGCTCTTGCGTTCGGTTTGGGAAGCAATCTCTACTTTCAGTGGATCTTCTGGAAGTTCGTTCCTCTCTTCGATCGGTTTCGCGCGCCGAACCGAATGATCTGGCTCCTATGGTTCTTCGGCTCTATCTATGGCGCGATTGGCCTGGAACTACTGCTAACGGGCCGAAACTCCGTTCGAACATACTCGAAGTTTTTGTTTTGGGCATGTGGAATCTTTGTTGGACTTAATGTCCTGGCCATTAGCGGGAGTTTCGATCTTGTGTTTCCTCCATTCCAAATCCGGGAGGGACTTTGGAAACTAATTCTGCCCAGCCTTATTCTTTCGACGGCCATCACGATTTTTTTTCTGCTCCTTCGGCGAGGAAAACTTCCGGTGCGCGCTACTTGGTTCATAGCGGCCGCGCTCATCGTGGTGGATTTATTTTATTTCGACTTCACCTGGTATCGTAATGGGCTGGACAGAACCACGCTGGATGCCCAGAACTCGGGGATACCTGCAATCCATGCGCTTGCAATTTTGTCCGATCCCTGGCAGCATAAACTGCTGTGGCTTCACCGCGATTCGGATTTCGCCAAAACCGTGAACCTCGGCACCATTTTACGATTGCCAATCGAAGACGTGCAGGATTCTACTACATGGACCGAATTCAATCCCGTGCGGCCGCTTGACCCGCTGCCGCTCATTCAAGATTCGACGAAACGAATGGAGATCATGGGAGTCACCATGCGAATCGAGGGCAGTGGGAAGTTGGATTCGCTCCTACATGCACTGCCGTTCCTGAAAGTATATCATAGATGGAGCGTTGCATCGAATGACTCCGAAGCTCGGCGAATTTATAACGATAGCACGTTCGATTTTCATACAAGCGTTATTCTGGATTGCGAACCCGCCGTCGCAGAAGGAGCAATATCGCTCAAGGATACCGCTGTCGTAAGCGAATTTTCAGAAAATCATTTAAGAATACTTGCGCAAGTGTCTGGCCCATCGGTTCTCCTTGTGAACGGTCTCTATTATCCTGCGTGGAAAGCGACGGTCGATGGCAAAGAGACGAACATTTTGCGGGCCTTCACCAACTTGCGAGGAATTCCGCTTGGCGCTGGAATTCACACGGTCGAACTGCGCTACGATAGCTCGGCCTTCAACCTCGGTTGGAAAATTACGCTGGGAACGCTCGCACTCTCTCTTTTGGTACTATTCATTGGCAAAAGCAGAAAGACCTCGCTGGATAGCGAGGTCCTTCCGAGCTAAAGTAAGGTGAGACTTACTTATAGATCGCGGGCCGAAGCCCGCGGTTCCATTCTTTAAACACCCGGGAAAAGATAAAATGTGCCGCGAATAATAACGCCCATCAAAGATGAATCACTTTAAATAATTCGCAAAGGAGGAAAGAGGAAACTATTGTAGCTATAAAAACCCAAAGCGGAAATTGTCTCGAAAAAGTTTTTTCAAGGATAGGTTTTCGGTTCACTATCGAAATGAAGACACCGCCGAGGGCCATTCCAAAGATGTAGGCATTACTCCAGGCATTTTCTGAAACCCCAAATACGAAGCGGCCAATTTTGCTGCCGAGCGCAGCGGACAAGATTAGCGCACCCGGCCCCGCAACAACCCGAATGGCCTCGGATAGGGTTGGATTTAAGGGAAGTTTAATCATATTTACAGCTCCATCGTCACTAATTTTTTCTTGACTTGCGAGATATGCCAAGTGATATTAATGTCTTTCGGGCAGGCTTCGACGCAATTGAAAATGGTGTGGCAACGCCAGACGCCGTCTGGGGAATCCATCGCGGACATGTGTTCTTCGGGCGCCTCATCTCGTGAATCGAACGAGAACCGGAATCCTTTCAGGATCGCGGCCGGTCCAAGATAATTCTCGTTCGCCCAGAGCGAGGGGCAGCTCGTCGTGCAGCAGGCGCACATAATGCACTTGGTCGATTCCATGAGAAGCTCGGCGTCTTCCGGCGATTGCAGCCGCTCCATTTGCGGCGGGGGTTCCTCCGTGATGAGCCAGGGCTTCACCATCTCGTACTTGCGGAAGAAGTCGGTTTGATCGACAGCCAAATCCTTGATGATCGGCAAAAACGGCAGCGGCTCGATGACGATCGGCTTTTTCGTATTTACGTTTTTGAGCAACAACGCACAAGCCAGCGCATTGCGCCCGTTGATCCGCATGCCGTCGGAGCCGCACATCCCATGCGCGCACGAGCGGCGGAACGTGAGCGTGCCATCGATCGTCCATTTAATCTCGTGCAGCGCATCTAAGATGCGAAACGTGGGATCGAGATCGTTGAGAGTATAATCCTTGAAGTAGGGCTTAGCGTCTTTCTCTGGATTGTAACGTTGAATGCGGAATGTTGCGGTCATCAATGTCCTTACTTATTTGTCCTATCTGACCGATGGGTCCTATGGGACACATGAAAAATTATACTCTTACCACCACCGGTATGCGCACCTGCACCGGCTCCAAGCCACCTTTGCGCAGGCCATGCACGCGCTCGGGACTGTGAAGTTCAAGTCCCGGCTTCACGCGCTTTTCAAAATCTTCGCGGAAACGTTCAATGGTGAAATAGACCGGCCATGCGGCGGCTTCGCCCAAAGCGCAGATCGTCCGGCCCTCGATATTTTTTGCCACATCGTAGAGCAGGTCAATGTCTTCCGGTCGTGCGTTTGAAGCCTCGAAGCGGCGGAGCAGTTTTAGCAGCCAGCCCGTTCCTTCACGGCAGGGCGTGCATTGGCCGCACGACTCATGCCAGTAAAATTTAGAGATGCGCGTGAGGACATGAATGATGTCCGTGTCCTCGTCCATCACCATAATGCCGGCCGTTCCAATTGCAGAGCCAACTTCCTTCAAGTGCTCGGCGTCCATCAGCACACCTTCGAGTTTATCGCCCCGGAGTGGTGGCATTGAAGAGCCGCCGGGAATCACCATCTTGATCTTCTTCCCATTCGGCACACCGCCAGCGTGATTATTGATAATGTCGAGCAATGGAGTTCCTGTCGGCAATTCGTACACACCGGGTTTATTAACATGACCGCTCACACCAAAGAGGATCGTTCCAGGTTGTTTCGGATCGCCAATTTTCGAATAGGCTTCGCCGCCCATCTTCATAATGACTGGGACATTCGCCATCGTCTCAATATTATTGATTGTTGTCGGCTGACCCCAGAGTCCGTGGTTCGCCGGGAACGGCGGCTTGAAACGCGGGTAGCCGCGCTTGCCTTCGAGCGAGTCCATCATCGCCGTCTCTTCACCAACGATGTATGCACCCGCACCTTTATGCACCGTAATATCAACCGAATATCCGACGCCCTCACCGCTCGGTTTGAAATTATCTTTCATCCGCTCGCCGATAAATCCTTTTGCATACGCTTCGGCCACGGCGCGCTCGACCATTTTCACCCAATGCGCATACTCGCCGCGAATGTAGATATACGCTTGATCGATTTGCATTGCATAGCAGCCGATGAGGATACCCTCGATCATCTGGTGCGGATTGAATTCGAAAATCTGCCGGTCCTTGAACGAGCCGGGTTCCGATTCATCGCCGTTGATCAGAAAATATTTTTTCTTCTCTTTTCCCTTCGGCATAAAGCTCCACTTGAGCCCTGTAGGAAAGGCCGCGCCGCCACGTCCGCGCAGTCCGGATTTTTTCACCTCATCCGTGACCGCGGCCGGTGCCATCGAATACACTTTTCGCATCGCCTCGCCGTAGCCACCGTTCGCGAGGTAGGTGTCGATGTTCCGAAGATTCGGGATGTCAGGTAAAACGAGTTTTGGGTATTCAGCCATTTGAAATATTCTTATCGGTTCGCTGCTTCCGTTAGCTCCGGCATTTGGGCCACGAATTTCGGTTTCGGAATTTCGTCTTTGGCGAGAACGTGGTCGATCACATCGTTCGCCTCTTCTTTCGATATTTTTTCGAAGAAAGTCTCGTTGACCGCCATCATCGGCGCGCCGCCGCAAGCGCCCATGCACTCGACTTCTTCGATGGAGAACAGGCCATCCGGCGTGTGTTCTAAATTTTGAATTCCAAGTTTGTTCTTCATCGTAGCGAGAAGTTCTTCTCCGCCACGGAGCATGCAACTTACGTTCGTGCAGACCTGCACGTGGTAGCGGCCCATCGGCTTGTCGAAGAACATCGTGTAAAAACTCACGACGCCCTGCACGTGACTTTTCGGCACCTGGCAAACCGCGGCAGCGGCTTCCATTGCCTCGTCATCGATCCAGCCGCGCTTTTCCTGCAATCGCCAAAGCACCGGCAGGAGCGTTGCCGCCGGCTCGGGATAGCGTTTCTGAAGTTCGCTTATTTCCTGAAGTTCCGCGTTCGAAAAAATTGCCATAATAGTGAAACAGGAATTTCGGGCAGGTGGCTCCCCGCTTGTAGCCGTAACCTCCCGATTACAGCAACACGGTCAGTGGAAGAACACCGCCCTCTGGACCGATTCGTTGCCGTTCTCATCGCGAAGAACGATCCAATACGTGCCGGAAGTGAGCCCCTCCGTCGAGATGGGAATATCTTGCAAGCCCACTTCAAGTGTGACGGATTCGTGCCGAAGTATCGCGCCAAGATTGTCGAGCAGTTCGATGGTCGCTATTTGATGTTTATATGCAAGGAGATAGCAATGGATGGAATTATTCGCTGGGTTTGGCGCGACGGACTGCACGCTGAATTCCCTCACACTCGCTGGCGGGCCGGAAGAAAGCTCGACCGGAAGATCGTAAAATGCGGTCGCAAAAATCGTATCGCCCGAAGCAGGATCTATTATTGCAAGCGGCGCGCGGTCAGACTCGGCAGCGGCGTCGTAGGTGATGAGCCAGTTGAAATTTAAAGTGATGGAATCGTTCGTGCTCTTACGGAGTGCAACCTGGACCCGGGTCGAATCCTCCGGCGAAATACGATACCAGACATAAGAAGTATCTAATGGGATCCCATTCTCCGATAATCCAAAATATTGAAAGGGCGTTAGATCTGTAAGTTTTACTGGCTTTCCGCCACGCGTCCAGCCAATGGAAAAACAGTAGTGCCCCAGAATGTTCGCATCGGTAATCGAATCGAGCCGAGCAACGGTATCCGGCATGAGTGGAGGATACATGGGAGTATTCGTTCCATACTGCTCTTTCAAAATAGCACCAGCGAACATTTCGCCAATCGATCGGAGCGACGACACGTCGTAATGGAATCTTCCGTCCCAAACCGAAAGGCCAACGCCGGTTCCGACAAGCGTAGATAGCGGAAGTGAAAGTTCAGCCTGACGCACCTGGGGAAAAGTGCCAATCCAATTTCCAACGCCGGCATCGCCGCCAATTTGCAAGTGGTACACTTGAAAAGTATCCTTCATGTCGCCTTCAAATTCCTCAATCAGGTTCTTGAAAGCAGCCTGGTATTGCGATGGCACGCCACAGCCTCCATAGCCGCCATCTGCTTCCCCTTGAATCCAGGTAAGCCACTCGATCTCCGAACCGGCGGCACGGAATTTTCGAAGCGCATTGCCATAGACACTATACATGGTCGTAGAATTATCTTCGGGGTTATTGGTATTTCTTTTCCAGACTCCTACGGTAGTATCGAAGTCGCCTAATAAGCCGGTTCCTCCCACGGCCGTATTGACAATGCCAATTGGAAGAGAATCGCCAATGTTCGCATAGAGTTTGTTGGCCATGACAATCCACGGGCCACCCTGAAATCCACCGGTCGGCTCGTGCGCGTGACCCCAAAATAACTTCCCATTCGGATTCGGTGTAAGCATGCGAATATCGCCGGTCGCACTGTCATTCATGGTCCAGCACCACCCTACGGCATTCGATTGCCCCGCGATCCCGATGATGTGGCCCGGAGTAAGGCCGGAGATCGCACCATTCGTATCCGAAGACGATAGCCCGGTTCGCCATAGAAGCGCATAATTCCTGAGCGACCTGGGGACCATAATCAGCGTATCAACCGTGCCATCGTGAATAGTAACAGGCGCCCACCCTTCCAGCGGGCTCGACGTATCGGTATCGGAACTAAGTTTATACTCGAAATTCGGATATCCGGTTATCGCAAGATGAAGCCGCAGGTCCGCATGATCGCCATGCACTTGAAGAATGCCGAACGGTAAGGGCGAGGTGAAGGTGACTTGGGCGCGAAGTGACGAGGTCGCGCAAATCAGCCCAAAGACCATTGCAACTTTTCGTTTCATGTCAATTCAAATAAACTTGCCTGCAGCTTTTCGGCCTGGGAAATATAGCTTTGGTGCTTCTCCCGCTCTTTTTCCAATACTGGGACCGGTGCGCGTTCCAAAAATCCCGGATTCGAAAGCTTCGCATTCGATTGCTCGATCTGAGCAAGTACGCGTTCCAATTCCTTCGAAATCCGCTCTCGCTCCTTCTTCTGTTCTTCCGGCGATCGATTCTCGATTTTCACGAAGACTCGCACACGCGCACGAATTTCGCTCCCATATTCTTTGGAAGAATAATCCACCGTTCCTTCTTCAAATTTTAGTGACGAAGCATTCCCAAGCCGCTCGACAATTCCCTTTCCGGATTCTAAAACATCCAAAATCTTGCCTCTTGGCTGAACGATAATCTCCGCTTGTTTTGAAGGAGCAAGCTTCAATGTCGAACGCACAAGCCGAACCGCTTCCACTGCTTCCTGAATAACCAAGAATGCGTTTTCCGCCTCATCGTCGATCTTCCCCTCATCCGGCGTAATATAATCGTCGCGGCCCAAAAGCACGCTTTCCGGCTCGCTCGTGAGCGCGTGCCAGAGTTCTTCGGTTACGAACGGCATGATCGGATGGAGCAGCCGCAGAATGCCTTCCAGAATTTCCACAGCAAGCGGAATGGAATCCGGTTGGATCTTTATGATTTCGAGATACCAATCGCAGTAATCGCGCCAGACAAAATCATAGAGAATTTTAGTAACCTCGTTGATCTCGTAGCGATCAAATGCGGCGCGTACATCTCTCGCAGCACGGTTGGCTCGGGAAAGAATCCATTTATCAGCCAACGTCGCGTTTTCAGTGGCGAGTAGCGAGTGGCGAGTGGCGAGTCGTTTTTTGTTCGCCATTCGCTGTTCGCCACTCGCCATTAATTCGGTGTCTTCACTTTCAAACTCGGTCTTCGGATGCGATGTCTTATATTCATCCCGCTTCATCAAAATAAAGCGTGTGGCATTCCAAAGTTTGTTGGCAAAGTTGCGGCCGATTTCGCAGGAGGCTTCTGCAAAGCGAATATCCTGCCCCATTGGCGCAAGATAAAGCAGCGAAAAGCGGACGGCGTCCGTCCCATATTTTGCGATGAGATCGAGCGGATCGGGAGAATTGCCGAGTGACTTCGAAAGCTTCCTTCCTTGTTGGTCGCGGATGATATTATGAAAATACACATCGCGAAATGGAATGAGATCGCGAAGTTTCGTGCGTGGCGATCCATCCTTCAGCGGGATGGATGGCATGAATTCAATCCCTGCCATAATCATACGCGCCACCCAGAAGAAAATAATATCCGCGCCGGTCGAAAGCATCGATGTCGGATAGAACTCTATAAGATCTGGCGTAGCATTGGGCCAGCCAAACGTTGCAAAGGGCCAGAGCCATGCGGAAACCCAGGTATCGAGCACATCGGGATCTTGTTGAAGCGAACCATTGTAGCCAGCTTCTTTTGCTTTTGCACGAGCTTCGTCTTCATTCCGTCCAACAAAAATTTCACCGGTCTCTGCATACCATGCTGGAATGCGATGACCCCACCAAAGCTGGCGTGAGATGCACCAATCGCGGATGCCGGTCATCCAATGACGGTAGGTATTGACCCATCGCTCCGGATGAAATTGGATGATTCCTTCCTCGACTGCCCGCAAAGCAGGCTCTGCGAGGGGTTTCATCGAAATGAACCATTGATCGGAAAGATACGGCTCGACCATTTCTCCTCCGCGCTCCGAATAGCCGACGGAATGCGTATAATTCTCGATCTTCTCGACCAAACCGAGAAGCTGCAATTCTTCCACTACTTGCTTTCGCGCATCGAAGCGGTCGAGGCCTGCAAAACGCCCGCCATTTTCATTGATGACGCCATGCGTATCCATCACATTGATCTGCGGCAAATCGTGACGCAGGCCAATCTCGAAATCGTTCGGGTCGTGCGCAGGCGTGATCTTCACGCAGCCGGTGCCGAATTCTTTATCGACATACCCATCCATGATGATCGGAATCTCCCGATTCATCAACGGAAGAATGAGCATCCGTCCAACTAATCGCTTATACCGGTCATCATCTGGATTAACAGCAACGGCCACATCGCCCAGCATCGTCTCCGGGCGCGTCGTCGCAATTGTAATGTACTCCGGCTGATCGCCATGCGAACCAACGATCGGATATTTAAAATAATAAAGCTTCCCATCGGTCTCTTTGTGGATTACCTCCTCATCCGAAAGCGCCGATTGCGCAAGCGGCGACCAATTGATGATCCGCTTGCCGCGATAGATCAGCCCCTTCTCATGCAAGCGGACAAATGCCTCGATAACAGCCTCGTAATAGGCCGGATCCATAGTGAAGCGCGTTCGCCGCCAATCGCAGGAGCAACCTAACGCGCGCAGTTGGCTGATAATGATGTCGCCATATTTTTCCTTCCATTCCCATACACGCTCTAAGAACTTTTCGCGTCCGAGGTCGTGGCGTGTAAGTCCTTCAGCACGCATTTCGCGCTCGATCTTGGTCTGCGTTGCAATACTGGCGTGGTCGGTGCCAGGAAGCCAGAGCGCCTCGTGGCCCAGCATCCGATGAAGGCGAACATAAACATCCTGAATCGTATTATTCAGCGCATGCCCCATGTGGAGGATGCCCGTCACATTTGGCGGCGGGATTACGATGACGAACGGCGGCTTATCGAGCGCGCGCCGGCCCGTCGCGTCCTGCGCATTCTGCTCCGGACGATTGGCGTTGAAGAGATGATTTTTCTCCCACGTCTCGTACCACCGCTTCTCGACGGCATTCGGTACGTAGGCTTTGGCTAAGGGTTCTGGCATGTTCAGAAGGTAAGGAACGCCTCCGCATCGAACACGGTGCCGGAAAGATTTTGGAAAGACCAAACCTTTTCCTAAACTAATTCGTAATTTTGTAATAAATGGCTGAAGCCCCGACTCAAATAATTTCCGAAATCCACGACGCACGGCGCCGTATGCTTGCGGGCAAGGCGCGAGAGGCATTGGAATCCCTCGCTTGGTTCAAGGCACCATTCGCTACGCTTTCGCTGGTGCGCGGCGAGTGCCACTATGTGCTTGGCCAGTGGAGCGATGCCGTCCGGGAATTCGAGTCTGCGATCAAGTTTTCGCCAAATTCGCCACGTGCCGAGATCATGCTTGAACTCTCGTCCGAAATGGTCGAATTATCGAAAACCATTCGCCCAGCCGCCTCGGTCAAACAATTGCTCGGCGTTCCTAACGACGTCGGCGAAGTTCCCAGATTTCCGAAGCTTTCTCCATCCCAGGAAGAGGACGAGGAAACTTCAGAGGCAACAATTTCATCAGATGAAATCGGACTCGTGAGCGAAACGCTCGCCGATGTGATGATTCGCCAAGGCAAGTTCGACGATGCCCGAAAAGTCTATATCCAACTTTCCAGACTCAATCCAGACCGGTACGAATACTTCCGCGACAAGATAAAAAAATTAGATAGTAAAACTTCCGTATGACTTTCTTCGCACAGCATTACGATGCCACCATCCGCAATCTCGAGGAAACCCTCGCCGCCATGATCGATGCCGGCAGCGATTTCGATTTCACCAGATCGGGCGACGTGCTCACGATTGAATTCGAGGATGGCGAGAAGATCGTCATTACGCCACAATCGCCGATGGAGCAGCTTTGGATTTCCGCAAATTACGCGGGGCATCGGTTCAATTGGAAGGATGAAAGATGGGTGAATGAAAAGAACCCGAGTGAGACATTTGATGATTTTATCGCATGTGCTATCGAAACGAAAACCTAAATGTAAGAGTTGTTTTATAGCTACCTAATAATCGGGAAGATTTATGGTTGAAAAATTAAGCAACGAATCCAATCCGCCAAAGAGCTTGCCCTCTCGAATTTTAGCAAATCGAGCTTCGGTTATCGTATCTACTGCCCTGATCTCCATTGCTATTGGATTCTTTGTGGGACGCCTGAGCAGTTCAAACGCGAACCTATCCTCATCACGGCACTCATCGGGCATTTCATTCGAAAGTGATTCGCTGTTGGGAACGGTTCCGAATCGACCCAAAGCCGATTCTTTTGAACGAGCCATAGATTCCCAGGGCGAGGTTGTCAGACAGTCGATCGTGGAAGAACTAAAAAAAAATCTTGGTCTCAGCGACGAACAGTCCCGCCAGATACAAGACATCTACGAACAACGGCATAAGGAGTTCATGGCTTACTTGACAGCCGATCCTGTTCAGACCAAAGCCCGAATTATGGCTGTACTTACGCCAGCCCAGCAAGCGCAATGGAGGTATGACTTGGCAAACCCTGAAGCGACTCACTTTCATAATCATCTCGAAAAAATGAAGCAGCCTGTGGGATTAAGCGATCAGCAGGAGAATCAAATCGAAGCTATTATGAACGAGCACTATGCTCGAATGCAGCAGGCAGTAAATAATCGGCAGCACCTCGACTTTCGGGCGGATGGGATTAAGGAGCAAGCAGAAATAAATGCAATTCTCACGCCCGATCAGCGCGTAAAGTGGCAGGAGCAGCAAAAAGCCAATCGGATTCGCTCAGGAGGAATGATCACCCCCGATGATTAACCAATAGATCGGGAACGAAACGAACTTCGATTAGTCCTTAATTTCGCCCAACTCGTAAATCGCAATCGCATTCCCTTCCGGATCTCGGAATTGCGCCATGCGGTAAGCTTCCCCGGTAGCGAGTTGTTTATCGAAAAATTCGCAGCCGAGCGATTCCAATCGTGCAATCTCGGCAAGCAAATCTTCGACCTGAAATTGAATGGTCAATCTCGATCCCGTCGGAAGTTCTCCGCCCACACTGAGCGATAAACGGATATTGCCGGCATCGAGTTGGCCATATTTATCTTCCGGTTCGAGATATGCCGGTTCGAGACCGATAATATCCTGATAGAATTTCAGCATTCCGTCCCAATCACGGACTTTGAGATTGATAAGATTGAGTTCCAAGGTTTTTTTATCGTTTCTTTTGCGCAGGCTTTTTCATAGCTGGCTTCTTCGTCGTAACTTTCTCCGCAATGCTCTTCGCCTGCATGAATAGCAGGAGATAATCATTCCCACCGGCTTTCGAATCGGTGCCGGACATATTGAAGCCGCCAAAGGGATGCGCGCCGACCATCGCGCCCGTACATTTGCGGTTGATATAAAGATTCCCTACGAAGAATTCCTTCTCCGCGCGCGTGATATTCTTTTGGCTTTTTGAATAGAGCGCGCCGGTCAATCCGTATTCCGTATTATTGGCAACTTCCATCGCCTCATCGAAATTTTTCACCGGAATAAGCGCCAGCACCGGACCGAAAATCTCCTCCTGCGCCAGCCGCGCGTTCGGAGCAATGTCGGCGACGACGGTTGGCCTGATATAGTATCCTTCCATTCCCGTCGGCTCGCCGCCGGCTACAATGCGGCCTTCGCCGCGGCCAATTTCGATATAGCTTTGGATGCTCTTAAATGCCTTCTCATTCACGACCGGCCCGACGCGCTTGTTATCCAGCGGATCGCCCATTTCCATCGCGTTCACCCGCTCGACAATCTTCTCGACCATCTTCGGGTAAACTGCCTGCTCGATAATCGCGCGCGAACACGCCGAGCATTTCTGTCCCTGGAATCCGAACGCGCTGGTAACGATTCCATCCGCCGCCGAATCGAGATCCGCGTCTTTCGCAACGACGATCGCGTCCTTGCCGCCCATTTCGGCGACGACACGTTTGATCCACCGCTGCCCCGCGCGCGGCGCGGCGGCATTATGAGTGACACGAAGCCCCACCTGTTTGGAACCCGTAAAGGAAATGAACCGCGTGATCGGACTTTCGACAAGATAATCCCCCACTTCCCCGCCCGGCGCCGTCAGGAAATTCAGCACGCCCGGCGGCAATCCCGCTTCTTCCATAATCTCGTGAAACAGCCAGCCCATCATTGGCGAGTCACTCGAAGGCTTGAGAACTATTGTGTTCCCCGTCACGATAGCCGCGCTGGACATGCCCACCAAAATCGCGAATGGAAAGTTCCACGGCGGAATGCTGATACCTACCCCGAGCGGCAGATATTCCAGCCAGTCGCGTTCGCCTTTCAACTGATGCAGCGGCTGCGGACCGCCCAAACGCATCATCTCTCTCGCATAAAACTCCATAAAGTCGATCGCTTCAGCGGTATCGGCATCGGCCTCCGCCCAGTTCTTCCCGACTTCGCGGACCATCCACGCGTTGATCTCATACCGCCGGCGCTTCGCAATCTTCGCCGCTTTGAAAAGAAGGTTCGCCCGCTTCTCATACGGAACTTTACTCCATGTTACAAACGCTTTCGAGGCCGCTTGAAGCGCTTTCTCGGCATGCTCGACGGTCCCCTTCGCGAAGTTCCCGATCACTTCGTTCGGATGCGCCGGATTCCGCGAGGAGATGCTATCGCCGGTTCCGATGCGCTCGTCGCCGATAACCAGCGGATAAATTTCGCCTAATGCATCGCCCGTTTTTTCGAGCGCCGCCTCCATAGCCTTGCGCTCGCGCGGCTGGGTGTAATCTTTATACTCTTCGTTGGAAAATGCCGGTAATTTCTTTTTTGTCATGGGCCGCTAAACAAGCGGAAAATGGATTACGCTCCAATTCGAAATAATTCTGGTATTTTTCTAATAAAAAAGGTGCTCAATTTTGTTTTTTGAATTGTCATTTAATGAATTAAACTGGTATTTTCCATAAAAAATTGGTGCCCAAAAAGCAATTATGAATTTTGGCGGGATACGTTTAATTTCCATTTTGGGCATTCCCCTGGAAAGATAGTCTGCTTTGAACAATTTTGACATTTATCACACATGCTAAATTTGCCAATTCCATATTTCAGCTTTTAATGAGCAATGCACCCATTTCATCATTCATCATTCATAATTGCCCAATAGGTGCCCATCATAGTCCCTCCTAACATACGTAATGCAAAAGCAAAAGTCATGCGATTCCGAAAGATTTTTCGAAAAAAATCCGATCCCCTGATTTCGGACCGTTATTGCTATGAAGATATTGAGATGAAGAGAGAAGATTGAATAACACTAAAATAAATCCGCGTAATCCGCATCCATCCGCGTAATCCAGGTTCTGATTACCGCGCCAGCACCATCGGCAGGATCTCCACCCGCTCGTTCATCCGAACGAGGCACTCGTACATTCCGCGTGGCGCGGCGATCCTGTCCGCATCCCACGTGAAGGAATGATTCCCAGCCGCAAGCTCGCCCGAAAAGAGATGCGCGACTTCCACGCCGAGGAGATTTACGATGGAGACATCGGCATATCCAGTGCTTTGCGCCCGCAATGGGCCGGAACTTGCTGATGCGAGTGCGGCGAAGAGGGTGAGTGCGAGAAACCGTTTCGGGAGCATGATTATTCGCACGTTCAAAGCTGCGCCCGGCGGCAAAGGTGCCCACGCGGTAGGTCAAATCGGAGTGACCAAATCCATTCGCATATCCGTAGGGACGTGCTGCGCACGTCCCCGTTGGCATTCCCGAAATATTTGCGTTGCCACGGGGGAATGGACGTGCGCGGCACATCCCTACGATTCCACCTCCCGCTCGATACTGGAGGCATGAGTTACCCCCCCGCCATTTTTTTCGCTTCCAGCGCCAGCCGGGAGATAATGCCATCGCGTAGCACATCCGGTAGACCGTCCAGCGCTTCATCGCGGCAACGCATGTCGCACATGTCATTGACGTAATCGACAACGATAAACCGCGATGGCTCATACGGGCTGGGCTGCCGAAGCGCGATTTCGCTCGAAAAAAAGTCGAGGCCGGAGATGCGGGCGATCGTCCGCATGATTCTTCGCAACGGACGCAGCTTGTAAAAATGCTCTTCATCCGGCGTAACGAGATCGTAGATGTGCGTTAGATCGTCCCACCATGCGAGAAACACCTTGCCATACACAAAGAAGCAGCGGAACCAGCAACGGCGTGCGCCAATCTCTCTGGGAACGATAAACTCTTGAAGCAAATATTTGTCCTTGACAAATATTTTGCGAGCCTCGATAACATCCAGCAACGTTTCCGCGCCCGTGACGACCCCGATTCCCCCGCCCGTCGTGTTCGCAGGCTTGATGATGAACGGCCGGCCCAGATGCGCTAAATCTTCGATGGTAAGGCCCACCTCCGCCCGCTCCGCGAATGGCGAAATGATGATGGTAAATGGTACATGCAAGCCCGCCGACAGAAATTCCAGGTGCATCGTCGCTTTGTCGATGGCCTCGATCGTCCTCTCGTAGGAATTGACGACGGAGCCGCCATGCGAGAGAACCATTTTTCCAAGCTGCTCGAATCGCGGGTCGGTATCGAAACCGCGATCGAGAAAAAGCCGGAAACGCAGCGACCGCTTACGAATGCGTTCGAGCACTTCCTCGATGTTGAACGCGCGGACCTGAAATGTGGCGAGGCCACGCCGCTCCTGCGCCTCGCGTTCGAGGGCAAGCACGAACGATTCGTCATACTCCCAGAGCCATCCAATGGCAAGATCGGCGGTGTGGACCACGGAATCCTAAACACGACGCTCCATGCAACAGTGTGTTTTTTTTAAATTCATAATTCATAATCATTGAAGATTTTGAGCTGTTTTGGAAAATTGAATCGGCGCGCATGCATTTGTACTTCATGAACTCTGGCGTTTTTGCGCTTATTTCGGCAATTATGAATTTTTTGTTCACAATTCTCCTCCTATGCCATTTCCATAATTCATAATTCATAATTGCCCGATAGGTGCCCATTAAAATACCTGCTAATATAACACATACAAAAGCTATTGACAAGAGATTCCAAAAAATAAAAAGCCCCTCCGAATTTGGAGGGGCTTTGAATTCATCCTGAAAAACCTGGTTTCATTGCTTCACCACCTTTAGGGTAATGACATCTCCCGTATCGGTCGTTATTCGCAGATAATACGTTCCCGGCGGCAAATTCGGCGCGGGGATGCGCGCGGAGTGCGTGCCGGGTTGCTCCAGTTGGTATTTCGCGGATGTTAGCGGCACCTCGCGGCCCAGAATATCCTGAAGCTCCATGGTGATAAGCGCAGTGCGGCCCATCTCGAAGGAAACGGCGATCGCATCCTGCATCGGATTATCCAAAAGCCTTGCATTCAGCAGCGCCTGTGAAGTGATCGGCGAGCTGGGCTGAACGGCATTCGCGTATTGAGGGCCGAGGAGAATTTCCAGGCTGTCCTGCCAAAGAGAGGGAATGGTCGAATCGTAGGGATTTGCCAGCGTATCCTTATTTACCATGCTATCCACCCACCAGGAATAATTACCGTACGGCTGCATCGTATCGAACTTAACGAAAACCGAATCCAGCCAATACTGATGGCGCCAATGAGAGGCGGAATTATATAGAGTCTGCCAGGCCGATGAAAATTCCTGACACTTCCCGCTTTGAATCAGATACTGAAGCTCTGACAACTTTTGTGATTCATCATACTGCATCGCAGTGATCATATCGCCAACATCCTGGCAATACCAACTCGTATCCGGATTTAAATAAAGCACTTGCTTTAAAAATGCTAAGAAATCTGGCCATCGGCCTTGGCCACCTGCACTCCATCCAGAAACAGCTCCATTTATAAAAGTAAAAGCGGCTACGGAACTATTCGCGCCATTTGCCTCCTTCCAAAATGGGCAATTCTCAAGAAATAGGCGAAGAGTATCGTATCCCGCTGGTTCTGCGCCTTCTTGCTCCAGATCATAACCGAGTCCAAAGAGATAGCTGCACGTCGTATCCGGTAAATCCATAGAAGATTGAGGTGAGGATGCTTTTTTATGAGTTATGAGTCCATCGGAACAAGAGAAGCCGGAAGCACCTGGCGCTGTTGTAAGTGATGTGCCAGTTGCAGTTGTTCCCCCTGTACATAATGTAAATGAACCTCCCCCCCAATAATTATTACTGATATCGCCTAAGTCAAGGCCGTTAGTAGTACAAATGTCTGGTGAACCCTGAATGTTATTCAGACCGTAAGGCGAGGTGCTTGGCCACCCGGGAG
>DASRZC010000028.1:0-14234 GCA_035686785.1 Kapaibacterium sp. (SeqCode)
GACGCTGAAGAAGGTGCTGAAATCGGGCAAATAATCCTGATATGCAGCCAGGTGTATGACTGCATCTACGCCCTTCAAAGCTTCGAGAAAAACCTTCGGATCGCGGACATCGCCAATAATGAGATTAGCTTTGGGATGAAGATACGTCGGTATCCCCTTAAGATGCACGGGCTTAGAGAGATTATCTAAAAGCACAGCGTCATCCCCGCGCTCGATGAGCGCGTCTGCCGTGTGGGAGCCAATAAATCCGGCGCCGCCGGTAATTAATACTTTCACGATTAATAAAGGAAATTAGGAGAACGTCATCCTGAGCGGAGCAATTCGACCGAAGAGAGAATTGCGGAGTCGAAGGATCTCTTGCAGTTTGGCAGTACGGTAAATTATGAGAGATTCCTCGACTCCGCAGTAATTCGCTTCGCGAATTACTGGCCCAGAGGGCACCCTGCTCGGAATGACAAACTAAAAAAAAGAGATATTAGTCACTCGGAGGATTGTCCACTTTTTCTCCCGCCTCATTTACCCATCCCGCATGACGCGCAGGGCAGCCGACGACTAATTCGAAATCCTTCACATCTTTGGTCACAACTGACCCAGCGCCGACCAGGGCATACTTCCCTATCGTAATGCCGGCAAGGATGGTCGCATTCGCGCCGATCGATGCTCCTTCAAGAATCTTGGTACGGACGGGTTCGGGATGATAGACTTTGCTCCGAGGGCGAATGTCATTTGTGAAGGCCACGTTCGGCCCGACGAAGACAAGATTCCCGATCTCCACCCCATCCCAAACACTCACGCCGTTCTTGATGGTAACATCGTTCCCAAGGGTCGCGCCCGATTCGATAAAGGAATGGTCGCCAATGTTGCACCCCTTCCCCACTCGCGCGGATTTCATCACATGCGCGAACGCCCACACGCGCGTCCCAGCGCCGATGTCTTCGGATTCGACGAGAGCTTGAGGATGGATAAACGTTGGGTCGGTCATGGATACACAACAACATTTGCGAAGATGTCATTCAGAGCCAATGATGTAGCTCAGGCGTTCTCGACTGAGATTCGCGGACTCATAGTCTGCAAAACCTAATCAAAATGGAATAACATTTCCGGCAGTTAATCTAATCCTCTCCGCCAATCCGATAACAGAGTGCAACGGCTCCATAAACAGATCGCGTGGTCCAATTGCGATCCGTGTTATCCACTTTGGTGAGCGGTGTATCAAAACCCACGAATGGTGTGAGAATCCATTGTGTGCCAAGTGGAATATCGTAGGTAAGCTCGGCGCGAATGGCGATTCGAAGTTCGTTCAATCCATTGATTTCCGATGCAATGGTTTGAGACTTGACAACGGAATAGCCAGGATAGCCCTGATTGGCGACGATCGAGTCCTTGCGCGTCAAAAATTCATCAGCGACCGCCCATCCGAAACTTGCGCAGACCTTGATTCCGAACATGGATGGCAGCCCATCTGAGACCATGTTGTATTTGAATCCAACATTGAGCAAAGCGTAGGTAAGCGAAGTGGAGAGCCACATCGCGGAATCGCCGGCGTTGGAACTGGTGATGGAAGTAAAATCACCGGCCCTCGAATCGTAGATCCCTTCCAGTACGAGGAAGTCGTCCATTCCGGACGAGAGCGGGATTTCAGCAGTAAGCCCAAAAAATGGAGTACCGAAACTTCCGTTCTCAACCTCGAAGAAACCGGGCTTTGAAAGCGGGACTGAAAATGCGTTTGTATTAAAGACTACGCCATTATACCCTCCTGCCACTCCTACCAGGATGCCCGTCCGGGAAGCTTGAGCATGCAGGTAAGGAATAAAAATTAGCGAACAAGCCGCTGAAAGCGGAAGCACTCTCAGGCATTTCCATATTCGAAGCTGATTCTCCATATTACTAAAACGCACGAACTCGCTGCGGTTACAAGAAATATTTTCGCTCGCCTACTCACCGATGGGCTCATCACATCTCCCTCTCAATCATCTCCAGCAGCCGCACTACTTCGACGCCGATTTTCCCGCCGTTGATTGGCTCGCGGCCAGTTTCGATGCAGTCAACGAAATGCCTGCATTCAGCGGCGAGCGGTTCATGGCGCGGGAGCGTGGGAATAAAAATATCGCCGGGGCGGTAGGTCAGCTCCGCGGATTGCGACGCATCCGCGCCGACGCGCGTATCGACGCCCTGCGAATAAATTTTGATTTTCTCGGAGGGTTGCATGTCATCGAAGACGACCGTTCCATGCTCCGCCGAGATTTGCATGAGCCGCACTTTGTTCGAAGTGACCCAACTTACGTGTATGTGGGCCGTCACTCCGCATTCGAATTCGATGAAGATATGCGTCAAGTCCGAGAGTTTGTCTTTCACGAAACTTCCCGCCATGACGCGCATCGAGCGAACCTCGGTCGAAAGATTCGCTTGCCACAGAATGTAGATGAGAATGGAAAGATCGTGCGGCGCTAAATCCCACACCACATCCACCTCCGATTGCGGCGGCCCAAGATTGATGCGGATGGAGTCGATATGAAATAACTTCCCAAGCCGTCCGCTTCCGATACGTGCCGCGAGCCATTCGACGGCGGGTGAAAATTGATAGACGTGGCCGACGGTGAGCACGCGATCAAGCGAATCGGCGAGTTCTTTAAGCTGCATCGCCTCCGCATACGAATAAGCCAGCGGCTTCTCGATCATCGCGTGCTTGCCGGCTTCGAGGACGCGCCTGCCAACTTCATAATGCGTCGGCACGGACGTAGCGACCGCAATCGCGTCGATGTTTTCATCGCGCAGCAGGTCGTCCATTTCCGCGGTCACGCGAATATGTGGATACCGCTTCTCGACAAATTGCAGACGCCCCTGCTTTTTATCGGCGACGGCAACAATGGCCGCGCCCTCCGTGTCGTTGAACGCGCGCACGAGATTCGATCCCCAATATCCCGCGCCAATAATTCCTATCTTTACCATTCGTCAGATCCGGACTTTAATTATATTTGGCTGATTAAGTTTAACGCGTCATTCTGAGCGGAGCAAATCGAAGCGAAGCGGAGATTTGCGGAGTCGAAGAATCTCTTGCACTACCAGAGATCCTTCGACTCCGTTCGATCCTCCTTCGTCGGATCGAACTCCGTTCAGGATGACATCTGAATGTAATCGTGAGCATCTTCCTCTGAACTAATCATGCTCCAATCATAAAAATCAGATAAAACATAGTTCAAATGTCATCCCCCTCCTTTACCGGTAAGTACAACACCGACGGTGCGGAGAATAATCGCCGTGTCGAGCCAGAGCGAGACATTATGGATGTAATAGAGATCGAGAATGACCATGTCGTTGAAGCTCACGCTCGAACGGCCGCTCACTTGCCACAGGCCCGTCATTCCCGGACGAGTGGTGAAGCGCTCCTTGTGCCACGGCGCGTATTGCTCGAATTCGTAGGGCAGGCAGGGCCGCGGGCCGACTAAGGACATATCGCCTTTTATTGCATTCCATAGCTGCGGCAATTCGTCGAGCGAATGTTTGCGCAGCCACCGTCCGATCGGCGTCACGCGAGGATCGTGTTCGAGTTTGCCGGTGGGCCGGCTCCCGATGCGAATATGCTGCGCTACGTGCTCGCGGTGAATCTCGTCGTTTTGTCCCAAATACATCGTGCGGAATTTATACCACCGAAATATTTCCCCTCCCTGCCCCACTACTTCCGTGTGATAAAAGAGCGGCCCTTTGCTCGACATTTTAATGACGATTGCGATCACCGCAAGAAATGGCGAGAGCACGATCAGCCCCGCTGCCGCGCTCAGGATGTCTATCAATCGTTTCAGGTAGGTTGCATAAAATCCATATAGGCCATGCGAAATCGAGGCACCGGTAACATTCAAAAATTCCGATGTGCTTTTCGTGACCCGCTCCTGCACCACTTTGAAGTGATCGCTGAGTAAATGGATGGGAATGCCGAATTCGGTCGCTTCCGTAATGAGCCGCACTACGTCCTCATAGGGCAAATCGTTTTCGGCGACGACGACTTCATGGATATTATTGGCCGGCACAAAATCTTTTAGGAGCGGCACCGCTCTCATCACGACGGCGCCGCCCACATCCGATGCGAATATTCCGTTTTGATCGACCACCGCCACGACTTCGAACGGCCGCCCCTTTCCGCTGGCAGACTGCGCGAGCAGCTCGCGCGCATCCAGGCTCGTGCCGACTAAAAGAATGCGCCGGACTTCGATACCGGCAATGGCCGGGAGCAAAAGGTTCCGAAACAGCACGATCCGAAAGAACGAAAGTAAAAGAAGCGAGGAGAGCGTGAACAGAAAGAGGTTCGTCCGGCTGTGAAGAATCCACTCCTGCCGCACAAAAAAGAGAACGGCAATAAGAACCAGCGCATTGATAAGGAGCGCGCGCGATAGCTGCGCAAATTGCAGGATGCCCGTGGAATAAACTTTGGGCTTATAAAGCATGTGCTGGCGAAAGATCAGCACCAGGACGGGAAACGACGCATAGAGAATAGTGACGCGAAGAATATATTCGCCCAGCGAATGCTCGAGATCGTATTGATCGAATCCGGTGAAATAATGGAGCAAGATCGTCGCGAGCGCCGCCAGCGTCACCGCGAGCCAGTCGAGAATGACGAGCGTCACTTTCGGCCATCCATGCCGCCGAATGGTTGCCGCGAAGATCATTTCGCCCGCGCTCCTCCGCGCACATAGAATTCCCGAATGGAATTCGCCACGTAGTCGATTTGCTCTTCGGCCAATTCGGGGTACATGGGCAGTGATAGAATTCGCTTCGCCGATTTCTCCGCGCGCGGGAATGCGCCCTCTTTATATCCGAGATATGCAAAACAGGGTTGGAGATGAAGCGGAATAGGATAATGCAAGCCCGTCGATATTTCCTTTTCGCGTAAATATTCCTGCAGCCGGTCGCGGTCTGGTGCCTGAATGACGAAAAGATGATAAACATGCCGCGCCCCCTCGCGCACCTTCGGCACTGCGACCATGGGAATATCCTGCAAGGCTTCGCGGTAACGTTCCGCATTTGCTCGGCGGGCTTCCGTCCATGCGTCGAGATGCGGAAGCTTCGCGCGCAAAATGGCGGCTTGCAATGCTTCGATGCGGTAATTATGTCCGGCCACGATATGCCAATATTTTTTTTCGGAGCCGTGATCTCGAAGCCTTCGCATTTTGCCGGCAAGGGTTGCATCGGTCGAAAGTACCGCGCCGGCTTCGCCGTATGCGCCGAGATTTTTTCCTGGATAAAAGCTAAAGCCCGTCGCCTCTCCCCAGGCGCCGGCCTTTCGCCCCGCATGGGAGGCGAGGTGCGCCTGTGCAGCATCTTCAATCAATAATAATCCATGCCGGTCCGCGATCGAGCGCAAGGCATCCATATTCGCGAGCTGGCCATAGAGATGCACGGCCAGGATCGCCCGCGTGCGGCGCGTAATATGGCGCTCGATTTCTTCCGCATTGAGCGTATAATATTCGTCGTGATCCACAAAGACGGGTGTCGCGCCGGTGAGCAAGACCGCCTCCGCCGTGGCAATGAACGTGTTGACCGGCACGAGAACTTCGTCCCCACGCTTGATTCCGAGTGCCCATAGCGCCAGGTGCAGCGCGGACGTCCCATTGTTGGTGCCAACGCATTGTGGCAGCGCGGCGGGATCATTCGAGTGCATCAAAGCGAACGCATCTTCGAATGCACTCACCTCCGGCCCCAGAATATACTGCCCTGATTCGAGCACGTGAGCAATGGCCTCCGCGATTTCGCCGCGGATGGATTGATATTGAGTTTTCAGGTCGAGAAACGGTACATGCATGGTTAGGTTGTTGCCGGCAGGATGCCCATTTGTTCTTTGATGGTTGCTATATCTTCCGCGTCCAACACGAGGCTTTCTTTGCCTTGCTTCACGCGCTCCTCATAGCAAAGCCGCGCGCCAAAGCCCATGAAGACGAACAGGTATTGTGTAAACACATAGAAGTAGAAGAAAGTATTATCGTTCGTGCAACTGACCGCGAACATGACGGGTGTCATCACCATGATTGCTTGAAACGGATAATATTGTTTCATGCCGCGCGCCCACAGCAAGCCGCAGAAAATAATATCGGCAAGTCCCAAATAAAAGAGGGCCAGCCCAACGTAGCCGCCATCGAACCGGACCCGAAGATACTCATTGTGGGGCGCGCCAACCAACGTGACGTTCTGCGTGAGCCAGGTGGCATAGACCTCTGTTCCGCCCGCTCCGAACCCAAAGATCGGCTTCTCCTCGGCTTTATCAGAAAAATATTTTTGGAAAAAGCTGCGGCCGCTGTCTTCCATATTGAGGGAATCGCTCCCGGTGATGAATTTATGATGTGTTGGAAGAATCCACAGAATTCCGACTAGAAGCAGAAGTACCGCGCCGCCAAGCAGCGAAAACCGAATGCTTCGCCGGTACACGATCGCGATACCGGAACCGGCGATAAAGGCGTACGTCGGTGTGCGGCTGCCGGAAATAAGAAGCAAGAAGATATCGACCGCATAGAGCGCGAACACCTTCCAATCGAACTTCTCCATCATGCGCATCATCAGGATCGTCGCCATCGTCAGGTAAAAATAGGCGGTAACGGTCCGGTATCCGACGACGCCCTGCGTCATCGATCCCGCATCGCGTATCATGGACCAGCCCGTGTACGCATTGTAGAGATCGAAGAAGGCAACGGCGATATTGATGATCATCATCCATTTGTAGTATCGCTCGAGATGGAAATCATTTTGAATCACATTGAACGCTATGAGATAGAGCATCGAAGGAAACGCAAGTTCGAGAACGGTCCGAACTCCCGTTCCGGGATTATCCGACCATGTGAGCGATATGAAATAATACGCAAGAAACAGCCACCACAACTTTGGCGAATATTTCCAGGCTCGCTGCTTTTCCGTGCGCGTTAACTTTTGCCACGCCATGATGCAGACGACCATCGGGAGCACGCCGCTAAACAACTCGACATCGGTAAACCCGAGGCTGATATACAGGCTCTTGAAGCCAAACAAAATGTAGAAAATGGGTGTGGCGAATGCCCATAGGATAATATACTGGCGCTCGGTCCTGGAGATAAGGCCGATCAGTACCAGCAAAATCGCGATGGCGATGATACTATTCATTCGTGGCCGTGGGAATGGTGCGTCTTCGTTCGTTCGAATGGGTTTCCTGCCGCGCGCCGGCCGGTTTCCCGGATTTCATCATCCATTGGTAAACCCGTAGTTGCGCGGCAGCAATGATTCTATTTGTGAAATGCTCCCGTACCCGCGCTTTCCCAAAATCCGATAGTCGTTCCCGCTCCGATGGATTCGACCGGAGCCATTCGATCCGAGCCGATAGTTCCAAAATGTTGCCTTCTTCGAAAATAAGGCCGGCGTTGGAAATCACATTTGGTATTTCTCCGGAGGAAGAACCGATAACCGGCACGCCCATAGCCATTGCTTCGAGTAGAATATGGCCAAATTGTTCCACCCATTCGGGTGTCGTCCGGCTTGGCAGAACGAGCACGTCCATTTTTGCAAGATGGTCGGGTAGCTCCTCATTCCGAATGGCTGGGTGATGGACGAAGTGGACGCGGTGAACAGCCGCCGCGTTGCGAACGTCTTCCAAGGCATCGCCAGAGCCGACCATGTAGAGCTTGACCTCGTTTGGTTGCTTTAATTTCCCGATTGCCTCGACAAGATCGAGCACGCCTTTTTCCGGGGAGATTCTGCCGGCGTAGCCAACCGTGAAACTATTATGATCCAGCGCATTCGAACAAGGCAGATCCAGCATTCTTTCATCGACTCCTAATTGCGGCAGCACCTCGATGGGATTATGGAACCCATGCTCGCGCAGCACTTCGCGGGCTGCTTCGTTGCCGGCGATGGCACATGCGGAATGCGAAAGATTGAATCGCTCGGTCATGCGCTTTAGACCGCGCGGCCGATAGGGTAAATTCCACCAGGTGAAAAATATTGCGCGCGATTGTGGTGAAAATAATTTGAGCGCAAGAATAATTTGAGCATAGGACAGCGCGTACGCTCCCTGCTCGACATGAACGATGTCGGGCTTTAACTTTGCGATCAATAAAAAAATGGAAGGAGAAAATAAATACGCTCCTTCTTTGCCAATGAAGAACGCGCGAAGGATATGATGATCGACATTCGTTGCGAGCGATCGGTCGAACAAATCCGCTCGGTTCGAATAAAGCGGCCCCCGCCAACCATGCGGTGTCACGAGGGTAATCTCCACCGATCCATTTGGCCACGGCATAGCCGCCAGCGCGGCGATCTTCGCCTGGTTTGCGCGAACGGTATAGGTATGGCCGACGTAGAGTATCTTCATTGGCACTTCAGTGGGCAAATCCGAGCACATCGAGTATCGTCCGGGCGCGCTTCTCGTAGGTCTCTTCACGAACACGCTCGAAGCCATTCCGGGCAAGGGCCTCGGCGTATTCCCTGTCTTGTATAAATCCTCGAATCTTGCTGGAAAGTTCTTCCGGTCCGTGAAAATAATCGACGTCCGTTCCCTCGGTGAACCATTTGGATTGCTCTTCCGAGCGCGTGGCAAGCATGGGCCGCGCCGAGGCGGGAATTTCGAACGTCCGCATGTTGTGGCTTCCGTAGTTCTGCGGCCTCAGGATATTGATGGCGCACGCTCCCATGCCGAGGACGCCAAGCGCGTCCTCGCCATATACCGCTTTCGACAAAATCCAATGTTTTGGAATCTCCTTCGCGCGCTGCCAGTCATTCCCCACGATACGAATCTGGCAATCCGTTAGCGAACCTAAAAGTGTGTCCCGCTCCGGGGAATAGGTCCCGACAAAAATAGCATCGTATTGCGGTTTTGAATTTTGATCTGTTGGCGGATGGTGCAGCACCGGATCGTAGGCAAACGGAAGATAGTGGACTTGTTTTCCGCCGGCTTTGGTAAATTCATTCCTGAGCCGATCATTCCAGGTAAAATGTGCATCGTAAACGGAAATACTCTCCAACAGCCGCTTCGTGCGGTTCGATGGATCCCAGGGGCTATCGGGATTAAAGTTCACAAGCGGCCGATCGCTCAGAATTCGTTTTGCTTTACTCAATGTGTCTGGCGAGATCGTTCGCCCTTTGATGACGAGCACAAGATCGGGACGCGCACCCTCGATCGCGTCGATAAACCAGTTCCCAACCCGGTCCGCGATGCGCAGCCTCAAAAGCTTATCGGCAAACGCCATTGCCGAGAGCGGATGGGCACGAGCTATCTGATCCCAATCGAATCGGACCACGCGCCATCCGATGGACTCGAAGGCGCGCGCGTAACTCTCTTCAAGCGAGCCATGCCAAAACGAACCGGAGATCAGGACTTTCACGAGGTACCCTCCATCGGCTTTCGGACGCGAACTATTAGATGCGGCGCGAAGAGCGATGGCCACGCATTTTCTAAAAAAGCAGCTCGTGCCACGCGAGGGAGTCTTCGCCGTAGAAATGATGAAACATGCTGGATCGCATATCCTCCAAGCGAATCCAAACCATCGAAAATCGAGGCATCGCCATTCGAGCGCACGGACTCGATTTGGAATCCGCACACTTCCAGTAGCCGCGTAAACGATGCTAAATTATAAAAGCGAATATGCGCGCCCTTCCACTCGTTCGAAAAATCGGAGATGGAAGTGGATAATTCCGCTTTCGTTAGCGCACGAAGCCGCTCGCGGAAATATCCATTGTTGGGAACGCTTGTGACGAGTAATCCGCCCGGCTTCAATACACGAAAAATCTCGCTCGCCGTAAATTTCGGATCGTAAAGATGTTCCAGCACTTCGATGCACACCGCGCCATCGAACGAATTGTTATCGTATGGAAATCGCTCGGACAAATCATGCACGCGCGCGTCGATTCCCATTCTTCGCGCATGTTCAACGCCGATTTCACTAATATCTATTGCTTTCAGATCGCGCACCTGCTTCACAAGCCATGATTGGTAATTCGAGGCATCGCCCGAGCCAACATCGAGCACGGAATCGCTGGGATGAAACGCATTTTTGAAATGAAGATCGAGTTGTGCTGCTGTAAACGAATGCGTGGGCGTCCACCCTTGATCGCGGTTCCAATAATCTTCATAGAAAGTCGAAGGGTTGGTCCCATGGGACGCATCGGACCGATGAGTCCCATGAACAATTGAACTGTACGCTTGCTCGATGGCATCGCCGTATTCATCCCAGCTGAAATCTTTTGCTTTCTGGGCGGCTTCCTCCCCCATCGATTTTGCTCTTTCCGGGCTGCCGAGTAATTCCGCAATTGCGGTTACAAGCGTCGGCGTATTTGCGGCAGGTACTATCAATCCGTTTGTGCCATTGTCGATAAATTCCAGCGCGCCGGTATTTTCCGTTGCAACGACGGGCAGGCCGCTTGCCATGGCTTCGGCAATCACCAGCGCGAGGCCTTCCTGCACGGAAGGCAGAACAAAAATATCAGCCTTGTGAAAGTGCCGAACTAATTCGTGGTTCGGCACGAATGGAATATGCTCGTCGATCTCCGAGCGGAGATTACTCGTTCGCAGCCAAGCCTCGAAATCTTTTTCGAAGCGGCCAATCAGTTTGAGATGAAATTTCTTGCCCGTTGCCCGCAAATTTCGCGCAGCTTCCAACAAATATGGAATCCCCTTCTGAAATCCAATTGCGCCGACGAAGAGAAGAGTAGAAGCCCCTTGCCCCGCGGGGAGAGGGGTTTGGGGTGAGGAAAATTGACTGAGATCGACGCCATACCGGACTTTCAAAATCTTTTTTGGATCGAATCCCCTATCCAAAAAACTTTGCCGCGCGAATTCGCTTGGCGTCATGATGAAATCCGCTTCGTGATATTCTTTTAGCTGCTTCTCTTCGAGCAGCCGCTCCCATCGTGAACGCGCTGGCGCTGCGATTCCAAATCGCTTCCGCTCTTCTTCGATCAACCGGTATTGCTCGGAGATATGCGTCGAGCCTCGCTCGATAATTGCGCGCGCGCCCCGCGCCTTTGCCTCGCGCATTTGAAACAACGACTGGCTCGACCAGCCGACGAACAAATCGCCATTCGTAATATGCTTTACAGCCGAGCGGTCGTAGAGATTGTCTTTTATAAAATAGGAAAGCAATTGCGAGTCCTTGATCGGAAGCCTGCGCACGCCATATCCGAGATATTCCGGCGTGGGAACCTGACGAATCTTCTCTATGAAGTCAGAATTATTTCGAAGCGAATCCGGAAGCCTTCGGTTTGGAAGGAGTCTCTCGTTCAGCGTACTCGTGATGAATCGGTCGAGATACCCGCGCCGCGCGAGTTGCTCGACTAAATGGAACGCATGAAAACGTCCGGCAACACTGACGGTGACTCGCATAATAAAATCGGATCCTCCCTTTAGCGGCAAAATCGGGAGGGAACATAGCTATAATTCTATTTCGATCAGGCTAGCATTTTTTTCAACGGAGCCTCCCTCTTCGACCAACACCCGTTTCACACGCCCTTTGGCGCTTGCGAGGATGTTGTTCTCCATTTTCATGGCTTCGAGGATCAGCACCGTGGTGGTCCGTTCGACTTCGTCTCCGGGGCGGACGGTTACGGCCCGGACCAACCCTGGCATGGGCGCCTTTATGACATGCGAACCGGTCTGAATCGTTCCTGAAAGAGTTGCACCCTGAAAACGCTCGCGGATAATTCGCTCTCGTTCCGATTCGAATTCGAGCCGGACGCCATCCAGGCCGCAACCATCGCTCAGGGTACCGTCGGGAAGGGCAAATACTTCGAAACGCTCATTCTCCGAAGCCACGAGGAAATGGCCGGGGGCAAGCTCGGTAATTTCACATTCGGCGAGCGCGATTTCGCGCCACTCGCCGTTCCATAGAAAACGCTGGTTGGATTCGGGGTGATTCATTTTTTATGAATGCGCTTCGATTTGCCGAATAACCGCGACATCCCTCCCGATCGCCTGCTTCAGTTCATCGAGCGATGAAAACGCTTCCTGCGGCCTCAAAAAGCCGAGGCATTCGACACGAAGTTCTTCAGAATAAAGATCGCCATCGAAATCGAGCAGGAGCGCTTCGACGGTGCGCTCGCCATCTGGGCGAATGGTCGGTTTGGATCCTATGCTAAGAGCCGCCAGATAATTTTTACCGCGAATAACCGCGCGCGCTGCATAAACGCCATCGGCGGGAATGAGTTTTACCGGATCGATCTCCAGATTGGCGGTCGGAAAGCCGAGCGTTTTGCCGAGCGAATCACCATGCACCACTCGGCCTGTTAAAGGGTATGGGCGACCGAGCCAGGCATTCGCGTTGACCATATCCCCCGTTTTAAGCGCCAACCGTATCTTACTAGAACTTATAGAGATACTGCCAACCGTTACCGGCGGAATTTCTTCGACAAGAATGTCCATCTCCCTCGCGATTTTTTTCAGGTGGTCGGCGTCTCCTTCCCTGTTTTTGCCGAAGGCGTGGTTAAATCCAACGACCATCGCTCGGCTGCCGAGCGCTTCCACAATAGTCTTACGAAAAAAATCGAGATACGATGTTTGCGAAAATTCCCTTGTAAATTCGATCACCACGACCTCGTCGATCCCTTGCTTTTCGAGGAGTTCGAGCCGTTCGTCGATTGTCGTCAGTAATTCGACCGGCGAACCGCTTTTTCGGAGGACTTCCTGTGGGTGCGGATGGAACGTAAGCAAAAGCGACCGGTCGAGGCCGAATTCCTTCTTACGCGCGCGCAACCGCTCCAAAATCCGCCGATGCCCGAGATGGACGCCATCGTAACTGCCTTGCGTCGTGATCGTCTTCGGATTATGGCTCGCGTTCTCTAAGCCCCAGGTGATAACCAATGATGAATGATGAATTATGAATGATGAATCGGTTCGGTACGCGCGCTTTGCGATTCTTCGATAATACGTGTTGCCTCCGCTAACGTCAGCGCATCCGCGACCATCCACTCTCCGATTGCTTCGCGCACCAGATCGACAAGCAGGCCGCAGGTTCCCATTGATGCCGCAAGGTCGCAAACGATACTGCGAATGTAAGTGCCCTTCGATACGCGGACTCGAAACGTTACTTCCGGCAAATTAATCGAAACAACTTGGGCCTGATGCACCTGAATAACGCGCGTGACCATAGTAACATCCTTACCGGCGCGCGCTCGTTTATAAACTGGCTGGCCCTTCTGCTTGATCGCGCTGAAGATCGGCGGCATCTGATTGTGCTCGCCCGGAAGCGACTCGATCGCCTTGCGCACTTCCTCTTCGGTTAGCCGTTCGGCACCATCGCAGAATTCCATGGGCTGTTCGAGATCGAAACTGCGAGAGGTGACTCCAAATCGCATGCGCAAAAGATATGTCTTTTCCAGCCCGATCAGTTCTGCGAGGGATTTGGTCTTTCCGCGAGTGGCTAAAATAAGGAGCCCGGTCGCCAGCGGATCGAGCGTTCCGGCATGGCCGCATTTTACTCTGCGAATTCCCGTCGCGCGGGTGATCGCGCTCCGCAGCCGGTTTACAACGAAGAACGAGGTTTCGCCGTAGGGTTTATCGAGGAGAATGAGGGCGCCTTCCTTGCAGCCGAGCCGCTCATACGCATCCGTAGGATTCGAGAGAACGAATTCGCGGTCTAGAATTTCTATTGAGGAAATCAAATTTAGTTGTTATGTCATTCTGAGCGGAGCAAATCGGAGCGAAGCGAAGATTTGCGGAGTCGAAGAATCTCCGGCAGTTCACCTGACTGCCAAACTACACGAGATCCTTCGACTCCGTTCGTTCTCCCTTCGGTCGAACGAACTTCGCTCAGGATGACATTAAAAAAGTTTGCTTACTCATTCGATGCGATTTTTTCAGATGCATCTGCACCATGCTTCTCTTCCCCGATCTGTTTCAGAATGGTTTCCACGCGCGCTACTTCCTGTTGCGTGTCGTCTAAATAAAAATGAAGTTCCGGTACGTATCGCAGCCGAATGGCTTTCGCAATCGCGGCTCGAAGCCGCGGCGTTTCGGCCTTTATCTTTTCGAGCGTCCGCTCCGGCGCGCGCGTCCCGCCTAAGAGGCTGATATAAACGCGGCCGCTCCGAAGATCGGGCGACATCCGCACTTTCGTGACCGTGATAAGCCCATCCGAAAGATCGGAAAAATCCGTTTGCAATGCGCGCGCCAGCGCCTGCTGCACTTCGCCCGCTACCCGTTCGGTTCTGATTGACATTTGATGGAAAACAGGCGAATCCTATGGTCGTTCCGGATAGATAATAGGGATCACTCGCCGTTGTGGGGGGGGGGG
>DASRZC010000029.1:0-66266 GCA_035686785.1 Kapaibacterium sp. (SeqCode)
GCTGAAAGAATACCATGGCAGAACTCACGATCAGCGCGAAAAAGCGCGAAAAATTAGGCGGCTCGACCGCACTCCAACTCCGTCAATCGGGCCGCGTGCCCGGCATTGTTTATGGCCACGGCGAGGCCAGCGTTCCCTTTCACGTAAAAGAGTTGGACCTTCGCCCGCTTATTTATACGAATGAAACGCACACGGTTAACCTCGATCTCGATGGCTCGCCGATGCGCTGCATTTTGCGCGAAGTCCAGTTTCATCCCGTGACGGATCGCGTTAGCCACATCGATCTCATCCTGATCCACGCTGGAGAGAAAATCAAGATCGAAGTTCCTGTCAATCTGGTTGGCTCGCCAATTGGCGTGAAAGATGGCGGAGTGATGGACTTCTCGCTCCATAAGCTTTCGATCGAAGTTCTTCCCGATGCGATTCCGCAGCATATCGATCTCGATGTGTCGGGCCTTAAGATCGGACATTCGCTTCACGTCAGCGATGTTCCCGCGAATCCGGGTTATACCATCACGACGGATGCCCATGCCGTTATTGTAACGGTCGCGGCGCCGAAGGCCGCGGAAGAAGTTGTTGCCGCGCCGGAAGCCGTTATTACCGAGCCAGAGCAGATCAAGGCCAAGGGTAAGAAGGAAGAGGAAGAGGGAGCGGCAGCGCCTCCGGAAAAGGGTAAGGCTGGCGAAAAGGGTAAATCTTAATTGCGAGTGTGGCGCGAACTTTAGTTTGCGTTCACCGCGGGGCCGCAAACTAAAGTTCGCGCTACACGCATGTGGATTTTTGCCGGGCTTGGCAATATTGGCCGCGAGTATGAAGGCACGCGGCATAATATCGGCTTTGAAGTCGTGGATGTAGTCGAGCGGTCTTTGGATCGCTCGACTGGCTGGCGCGCCGGCAAAGGAGAATTCTATTTCGCGAAAGGGTTTCGGGGAAGCGAGGAGATTCTGCTCGTCAAGCCGACGACCTATATGAATCTTTCGGGCCGGGCCGTCCGCGATGCGCTGCAATTTTATAAAGTTCCGATGGAGCGGCTCGTCGTTATTGGTGATGATATTGCACTGCCATTGGGAACGCTGCGATTACGTTTAGGCGGCTCGGACGGCGGGCATAACGGACTTTCTTCCATTATTTACGAATTGGGAACCGAGGATTTCGCTCGGTTGCGGAGTGGCATCGGCGGGGATTTCCGGCGCGGCGAGCAGGTGCGGTTTGTTCTTTCGAAGTTCAAGCCGGATGAAGCTAAAGTCGCGCAGGAGATGATCGAGCGGGCGGCGCAGGCATGTTTTGAAATTGCGAACGGGGGAATTCCGAAGGCGATGAATGTGGTGAATGCTCAATAAAGTGTGTGGGGCGAAATGCTATTTCGCCCTTTTTATTTTGGACCGAAATATCATTTCGGTCCACACTATTTGATTAGCCCCGAATGGGATTCTTCGCCGCGATGCGTGCTTTGGCGCGGTCTCGGGCCTGGCGGGCGCGTTCGTAGTCGATGGTGCCGTCCATGGCGTGTTGAAGGCGTTCCTGGGCGCGGGCGAGGGCGCGTTCGGCACGGGGAACGTCGATCGCCTCGACTCGTTCGGCGGAGCTTGCGAGGACCACGCCGTTATTTTCGTGAAACTCGAGAAAGCCTCCGCCCAGCAAAAAAATAGCGTCCGGTCCGCCCGGCTTCCATTTGAAGATACCGGGCACGAGCGCGGAGACGATCGGCGCGTGATTGAGCATGATCGTAAACGGCCCGACTTCGCCGGGCGCGGTGAATTCCTCAACCTCGCCTTCGAAAATCGAGCGGTCCGGCGTTACTAATTGCAGCTTGAGAGATTTAGCCAAGGGGCAAGGATGAATTATGAATGATGAATGATGACGGCGTTATTTCGCGGTCGGCTAATACCTTTGTTGCATTCAAAAAGTTCGTCACAAAATTCGAACGAATGGCTTCCGCGCATACTTGGATGGTGATGGGACGCCCGAATACGTCCGCGAGCGTTGCCGTTTCCCGTTCGAGCATGTCGCGCATTTTCTGCCGCGCATCATTTGAAAGCGCGAGTAAATCGGGCAACAGAAGGTGATCTTCGGTGAGCAATATCGAGCCATGTTGCAGCACCACTTCGCCGAAGCGCCGCTGCGCCGAGCCAATTACTTTTTTTCCGCGCCAGGTTACTTCATGCCGCGCGGTGCTGGCAAAGCAGGCGATGGGCAGCGCGTTTTTTTCCGGTCCGCCGGAGCGCGGGGTTACCAATAAAGGTGAACCTTCCAAGTTGAACGGCGCAAGGGACGAAATCGACATAACAAGTGCTTCTACGATTCTATTGTGGACCGCGTAAAGTCCGTCGGCAGGCGAGGCCCGCGTGATTACGGCGTAGGTAATCTCATTTTTATGGAGCACGGCGCGGCCGCCGGTAGGGCGGCGAACGACGTCGACTTCGTTCACCTGGCAGGCTTCCAAATCAATAGACTCGATGCGTTGTTGATAGCCAATCGAAACCGCCGCCGGCTGCCAGGAATAGAGGCGGAGCAAGCTCGGCAATGAAGGATTTTCGAGGCGCTCGCGCGTTAGCGCTTCGTCGCGCGCCATGTGGTGCGCGCCGGTGCGCTCGAAATCTTCCTCGATCCGCCAATCGGAATAGCTCATCGGCTCAGGCTTTGCTTAATGATTTATCCACCCCGGGGAGTTTTTCTTCGTAAATTTGTAGTACAAACGATGAAAGCATATAGAATGAATCTCACCATATGGAAACCGGCGATTGCCGGCGCGATTCTGATCGCCGCATTAATGGCACCCCGATGGGCCGCGGCGCAGATCGTGCATGATACGACGCACTGGAACGACGAGGAACTCTATCAGGAGGCCGGCACGCCTTCCACTTCGTTCTTTTCCGTGGGCGGCGGAATTTTGGGCGCATATTTTATTCCCGATTTCACGGCGTTCAACGCGAACATCGCGAATAACGTCAAGGATGTCAACGGGCCATTCATTGGTAAGAATTACCGCAATGAGGTGTGGATGATCGGCGGACAGGGATTCGTCACCGTGCCATGGGTAAAAAATTTGCGCTTGGGGGGCATGGGATATGGGGGCACCAGTGTCGATTGCGGATGCACGACCACGGCGATCAACGACGGCGCGGACACGGTCAATCGTTATCTCACCTACTCCGTCGGCTATGGCGCGCTGACGATCGACTATGTTCTTCCGCTCCGCACCGGACATTTCCATATCGTTCCCGGTATCGCGCTGGGCTATGGCGCGGTCAATATCTTTGCGCGCCAGGCGCAAAACCGGCTTCAGTTCGATCTCGGGGCGGATTTCAATGAGAATTCGATCAATTATACCCATACCTACACCTCGCATTTCTTTCTCTATATGCCGCAATTGCAATTCGAGTATTCGCCGATCGGGCTGCTCATGTTCCGGCTGACGGCCGCGTATCAGGGAACCTCTATGGGCGCGTGGACGGTCGACCAGGGCGTCTTGCTCGGAAATACCACCGCACTTAACGGGATTAAAGGCAACGGATTTGTCGTTAGCCTCGGAGCATTTTTAGGATTATTTCAATAATCGTCAGACAATTCCAGGTTCAAACAATTTTTAACATGGTAGAAAAAGAAACACAATTTTACGAAGGCAAAGCCAAGAAACTCTTCACGGTAAAAGGCCACCCTGATCAAGTTATCCAGGAATTCAAGGATGATGCGACGGCTTTCAACGCGCTGAAGCGCGGAAGCTGGGCGCACAAGGGCGAGGTGAACTGCGCGATGTCAAGCGCGCTGTTCCAGATGCTCGAACGAAGCGGCATTCGAACGCACTTTATCGAGCAGCTTTCACCCGTCGATATGCTGGTGAAGCGGCTGGAAATCGTGCCGCTCGAAGTGATTGTCCGCAACATTGCGGCGGGATCGTTCTCAAAACGGTTCGGCGTCGAGGAAGGACGCGAATTCAAGCAACCCACGTTTGAATTCTCTTATAAAGACGATGCGCTTGGCGATCCGCTCATTAATGATAGCCATGCGCTCGCAATGGAGCTTGCTACCGAAGACGAGATCGATCACATTCGACACACTGCTCTCAAGATCAACGATATTCTGAAAGAATTTTTCCGCGAGCGGGGGATTATCCTGGTTGATTTCAAGCTCGAATTCGGACGGCACAAAGGGGAAATTCTCCTCGGCGATGAAATCTCGCCCGACACCTGCCGCTTCTGGGACGCCGTCACCCGCAAAAAGCTCGATAAAGACCGCTTCCGTCAAGACTTGGGCGGCGTCGAGGAAGCGTATGCGGAAATGCTCAAGCGCGTAACCGAGCCGGTATGACTCGTTATGGCAAAGACGTTATCCTCGCGGTTCTCGTCATCACGATCGTGTTGGTGGGATTGGCGATTTGGAGCGATGAAGCGTGGCTGCGAATTATTCTCGTAGTCGTAGCCGCGTTCATTTCGCTCTTCTCTCTTAATTTCTTCCGCGATCCCGATCGAACGATAGCGGCGAATGGTCGGCCTGTCGAAAATCTCATTGTCTCACCGGCGGATGGAAAAATTGTTGAAGTGAAAGCGGCGGACGAGCAGGAATTCCTGAAAGGCGGGGCCACGCGCATTTCGATTTTCATGTCGCCGCTCGACGTTCATGTCAATCGCTCGCCAATAACGGGGAGGGTGGAATATTTCCGATATGTAAAAGGCGAATTTCTCGTTGCGCACGATCCTCAGGCGACGCATCGCAACGAACGCGCAATGATCGGCCTTACGAATAGAACGCGCAAAATTTTATTCACACAGGTCGCGGGTTATATTGCTCGAAGAATTGTTTGCGAAGCAAAAGTGGGCGATAATCTGCACGCCGGGGAGCGATTCGGCATGATAAAATTTGGCTCCCGCGTAGATATTTACATTCCGCCGGACGCGAAGATTTTGGTGAAATCCGGCGAGATCGTTCGCGCGGGGGAAACGGTATTGGCTGAATTTCTTTAACGCGGGCGTGGTGGGACTAATGGGACGGATGGGACCGATGAAGCAGGTTGTTTACACTTTAGCACTCAGCACTTTAGCACTTTAGCACTTCCTCCGTGAGTAAACGCCGGCGCGCGCGATCGATCATCCCCAGCCTTTTTACGGTGATGAACCTCTTTTCGGGGTTTGTCGCGATCAAAGCCGCATTCGTCGATAACGATTTCGTCGCGGCGGGGTGGTTCGTTGTTGCGGGCGGCATCTTCGATATGCTCGATGGCATGATGGCGCGCCTCACTCGTTCGTCAAGCGAATTCGGAGTGGAACTCGATTCCATCGCCGATGTGGTAACCTTTGGCGTGGCACCCAGCGCGATTCTTTACAAAGCTTTCTTCTACCAATTCCCCGGCACGGGACTCCTCCTTGCCGCGCTCCCGGCGATTTGCGGCGCCATTCGCCTCGCGCGGTTCAACGTGCAGCTTGTCGGCTTCGACAAGGATTATTTCCGCGGCCTGCCGATTCCATCGTCCGCGATCCTCATCATCTCCTACGTTTCGTTCCATCATCTCGAACTCCCGGCAGCCGCGCAACTCACCGATCCGTGGATGTGGATTGTGACGATCGGCGCATCGCTCCTCATGGTGAGCACGGTAAAATACGACGTGGTACCGAAGCCATCGAAGCGGCAGATCATGGCGCACCCCTTCAAATTCGGAATTTATTTCGCGGGGCTGATTCTCGTCATTGCGACACGCGGGAGCGCGATCTTCCCGCTCTTTGTTCTCTTTGTAGGATACGGAATCGTTCGCTCGGCGTATCATAGAATACGGCGCGTAATTCGCGAGCGCCGCGCCGGTGCGCTGCTGGACCAGGAAGCGCTGGAGCGCGAGGATGAATCGACGTTTGGAATATAGAACCTGGATTACGCGGATTAGATGGATTTTCTGGATTACTATCGATGAATCAACAGCTCGCAATAATCCACGGCATCCTATGACAAGAATATCGAATAAACGGGATCTTACCGGCGTTCTCTTCGGCTCCGCGTTCAGGTTCATACCTCAGAAACGGCTTTCAATAATTCTTATTCACTTTGGCGAAAGAAAATAAATTTTTACGGAGCGATGGTAATCCAGAAAATCCATCTAATCCGCGTAATCCAGGTTCTGGCTTATGAAATTCTTCGCATATATCGCCATTGAGCGCAAGGAAGCGATTTTGGATCCGCAAGGGAAAGCGGTCGAGCACGCGCTCGGCTCGCTCGGATTTCGAGAGATCGAGAATACGCGCATCGGCAAACTTGTCCGGCTCACGGTCGATGCTGCCACGCCCGAAGCCGCACGCGCCATTGCCGAAAGCGCCAGCGAAAAGCTGCTGGCCAACCCAATTATGGAAACCTACTCTGTTATTTCGGTAAGCGATGAGTCGGTGTTACACAGTACCGAGTGGATGGGCAACGAGTAACGAGTATGAAGGACCACCGCACTACTCGTTACACGTTACTCGTTACTCATCCACTATGAGAACCCGCATCATCGTTTTCCCCGGCTCGAATTGCGATCACGACGCCATGCACGCTGTGAAGAATGTGCTTGGCGAACCGGATACCGAGTTCGTCTGGCATAAATCCGATTCAATCGGCTCGGATGTCGATCTCGTGATTTTGCCTGGCGGATTTTCTTACGGCGATTATTTGCGGACGGGCGCGATCGCGCGGTTCTCGCCCGTGATGCGAAGCGTGATCCGCTACGCGAGCGAAGGCGGCACAGTACTCGGTATTTGCAATGGGTTTCAGGTACTCTGTGAAAGCGGGCTTTTGCCCGGCGTGCTCATTCGGAACGAATCGCTCAAATTCGCATGCAAAGAGATTTATCTTGAAGTGGAGCGGGAGGATACACGATTTACGAGCGAACTCGATTCCGGCGAGATACTACGCATTCCGATAGCGCACGGGGAAGGAAATTTTATTGCGACCGATGAAGTCCTGGCGGACATCGAGGCAAATGGGCAAGTCATGCTTCGATATTGCGACGCCGAGGGCCAGGTAACCCGAGAGGCAAATCCGAACGGATCACTTAATAATATTGCAGGGATTATTAATAAGGAAGGCAATGTCATGGGTCTCATGCCGCATCCCGAGCGGGCTTGCGAATCCATTTTAGGCAGTGCGGACGGACGCCGGATTTTCGAAAGTTTACAAAGCCATTTTTCAGCGTCATTGCGAGGAGCGACGAAGGAGCGACGAAGCAATCTCGTCCTTCAACCGTGAGATTTCTTCGTCGAATAAAGCTCCCTTCGGTCGCTTTATTCTCCTCGCAATGACAGGCACCCAAAATTATTTTAAATTTACATGGACATCGGTTACATCATCCAACTCGCGCTGTTTGCGCTGCTGGCGCTCGCGTTGCTCGTGATCGTTGTCGGCGCACTGCGGGCGATTCCGCGCTCGCACAAAATTAAGGCGTACCGCTATAGCAAGAATGGGGATGGATGGATTCTGCATCGGAAATTACCCCCTCCGATCGCGCCCAAATCGGTGAAATAATTACGTTTCACTCACGAACCTTCTCCCAACTCTCGAAGTTCGTAACTTTTGAATCCATTCTTCGGCGAAAGCCATCACTTCACCAGTAGGAGAAAACAACGAATGTTTCGCAATATCGGCCCTTTCGAGCTATTGATCATCGTGTTCATCATCATGATCCTGTTCGGAGGTAAAAAGATACCGGAGCTCATGCATGGCCTGGGCAAAGGAATCAATGAATTCAAGCGTGCCTCGCAAGGCGACGCACCGCCGGAAGCTCCGAAAGCGCCCGAAGCACCAAAAGCATAACGTAGGCCGGTGCTTCCAGCCCGACCATTTCTTCAGCACTTAGCACTTTTATTATGTTAGACGACCTTAGCCCACTCAAGCTTTTAATCATTGTAGCCATTGTCTTGCTCCTGTTTGGTGGCAAGAAAATTCCCGAACTGATGCACGGCCTGGGCCGTGGCATCAATGAATTCAAGCGCGCTTCGCAGGCACCGCCGGAGGAAGCCGTGAAGGCGCCGGAACCGCCAAAAGCCTGAATAATAACGAGTGGATGAGTAACGAGTAAATTTTTCGTTGCTCGTAAATTATTACTCGTTACTCATCCACTCATTACTTGAGAAATGTTCGAAAATGTCGGCGGAGGCGAAATCCTCCTTATTTTACTGGTCATTCTGATCTTCTTCGGACCGAAGAAGATACCGGAACTTGCCCAAAGTTTGGGCAAAGGACTCCGAAAATTCAACGACGCAAAAGCTGGCATCGAATCGCAGGTCAAAGATGCGATTAAAGAGCCGCTCGAAGCGATTACCGGCGCAAAGCAAGGCTTCGAATCCTCGCTGCGCGCCGCCGCCGCGCCACTCCAAACAGAACTAAAATTGCCTCAGAACCTCACGCCGCAGCCGCTCCCGCCTCAGGCTCCGGTGCTGCCACTCCCGCCGGAAACCCAAGCGCGTGGCAATAGCGAAATTCCAAGCCGCGAAGCTTGAATCATTGCAGAGCGAGTTTAAAAACGGAAGGGCGTCCAGATCCACTTGGCGAGGAAGATAGGCTGCTGTGTAAGTGCTCCGGCCCCGGCTGCGACGGTAGGGTTCGAATTCGCTTGCATTTCGATCATCATATCCCGCGCGCTGGGCGCAGAGCTGAAGGTGCTCCAGGGAATGTCCGTCGTCAAGTTAAGTCCGAACTGGCCGGTCGACCCCGTCGTACCGTAGTTATATCCGCCGACTTTAACGGTAATATCGCGAATGGCCGCGGTAATTTGGCCACCCGCATTCGTCGTTCCCAGGTTGAGGCTGGCCGAACGTATGGCCACCTGCGAGGAGGTCGAGCCAAGAAAATTATTGGCAAGGCTGGTCACAACACCCGGGCCGAGATTCTGTAAAATATTAGTGGTGGCATTCGCGCTCTGGGCTATGTTTAGTTCGTCTTTGAACTGTCCGGTAATAAGGAAATAGATGGCATCTTCCTTCGCGGCCTCTGGGGTAGGTTCGGAGCGTTCTTCGAAGGTTCCTCCCGGACCGGTCTCGTAATTCGCCGCGGTAAGCTCCGGGTTATTTTTCGTGCCCTTTATGGTCAGCTCGATCCGTGCCTCATCCTGGCCGGACTGTTTGACGTGCGGCCCAGTGTGATCGGCTACGATATAGATATTGGGATTGCTGAAGTCATTGGTGAAGGTGATATTTCCTTTTGAAATATTGAACGTTTGGTAAAACGTAAACGTGGAATTTTGGGAAAGATCGAAACTGCCGTTCGCGGTAGTTTGAAGGTCATCGCCACGCTCAATGGAGAGCGTTCCCCCGCTTTTGAGTTCGGCTTTTAGCTCCGATCCGATTAAGCCAAGGGTGCCACCGAAGGGAATGGTAATCGAGGCAGCGCCCTGAGTGTGGATCAGCAGGTCCATGCGGAGAATATCCGCGAAGGAGGGCGCAGGCCCTTTGGCGGGTGCCACGGGGTTGAGGGAAGAATCGGCCGCAAGCGCGGAGCCATTATCGTTCAGGTAAATATTTTTCATCCGATTTGGAAAGAGTGTATCGTCGAGATAGGACATCTGAACGGATCCCGCGCCAGCCGAGTCCAGGAGTTCGATATTGTGTTGGTTCGGAGCAATGGAAGACCGTATTCGTGAGCGCAGGGCATTCAGGCGCTCGATGGAATCGTTAGGGAGGGTTTCGTAAACGATGCCGGCATTCGAAGCGGGTTGCGCGGGCGCGGTCGTCTGAGGCATGGTGATATCGGCACTCATGATATTGATCGTTCCGTTGATCCAGGGTGCCGCGAAGGTATTTCGGAAGTGAAAATCTTGTCCGCCGGTATTGATGATGACGGGTCCATAAGCCGCCAACTGGGTTTGCTTTGCAGCATCCGAGAGTACCATCAATTCGTTCGTGCTAAGGCGGAGATCGAAATTCGTAATATTGAATCCGCTGAAGTTCAGGCTCCCGTTCAACCGTGCCTCGCCATTGGGGTCGTCCGCATCGATATTCCTTATCGTATCATTCTCCAGCGTGAGCGCATTATGTGCAAAGGTAAGTGGCCCTCCGAATCGATACCACATATTCGTAGCCGCAAGAAGGAAGGCGCCATCCTGAACGGATGCCATCCCCGCATAGTCAATGTTCTGCCGGGTTCCCGAGACGGAGAAATGAATATTGCCGGTCCCTTGCACTTGCCGGAATGGTGGTAGAAACGGCGTGGCCACGTCGAGCGGAAAATTATTGGCGTCAATATGGGCGGCGAGCGGTCGTTGAGCGGCACGGGCACTATCCTCCGCGAATTCGGGGCCGCGCTCCATGGCGATGGTCATCGGAATGCTATCGATGATGGCAAGAAGCTGGCTCTTTTCGCCGGAAAAATTGATCTTCTGCAGGCCGGGCGCATTCGTTGTAAAATTTGCGACATGGAGTGCAAGTGTTCCCCGGAGCACCTGATTTTTGTACTCGAGGTCGAGAGCATTCGAATCGAAGGTTATCGGATTGTCTCCTTCGCCATAGGTCATCGAATCGGCAAACAACTTTGCGGTAAGTTCGGGCCGTTCGAGCGTGCCCGAAAGCGCCACCGTGAGGTCCCGGACCGTGCCGTTAAAGCTGGCAAAATCGAACGTCTTCGCGTTCGGCTTGAACGGAGGAATAATTTTCTTAAGTTCTTCCAGTTTGAAGGAAGGAACATTCAGCCAGGCATTCACCGTATCGTTTTCCAGCGTTCCGGCAAATTTCAAGCGCTGGACTCGCGCGTTGCCCGGGTTCACTCCCGCCATCAAGGAATGAAGGATCGTAAGGGTATCGACTTCGAGACGTCCCGCTTTTGAACGCTTGATATGCACCGGACCTTCGTTCACCCAGACGTAGTCTGGAAGGGTTTCGGGAGAAGGATAAGGATTAATATAATTGATTCGAAGTGTATCGAGCGCGAAATCGAAATTGCCTTCCGGGAAATGAGCCTTTCCTTTCAGGCGAATTCCAAGCGCATCGTTATAGACGGTAGCCATGTCGAAATCAAGCGACTGATTTTTATACATCAGCCCAAATTTCGGATGGAAGAGCATCGCCGACCCGAGCCGCACGACGGAATCGGAAAGAACATCGAGCGAGGCGTCTAAATGATCCAGCACTTTAAGCGGATCGTTCGAAAGATTGTGCAGTACGAGACGAAACGTGGTGGGCATAACCTGGATGCGCGGAGTTCCCACGCCGAATTGCGGAAGCGCAAGCGCCGAGGTATCCCGCCGCCGGATGGCGCCAGAATCGAACACCGCCACCGCATGGCCGAAGCTATCTGTAACGAATGCCGGAGGGGATAGTGTATCCAAAGTGGTATCCGCCACGTCAACGAGATTGGTATCCACCACTTGCCGGTTGCGCAAAATGAATGCGAGGCTATCGCCGTTCACGGTGAGATTCAAATCGCCATCCGGGCAGCCCTGAGCGGTTCCATAGATTGCGCCTTGCCCAAGCAGGAACGTTCGCGGAAGAAAATCGACAAGCGGCCGAAGGTCTTTAATTTGAATGTGATAATCGAAATCGATCGAGTCCGGGCAGGAAACCGAGAGCGGGAAGTGTGCTCCATTTTCCGGGAAGTCCCGTTGTTCGATGGCAGTAAGGAGAGCGTTCACGTGCGTTGGAAGATCCTCTGTAAGCGTTCCCAGTTGGAAGCGGCGGTCGATGGTAACGTCGGCAATCTGGCTCCGCAGCGTGAGATTGTTTTCGCCCGCCGAAGTAGGTGAAATCTTGAGATCGACGGTATCATCCGGGAGCGCATGCCCGCGGTATTCCAAGTCGAAGAGCCGAGCATGCGCGATGCCGGTCACATCCTCGAAATCTTTGGCGTTGCCGGCAAGGTTTGCATCGAGATCGACGCGCGCGGGATTGTTTGAGTTGAGAACCTGCGCAACTTGAAAATCTTTCACCGTGCCATCGAAACGAAATGGTAACTGGGGATTCGTGAGCGCTACCATCGCGCTACGAATATGGACTTCGGGCCCCCCTTGTATGATAGCATCGAGAGGATCCGCCGTTATGGTGCCGCTCCTCATCGCGCCAGCCAGATCGGCCGAGGTGATATGATATTTCCCAAATACGGAAGGACCATCCGTTTTGACAGTAATGGTCGAATTCATCGTCTTCCAATTCGTCCCTTTTCCGGCAAGCTGCGTTTCGGCGGTGATCGAGCTTTCGTATTCTTTGCCTTTCACGAGCGCGGCGACATTAAAATTCGTGGTCTTCATTCCCGCGCGATAGGAAATATGATGATTTCGCAGATCGACTATCACATCGCCCGCCGCATTGCCGGCGCCGCTTGATTTTGCGTCGAATTTTGCATGGAAGTTAAGTGGCTCACCAACATACGCCAAGTTAGAGATATTGATATTCCTGAATCGGGAGAGATCCGGCAAATGCAAACCCGGCACATAATCATCGAGCGTCGTATTCGAAAGATTTCGCGCCTGAAGATTGACATTCATCGAGAGCGAATCGGCTTGGTGGAGATTATCAAGTTCCCCGGCGATCCCAATACTTCCCTGACCTTTAAAATCGAGCGCGAGCTTTTGAATATGGAGTTTACCGAATTCTCCGTTGGCCACGAGATCGATTCCCGGCGATCCTGCTAAAAATCCGAGCGGGCCAGGGAAAAATTGTTTTAGCTCATAGGTGCTAATGACCGGACCGCTCAGGGTTACCTTCACGGAAGAGTGCTGCATCGAACGAAGCGAACCCGCGTCTATAAGTTTTGGAGGAGCAATCGCGATGGAAAAGTTAACATCGGAATATCCGGTGATGATTTTGGCATTGTCCACGCTCGCGCGAGTAGAATCCCGATAGCCGGAAAATTCCAAATGCTGTACGAAGAAACCGCTGTGCTTCTCGACAAAGCGTAGCTGATTCACGCCCACGGTCTGCGTGCTCGATCCATGAGCATATAAACGGCCATCGAGATCGATCGCTTCGACATCCATGTCCGACCAGTCGATCGGGTTTTTCTTCGTCGGTGCGGCAACCGTGACGGCGGGAACTGGGTTGTTGTAATCGCGCACATAGAGGCTCCCATTCTGGATTCGAAAACCCGAAAGATCGACGACCTGCGTAAAAGGCTGGGGGGGGCCTTTGGGCGCGGTGGGAACCGGTTTCGTCAGCAGGCGATAATTCCACATTGTGTCACCTGCAAACTTTACCAATCGGATCACCGGATGCTGTAGGATCAATTGGGTAATGCCAAACTCGTTTTTCCGAAGCCAGCGCAGGAGCGAATACCTGGCGATGATCCGATCGGCGTGAATGAAGGGGACGGTGTCGTACTTCGTGCCGGTCTTGAGGCGAAGCGTGACATCGTTCATCACGAACCCTTCGAGCAAGTTCCCTTTGATTTCGCCGACGACAAGCGTTCCGTTTGTACTATTCTCGATGGTGCTGACCAACTCGCCAACCACCAGCCGCTTGAAGACGGGAAGTTGAATAACGAGCAACCCCGCGAAGCCAAGAAAGAGCAAAATCAGAAGAAGCCAGGCTACCACCTGCCGCGTCCTTCTCCAAAAGCCGCGCTTTTTTGGGGCGAGCACGTTCGCCGTTCCGCTATGAGGAATGGCTGGCTGGCCGTCAGGTTGTGAGCTCGGCTGGTTCGGCTCCATAAATGAGAAAAAACGCTCCCCGCAATCGCTTGCTATTAGGTAGCGATTGGTAAGCAAAAAACCTGCAATAGCAGGAACAAAGTTCGGAAAAGCAGCGGTCTGAGAAAAGATTAATGGGCATGATTAGGGGAGCTTCAACGGTATCGTTCCAAAATCCTTTCCACAATCCCGCTCGTCGAGCGCCCTTCCGAGAGCGGAATCGTCTGCACTTTTCCGCCATTCGTCTCCACGACATCCGCGCCAATGATGGTCTCCCTCGAATAATCGGCGCCTTTGATGAGAATGTCCGGCAAAAGGAAACGGAGAATTTCGAGTGGTGTCGTCTCATCGAAAACAACCACGGCGTCCGTACACTTCAAGCTTGCAAGCAGCATCGCACGGTCCGCTTCGTTCTGAATCGGCCGGTTCGGACCTTTAATCGCCCGGACCGACGCATCCGAATTCAAGCCGACGATCAGCGCATTCCCAGCGTTTCGAGCTTCGCGAAGATAGTTCACATGCCCCGCATGAAGTATATCGAAAACTCCATTCGTGAAAACAAGCTGTTCGTGAGCCGCGCGAAGTCCTCCGCGCCATTTCATCAAAGCGTTCCGGCTTTCGACATTCCGGAATTCAAAAATAGGAGCGAATTTAATTTTATCTGTCATCCTGAGCACGGAGCCCTCTGGGCCAAATTCGAGCGAAGCGAGAATTTGCGGAGTCGAAGGATCTTTTGTACTTCACCGGTCTGCCACACTACACCAGATCCTTCGACTCCGTTCGACTTCGCTTCGCTGCGTCGAACTCCGCTCAGGATGACATGAAATAAAAATTCCTTCATGCAAGCGTTGTAGATATGTCCTCTAACAATGCCGCCACAAGCTGCTCCCGGTAAATTGGAACGATTCCCACTTCTTCGATCACCAGGCCCGCCGCACGATTCGCTACCACCGCCGATTCGCGCACGCTCATTCCACACGCCTTGCAGACCGCAAGACACGCGATCACCGTATCGCCCGCCCCGGAAACATCCGCCACTTCGCGCGCGCGCGTCGGGATGGCGAACGGCTCGTTCGAGATGCCGTTATTCTGGATTCGCTCGAAGAGCATCATTCCCATTTCGCCCAGCGTGAGCAGCACATTCTCGGCGTGGAGCATTTCCATCAGCTTGAGGCCGGCGGCAATCGTTTCCTCATCGGTATGCAGCCGAACCCCCAGTGCATCCTCGACTTCTTTCCGGTTCGGCTTGAATACCGTAGCATCCTGATACTCGAAAAAATTCTGCGATTTCGGATCGACGAGCACCGGCACACCATGCTTTCGGCCAAGTTCGGTCGCCCGGTGGATGATCGTCCGCGTCATAACGCCTTTATTATAATCTTCGAGAATAATCCCATCGAGGGAACGAATATGTTCGGTTAATATTTCGAGAAGCCGGTCTTCCGTTTCGCGGGAAATTTCGCGCTTCATCTCGTGATCCAGCCGGAGCATCTGCTGGCTGCCGGCGATGACGCGGGTTTTTACCGTCGTGGGCCGCTCCACATCGGTAACGATTCCATCGAGCGGGAACCCCAAATTGGTAAAGATTCCCTTTAGGATGAGGCCCGAAGTATCGTCCCCCACGACGCCGAGCATGAGCGGTGTCGCGCCCAGGCCAAGAATATTATGCCCGACGTTCGCCGCGCCGCCTAAGCGGGCCTGCTCGCTTTCGATTTCGAGCACCGGCACCGGCGCCTCCGGCGAAATCCGCGAAACGGAGCCGAAGGTATAACGATCCAGCATAAGATCGCCAAGCACCGCGACCTTCGCCTTGCAAAAAGCGTTCGAAAGCGCTTCGATACGAGTCTGGTTTAGCTCAAGCATTTACCTCAAAGCAAAGGAACGCGAACTTTAGTTTACCCCCGCACCCCGTTTCGGTCCAAAACCCCGTTTGTTTCAAACAGACTTCCGCGTGATGCACCCATCAATTCTCAATTTTCCAAAGAACGTTTGCATTTCCTGTTCTATATGAATATGGTGCCGATTGCTATCCAAAATCGGAACTATTGTCAAGTTCGCCCTCCCTTTTGAATCTAATTCGCCAATTTTTCAATTTTTTTTGAATTCGCTATTCATACATTAGAAATTACATTAACTTCGAGTACCTATCCTTTCCCATTTTTATCATAGCACATAGGTTCTATCGCAGGAGCGTGCTAATATAGGCACTATAAAAGCAAGCGCCATGAGGTTCCGAAATATTTCTTGAAATTTTTTTAAGCTGTGTGCAAGGAAGCGCTGCTTCCTTGACCCCTTCTCCGGGAAGCCGCGCTTCCCGGCACACATTGCCAGAGACACTTACCGCGCCAGCACCACCGGCAGCGTCTCCACGCGCCCATTCATCCGGACGAGGCACTCATACATTCCATCGGGCAAGCCGGCAGGCTTGCCCCACGCAAAGCTATGCTCCCCAGCCGCAAGCTCGCCCGAAAAGAGATGCGCGACCTCCACTCCGAGGAGATTTACGATGGAGACATCCGCGTAGCAGCTCGCTTCAGGGGTGAATGTAATGGTGGTGGATTCGGAGAAGGGGTTGGGGTAGATAGAGATCGATGCGGTATCTCGTTCTACATCTCGAACTGCGCTTTGGCCGGTCATTTCAGACAGGGGACGGCGCCATAAACCGGCACTCTGGGTTCCATCAAAAATATAGGGTGGAAAAACAAGAAGTACATTCGTATTCAGGTCAACCAACCCCTCATTGTGAGTTTGCCAGGATGTACCAAAGTCCGATGAACTGAATATGCCCGGGCTTTGCTCACCAGGGCCAATGGCACCGGCAGGTTGCGTCCCCAAAAAGATAGTAGAGTCAATGGATACAATTGAAGCGGCTGCCATATTGCTCAGATCGGGAAGATTCCCGTTTGCAAACGAGAAACTGGTATCGGAATTTGCTTTTCGGAGAATACCAAAACCCGGCCAGTCAATATTGGCGCCCGTGGCGGCAAAGAGATAATTCCCGGCCGGACAGATACTATTTATATTTGTACCATAGTCGTCTTGCGGAAGCGGGATTATTTTCCACGTTAGGCCACTATCGGTGGAAGCAGAAACGTCGTAGCCCTCATCGCCGGAGCCCGAATAGAGTACGCCGCTTATTTGGGTCAAACATGCTAAGGCATTTCCTAAGACTGTTCCCCTCGGTTCCCAAGTTGCCCCTTGGTCGGTCGAAAGCAGCATCGTTTGATCCCGATTACTAACAAGCGCAGAGCCTATGCTTGCCGCAGGCCAGTATCCTGGTATTCTGATCGTATCCCACGTTATGCCATAGTCGTGAGATGTGAAAAGTTCGAACCCCGAAAAGACAAACAGCGTCGTATCGATCGTGACAAAACCATCCGCCGACGGCGGTGCGAGGGGGGAGTCGAGCAGGTTCCACGTTGTACCGCTATCGTTGCTGCTCCATACGCCGCTTCCATAGGTTGCAGCAAAAAGATGGGTCCCAATCGAAGTCATCGAAGTGACATTCGTATTTTGCATGTCATCGCTACTCGGATGCCAGGTTGCGCCATCATCGGAGGAAAGTAAAATTCCTACGTCCCATGTCCCCGCCAGCAGATTGCCGCCGGAGCGCACTATCGTTTGTGCGGGCTGGGAAGATATTTGTGACCAGCTTGCGCCGCTATCGAGAGAAAGGTAGATACCATCGGCTGCGGCGGCGAATAATTTGTGTCCGTCGAGGTAGAGGCCAAAAATGGTGGGAAAATTGTCCTCAATGCCGTTGGAGAAGTGTGCATTCGGGAGCCCATTATCGGAAGTATCCCACGTGACGCCATTATCGGTCGAACGGAAAAACCCCTCGGCATAATAGCCGCCAGCAAAGATATCGTCACCGGCGAAGGTGAGCGCCTCGATGCTCGCACCATCCATAATCGAATTCGAATTCCCCTCGATCAAGGTCCATGTGGAACCGGAATCGGATGATTGGTAAAGGCCGGATGACATTCGGCCAACATAAAGATTGCCATCTTTTACAAGAATGGCTTTGTTGAAAAAGTCGCCAATACTTTCCCAGGTCTGGCCTCGGTCCAATGTGCGATAGAGACCCTCGAATGAGCAGAGGTAAAGATAGCGTCCCATTACTGCAAGTTGGCCAGCCGAACAAGGGAGTGAATCGAGAACGGTCCAGGTCGTGCCACTATCTTCTGACACGTAGAGCCGGTCACTGGCAAAGTAAATTGTTTTGCCGTCGATAGCAATTCCGGGATTATCTGCTATTCCGCTTTGGACAAGGGCCCAACTCCGTCCGTTATTGGTCGAGCGATAAAGTCCACCGCTCGTCGTTGCGAAGACGTATGGATCCATCGACGCGAGCGCATTTACCGTTCCGCCGCTCGGCCCATTGCATTGCACCCACTGCGCGCGCAGCGCACCGGCGTGCATCGTCGCGAGCGCGGCGAAGAGGGTGAGTGCGAGAAGCCGTTTCGGGAGCATGATGGTTCGCACGTTCAAAGCCGCGCCGCGCGGCAAAGGTGCCCACGCGAAAGGCCCAGCGGAAATGCTGGGCCTTCGATTTCGGGGGCACCGGCGGGCGGCTTATTTCTGTTAGCTCGATACTTGTCTTCGTAACCATAAGAGTTTAACATAATCGCCAGAGTTAATCGCAGTCGAGATGCAAAAAATATCGCCGGATTCTTTTGAAGATGTCTTTTCCGCCGAGTTAGAGGAAATCGCAAAGCGGCAAAAGAAGAATGGTACCGAGCAACATGCCGATGCTATTGATCGCAAAGAGCTTGCGGGTCTCGCGCTTTCGGGCGGCGGGATTCGTAGCGCTACGACCTCGCTCGGCGCCCTTCAGGCCCTGAAGAAATTGGGGTTGCTCGGCGCGTTCGATTATCTCTCGACGGTCTCCGGCGGCGGATTCACGGGTGGATGGTGGAGTGCCTGGGCTTCGCGCGCGTTCGATTCTGCTGCAGCGCAGGAAGAGAAATTTTTTCCTCCCGATGAAAAAACACAGCCGGAACGCGATGCACTACAACCTTTAGCGCCGGTGTCCTCGCCGGCATCGACATTGGCAGAAATGGGTACTGGCCGGGCGACGGCGTTACAAGACGCCGAGCGCCGCGCGGTCATCGATCCGGTTCACCACCTGCGACTTTTCAGCAATTATCTTACGCCGATCAAAGGCTTTCTTTCCGGCGATACGTGGCGCGCGAATGCCGTTATTTCTCGAAATCTCATTCTGACTTGGCTCGTACTGCTGCCGATGCTCTTCGCGGCCGTGTTGCTGGCGCAGTCCTACTTCACCGCCCAACCGAATGCGGAGATGGAGTTTCTCTATCCCTATTCCCACTTCGCGAAGGATGATGCACGTGCCGCGAACATCGCGTTCGATATGAAAATCGCCGAGCGTTTGGACAGCATGGTTCACGGGGGTACGGGAATAATTGCTTTAACTCCCGTTCACCACCTTCGGAGGATCGCCGTGTCTGAACAGATTCAGAATCCATTCGTCGAAATTGACCGCAACATCGATTCGCTTCAGAAAGTCGATAGCGCGATTGTCCAGGATGTCGGCGATAAGCGCTCCTCGCCGGGATCGTCGACGATGCTTCTTACAGCGGAACTCAGCCGCATCGAACAGGGCTTGAACGAATGGCACCGCACAGATTCTGCATTCCGCGCGGGTGGTATCACTCCCATTGCCTTCGAGCGGGCGAGCCATTCCTACAGAGTTGCGCTCGACCCGGATGTCGATTCCGTTCGTGTGAAACTCGCAAGTTTGCAATCCAAATTAATCGCGCATCGTACCAAGACGAGGGATAACTTACTTTTCAATGGAACCCATCTCGGCTATCTCGCTGAGCGCGCGGTCTGGGCAAGCCGCATACCCGTTATGTGCATTGGCTGGATTGCCCTGTTAATCTGTTTGTGGATGCTGAACAGCGGCAATAAACCGATGGGCGGCAATATACTCCAGGGTATCTATGCGTTTATCGGCGGCCTTCTGGTATTTCAGGGCCTTAGCTGGCTCGTGCCGCGAATGGTCGGGATCGATGCGCAACCGGAATGGGCTGCTACGGCCGATTCAGGATTTGAAATTGCATGGATTGCCGGCGCCCTGATACTACTGAACCTCGTCTTGTGGGATAAAGCTTCTTCCTTTTGGAAAGACAATCGCCGCTCCATGGGTAACCAATCCTCCTTGACACGGGAATATTGGCAAAAGCTTGCAAAACTTCTCGAAATCCGGCGGGCACGAATCGTCTCCTTTCACCAGCGATTGCTGCTCGGGGCTTTTTTGATCACGGTTCTGCTTGCATTCGGCGGCTTCGGACACGAAATAATCAATTACCTTTTCTTTTATCACTCGGATCACACCTGGGACTTCGGGCAAACGCTCGCTCGCGCTGCCGGCATTGCCACAATCGTTAGCGCATTGGCGGGAACTGGATTCGCGGCAAGGAGTGCGACGGCACAAGCGGGGACTCCAGCACGCGGGGGCAAACCTACCAGCAAGTTGAAGAGCATCTTCATCGGCATGGCACCGCCGCTTATTCTGCTGCTCCTCCTCTGTGGAATTTCATGGACCAGCCATTGGGTGCTTCAGGACATCGTCTTTCGTTCGGGAGAAAAAACGAACACTCATCTCATCGCTCTTATCTTCGCGATGTGGCTTCTGAGTTGGACTTCGCTCTATTACGCGATTCAGGAACTTCGCTTCCGGACTCGGGATGGGCGATCAACCCAGCGATTTAATGGCATCCTGTTGAGCGGAGTTATCATCGTGCAACTGGCCATGATGGTGGTGGTGCTCATTTATCCTTCGCAGACATTCCACTTCGGAATAATATGGTTAGGTTTGCCGCTACTCGTGTGGGCAATCATTGCCTGGCAATATTCGCAAGAACAAAAAAATCGTGCTGCTGATAGCAATGATGCCGATGGGGCAACTCCAGGTGCAGCCAAACCGTCACTCGACCCACTCAAACCCGCTACAGGGAACTCCCGAATTCGCCAAATTCTCATGCAAAGCTCCGCGGCGATTTTCATTCTGGGATTTTCGGTACTCCTGATCATTCTGGTGGCGGGCTTCGTGGAAGTTGCAACGTTACCCATCGACCATCTCTTTCTTGTCGCTATCGGAGCGACACTGATGGTTTTTCTGATCGATCTGGTTTGGGGCGTTCGCGCTCCTGAACCGGGCCGGCGCGCCAATCACATGCCTCGCATTCTCTTAGGAATCAACATCACCCTTTGCACGCTCTTTCTTCTAATTCCTTCGCTTCCCGGAGACCCGCACTGGGGCGTTACGCATGTGCTCGAAATCCTGGTGTCGATTGCATTCGGTTTGGTCATTTTCATCGGCTGGCGGTTGGATCCCAATGCGCTTTCGATCCACGCATTCTATCGCGACCGCATCGTCCGCGCCTATCTCGGCGCTTCAAACTGGTGGAGAGATCATGGCTCGATTAGCGAGGTCCATCCGAATGATGACATTCCACTTGCATCGCTCGCCACTTGCGAGAATGGCGCGCCGTATCATCTCATCAACACGACGCTAAATCTCCTTGGCACCAAATCGCTCGAAACTGCGCAGCGGCATGCTTCGAATTTTATCTTCTCGAAACGTCACTGCGGTTCGGTTACGACGGGCTACCGGCCCACGGAAGAATATATGGGCGGCACGATGACTTTGGGAACCGCAGTCGCCATATCCGGCGCGGCTGCCAGTCCGAACATGGGAAGTAATCAGGTCTCCGGTGCGACGACGATGCTCATGAGCTTGCTAAATGTTCGCCTGGGATATTGGGCCGCGAATCCCGGTCGCGCCCGCTGGCGCGAGGATCAGCCCACGCTCTGGCCCTATTATTTACTGAAGGAATCGCTCAGCCAAACCACTGGCTTCGGCGCGTTTTGTTATCTAACCGACGGCGGCCATTTCGATAACACCGGACTCTATCCGCTTATCGAGCGCGGCTGCCGCTATATTGTCCTCTGCGATAATGGCGCCGATCCGAATTCACATTTCAAGGATTTAGGCAACGCACTCCGGCGCTGCCGCATTGATTTCGGAGTGGAGTTCGATTTGGATGGCCTGAAAGATATGACAAGTATGAGCCGGCAACTTGCCAGTTCGCACTGGCTCCGCGGAACCGTGAAATACAGCGAAGAGCATCTTCGCACGCTCTGGGGATCCAATTGGGATGAGGGTCTCTCGGCCGAAGAACGATCGAAGTATCGCGAAGGCGCGATCCTTGTTCTCAAGCCGATCCTCGTGGGGGACGAACCGGCGGACGTGCTTCAATATGGATTGCAGTTCGCCGACTTTCCCCAGCAATCGACTGCAAATCAGTGGTTCTCGGAAGATCAATTCGAAAGTTATCGCCGCCTCGGATATTGGAGCGCGCAGAATGCATTCTCCAATACGGATTATTTCGATGCCAGCCGCGGCGAAAAACTAAACGCGATAGAAGAACGCCCAAAGGTGGTTGCAGCATCAACAAAACTTGTCCCGCTAATCGTGGGCGATCAACCTCAGGCGATTACGGATTTGGCTTACGGCGCGCCAGCCTGAAGAGTTTTGAGTTAAGGAATCTCTGATTAAGTTCAACCTGTCATTCCGAGCGAACCAATAATTCGCGTTAGCGAATTATTGCGAAGTCGAGGAATCTTTGGTAAAACAAGAGATTCCTCGACTCCGCAAATTCTCCCTTCGGTCGAATTTGCTCCGCTCGGAATGACAGGTTGAACTTAATCAGAGATTCCTTAAGAGTAATTGGCACTCCTTTTTTATTCTTAATTCTTAATTCTTAACTCCTAATTCTTAACTGTCTTCACCAGTCCCCATTTTTCCTGGAACTCCATCGGGATACCGGGATAGCGAACACCGGGCTGCTTCCTTATTTCCTCGTACACTTCGAGGTATTCCTTCTGCAGCACCTTCGTCAGTAGGTTGGCGATGAGGTTGGCCGGCTTTCCCAGAGCCTTCGAGAAGAGTCCGCGAATCCAAAAGAGAGCAAGGATCAGGGGAATGAACATTCGTTCTACCACGGTCGTCTTGACGCCGAGCAAATCGAGATCGTCCTTCGAAAGCAGCATCGTCATTAGTATGTGCGGGATATAGGTGAAGTTCATGACCCGCCCCAACTTGAGCCGGCGTTTAAGGACGCTGGCCAAATAATCACACATGCCTTTGGTAAGCATGCGCCCCGCTTGAATAGCTTCGGCATCCTGCGAGCGATTCAAATCCATCATCCGAGTATAGAGCACGCGGCCAGCTTCGTACATCTCCACTCCGGTAGCGACGTGAATTGGTTTTCCATTTTCATAGACTGCTCGCTTCGTGCGCGGAAAGTCAAGCGTGAGCAACAGGCTTTCGTCGATGCCGAGAATATATCCGAACACATTCCAAAAGTGCATGTAGGCCTTTTTTTCCGCGTCGCTCGTTTCGACGCCAAGCAGAGTAAGGCCATATAAACTAATGTAGGAGAACGTCATGAGGGTCCCGGCCAGGTATTGCTGATGAATCGGGATGCCCCACTCTTCGCGCCACATTGTATCGGCATCGACGCCATGATATTTTCGGACCTTGCTGGGTTCCCCAGGCGTATCGTTTGCTCGATCCTTCACTCCGTCTTTCCAGAATTCGTGGATGACAGTCCGCGTGGTCGCATGCAGTAGGCGGACTCGGAGAATCGCCTCGATGCCGGCCGGCAGCGGATCGGTGAGGCTGGAGTCTTTAGAATTCGTGGTGAAGGACCCGTTCCGCATCACGCTGAGAACCATCATGGACGTCTCGATAAGCCGCCGGCGGACTTTGTCCACGAGTTGATCGGTGAGTGTAAGCACTTGGATCCCTCCGCGACCGCAGGTATAGAGTACCGGGATCGAAATGCAGCCTAACAAAACATAAGCGACAATCGGGTTATCGCTAAAAAGTTTTTGCGCCTGGGCGATCAGCTCGGGATCGGCCCACGCTGGAAGCTTCCTCGATTCGCGAAGGAAAACCCGTAGCGCTTCACGGGATTCGGGATTCAATGTATAATCCGGATTGGATGGAAACGGATGTTCCACTTCCGGATCGGGAATCGCCATCTGATTAATAAGCACATTCAGAAATTGTAACGCGCGGCGCGGACGGTTCGAAGGATCGCCCGTCTTTTCCGCATCGGCGCGGCCTTCGGCGTAGAGCGCCTCAATGATGCGATCCGCGAGTGGATCGGCGCGCTGCATAAACGTTTCTAAATAATCGACCGGCCACAATTCTTCGAACCGCGGCTCCGTTGTGCCAGTCGTCGCGGATGGAATGGGGCTTGATCGCCCGTCCCGAGGCCGCGAGGGATCAAGGTCTAAAATGCTTTTTGTATGTGTGGATACTTTCATGGGATTCAAACGTGGTTTACGCTAATTGTGCTGATTTTTCTGGTTGGGATCTGATTACTCTAATAGGAAGCCATACGAACTCTGGAAAGTTTCAGGGGAAGTTGATCGCCCGTCCAGAGGCCGCGAGGGATCAGCCGTGTAGCACCGGGAGTATACTCCCGGTGCTACACGGCTTCCCCGAGGATTCGATCAACGGTGTCATACGCGAATTCGAGATCGTCTCGTGTCGAAGCATACGGCGGCAGAAAATAAATGGTGTCGCCCAGCGGACGAAGGAGCAGGCCCAGTTCCAGCGCGCGGCTGCCCCATTCCAGGGATTTGCTGCTCAGATAACCGGTGCTTACCTTCGGTTCGAATGCGGCTATCGTTCCAATTTGACGTTGCATTAAATTATGCTTTGCTGCAAGCGTCGGAGCAAACATAGCGTGGGCCGACATAATGGCCGCGATCCGCTCGAAGACTGGCTCTTCCTCGAAAATTTCGAGCGAAGCAAGCGCCGCCGCCGCGCTGATCGGATTGCCGGTGTAACTATGTCCATGAAAAAAAGTCCGCGCGCGGTCGCTGCTAAGGAATGCTTCGAAGATATTAGAAGTGGCCATCGTCACGCCCATCGGCAGAAATCCGCCAGTGATGCCTTTCGAAAGCGTCATCAGATCGGGCTTTAGAGAGACCATGTCGGACGCGAACATCGTTCCCATGCGGCCAAAGCCGGTAAGCACTTCATCCGCGATGGTCAAAATGCCAAATTCCTTTGCGATGCCAAGCGCCGCTTCGAGCACGCTCGCTCGCCACGTCAGCATTCCGCCGGAGCCAAGCAGGAGCGGCTCGTAAATAAAGGCCGCGATGGTATTGCGTTTTGCTGCTTCGCGCATCTCATCGAGAAAGTGCGACTCGGAAATAGAAACGTCATCCGTCTTCGCGTCTGGCGGAGCCGGGAATGGAAGTCTCCGCACCGAAAACAATAATTTCTCGAACGGCTTTGTGAACGGCCCGCGCGCGCTAATCGACATCGCGCCAAACGTATCGCCATGATACGCATGTTCGAGCGCAAGTATTTCCGTTCGGGTTTCGCCCTGGTGTTTCCAGTATTGCAGGCACATTTTTATTGCAGCTTCTACCGCCGTCGAGCCATCGTCGCTGAAAAATACTTTGTCGAGACCGGCGGGAGTAATTTCAACCAGCTTTTTTGCCAGCCGCGCGGCAGGCTCATGTGTGAAACCGGCGAAAATGACTTGTTCCAATTTTGCGGCCTGCTCCGCAATAGCGCGCGCGATTTTCGGATGGGCGTGGCCGTGCAGCGTCACCCACCAGGAACTAATCGAATCGAAAATCCGACGGCCATCGGTGAGATAAAGATAGGCGCCCTCGCCTCGCTCCACACCAATGGCGCGCGGCACAAGCTGCATCTGCGTATAAGGATGCCAGATGTAGCGTTCATCGAAGGCGATCCAGGACCCGGAACCCTTCGACGGACTCAGGGCAGGCTCTGGATTACGCGGATTGGATGGATTCACAGGATTACTATCGGAAAATAGATTTTTTTTTGAATTCCTTGAGAGTTGTTTCAAACACTTTTTTCAAAGCATTAGGCTCGAAGGAGGAAAGGAGCGGAATATATCCTATTACGTCAACAGCACCATACTGCTCGATGGCCTGCTCGTTTGGAACATTTCGTTCCCCAATGAGCACGCAGCCTAAAATTGGAATGTCCCGTTTGCGAAGAGCTTCAATCGAGAGCAAGCTATGATTGATCGTTCCAAGTCCCGAACGGCACACCAGCAGAACCGGAAGTTCCCAGAACTTAAAGATATCGATGTATAGCAAATCCTCCGTTAGCGGCACGAGCAATCCACCCGCGCCTTCGATGAGAAGCGGGGATGCATCAGGCAATCCCAGTTTCTTCTTCTCGATGGTTACGCCATCGATTGCGGCGGCGGCATGGGGAGAAAGCGGCTCGGAAAAAACATACGCCTCCGGCAAAATTCGATTCGGCGAACATCCAGACAGGCGCCGGGTCGCTTCGCTGTCGGTGCCATCCAACATTCCCGATTGGATTGGCTTCCAATAATAATATTCCGGCAGCGCCGCCATAAGCATCGCCGAAAGCAGCGTTTTGCCGATCCCGGTATCGGTGCCGGAGACGATGAAGCTCTTCATTTTGCAATCTCCGCTTCCGTCTCTACGATACTTTCGACTACGCCGCGCAGTTCCTCTTTGGAATGCCGCAAACTGATATTCATACGTAGCCTCGCCGAGCCTTCCGGCACCGTGGGCGGACGAATGGCCGGAACATCGAACCCTAATTTCGACAATGCTTGCGAGGCTCGTAGCGCGTCTTCATCCTCCCCAATAATAATTGAAATAATTGGCGTTACGCCCTCGGTAACTTTCCAATGCACGAGCGATGCTCGCAATCTTGCCCGCACAAAATCCGAGCGTTCACGCAGCTTTTGAGCGAGTGCCGAGCCTTCCGATTCCAGCCGCCGCACCGCATTTAAAATCTGCAATGGGATGATCGGCGGCAATGCCGTCGTATAAATAAAAGGCCGCGCTTTATTGACAAGAAATTCCATGACCGTTCTGCTTCCCGCAACAAACGCGCCCGCTGCTCCCAATGCTTTGCCGCATGTGTGGAGCGTAAGAATACCGCTGTTCCGTCCGATCGTTTCTTTGACCAGCCCCTCCCCGCGCTGCCCTAACACTCCCGTGGCATGAGCTTCATCAACAATCATGATTGCTTCATATTCGCTGGCCACATTTGCAATCTTCGCGAGTTCCGCTACATCGCCATCCATCGAATACACGCTTTCGAGTACGACGAATATTTGTCCCGATAGCTCCCGATTCTCCAATATTCTATCAAGATCGCTCGCGGAATTATGGGCGAATCTCCTGCTCTTCGCAAGCGAGGCATGGACCCCGTCATAAATACTGGCATGTGAGCGCTCATCATAAAGAATGAGATCGTGGCGCGTGGGAAGCGTCGTGAGGAGCGCCATATTCGCATCATAGCCAGAATTGAAAAATAGCGCGGCTTCGGCGCCGACAAAATTTGCGAAATATTTTTCCGCCGCGAGATGCTCGGAATGATATCCCGGCAAAAGCCGCGAACTCGATGAGGAAAGCGCGCTTGCGCGGAGCGATTCTAACGCCTGCTCCTTGAGTTTCCGGTCTTCGGCAAATCCTAAATAATCATTCGAGCCGAAGTCGATGGATGAGCGATCCTCCATAGCAGCATACATCCGAAGCGAACGAAAGCGGCCCTTTTCTCGGAGCCGTTCCAGTTCCCGATCCAATTTTCGAAGCCAGTCCTCAGGCACTTGGCACTTCCACGTTCGTCGTGGGTACTTCCATACCCAATTTTTCAAAGAGGCGATGATCCTCATCCGGTTCAGGATTGGGAGTCGTAAGCAATTTATCGCCTAAGAAAATCGAATTTGCTCCGGCGAGGAATGCCAGCGTTTGTGCTTCTTCGGAAAGACTCAAGCGCCCGGCGCTCAGGCGAACTTTTGCATTCGGCATCAGAATCCTGGCACATGCGATCGTCCGAACGAACGAAAAGGTATCGATGGGTTCCTGCTCCGCCAGCGGAGTTCCCGGAACCGCGACCAGCGCGTTGATGGGAACGCTTTCCGGCTGCGGATCGAGCGAAGCCAGCGTGAAAAGAAATTGAATACGGTCGTCATCGGTTTCGCCCATGCCGATAATGCCGCCGCAGCAGACCGTTATGCCGGCGTGCCGAACATGCTGGATCGTTTCCAGCCGGTCATCGTAATCGCGTGTGTGAATGATCTCCGAATAAAAGCTGCGCGAGGTATCGATATTGTGATTATAGGCATACAGACCGGCTTCCTTCAGTTTTTGAGCTTGCGATTCGGTGAGCATTCCCAAAGTCGCGCAGGCTTCGAGGCCAAGGTCCGTCACGCCGCGGACCATTTCGAGCACTTCATCGAAATCGCGCCCTTCCCGCACTTCGCGCCAGGCCGCGCCCATGCAAAACCGGGTCGCTCCATTGGCTTTCGCATTTCGCGCAGCCTCAATTACTTGTGCGGCACGCATCAGCTTTTCGGCCTTGACTCCGGTGTGATACCGCGCGGCCTGCGGGCAGTAAGCGCAATCCTCCGGGCAGCCGCCGGTCTTTACCGAGAGCAGCGTGCAGCGCTGGATGTCATTGTATGTATGGTTCGCCTCATGCACCCGGCTCGCCTGCGCGACGAGCTTCAGGAATGGCGTCTGGTATAATTCGCGGACGTATTGTATGGTCACAATGTCATAAACGTGTAGCGCGAACTTTAGTTTGCGATTTTTTCCCTTACTGCGGACTTAAATAAATCAGCTCCTCATAATTCTTGCAATCCCCGATTTGCACGGCGAAGGAGTTCGTATTATACCCATCCTTCGAAATGGTCACGATGTAGGTCGTATGTCCCGGCAAATTATGATCGCTATAATAGTAGCCGCCGTCCGTGGTCGTTCCGCTGGCAAAATTGTCGCTGTGGCCGTCGATGCGGATGGTCACCATCGCGCCGCTAATATTTGTATCCTGATGGAGCGAATCCCGCACATGAATGGTGAGCGAGGCAGTATCACAGGTGCTCGTCGTCGTGGTGGAAAGCAGGCTCTTCGTGAAGCCATGCGTGGCATTGCACTCCTCGTTGAATTCGATGACGCCCTGGCTATATCCGTCGTGATTGATCGTAATCCGGTAACTGCCCATGCACAGGCCATCGAACCGCGCGCTGCCATTATCGGTGGTAATGGTACTGCGAAGCTCGGTGCCATTATAATAGATTACGACTTCGGCGCCCGAAATCCCATGGCTGGTTAAGGAATCGGTGACCGTAAGCTCCACCACGCCGCCGCAGCAGGAATCGCCGCGGTTCGTGGTTTCAGCAACCATCGTATGATGCACCTCCCGCGTGGCATTGCAGCCAAGGCTATCGAGCGCGAATTCGGTCGAATGATAGCCATCCTTCGACAGTGCGAAATGGTAGTGTCCGGGGCAGAGGCCATCCCACACCGTGCCATTGACGTTCATCGGCTTCGTGGAGACAAGTTGATCGTCCTCATAAAGGCTGGCGCTGCCGCCATCGAGCGCGTGGCCCGTCGCCGAATCATACACCGTGAGCGTGATGCGGCCGTGGCAGCAGCTCGAGGTATCGGTAGCGATGGTCGTATCCGTCGGACCGGTCGGGGAGGTATGCCGGCAGGAGGAGGTAATGAGCGAAGCCGAAAGCAGGCCGAGGATGCCTAAAACGATCGAAAAACGAATGTATTTCATGGAAGTTTAAGATAAGCAAAATTGCGTTACGGAATCTTAACACCACGTTTAGGTAATAGTCACATCCTTTTCAATGACCTGCTCCCGAATAGGATGCTATATTCCTTTGACAACAGGTGCTCGATTTTGTTTTTTGAATTGTCATCTAATGAATGACATTGGAATGTGCTTTTCCATAAAAAAAAATATTCCCAAAGATCGCGCGAACACATTTATTTTTCATGAATGGGCGTTCTCTTGCGTCAAATTCGCCAATTTCTATTTCCGTTTTCAATGAGCAATGAAGATGCCTTCCAAAGACAAGTGGTGCCTATTAAAGTCCCATCTAATATAAGCACTACAAATGCAAAAGTCAAGAGATTTCCTAAAATATCTCAAAAATAACCTTAGGAAACCTGCCGGTATGCCTCCGGCTCCAGAAGCAAGCCCGGCTTCACGCCAAGTGCTTTGGCGATTTTGGCGAGAGATACTATAGAGATAGTCTTTTCGGCGCGTTCAATATAACCAATGTACGACCTTGCTACATCAGCATCAAAAGCGAGTGCTTCTTGAGTGAGACCACGTTTTTGACGAAGAAATTTTATGTTATCCGCTGCCACCTTCTTAATATCCACATGCAAGTTTAAGAGAAAAAGAAGCTTTTTACAACCTCTGTAGAGGTTTTGTCGTATCTTTGTATTCCGGCCCAGGGAAAAATCTTGGGGTGGGGTGTACCTTTTTAGATATTCCGAGGTTCTTAATAATGAGAAACCTCTAATTAATAAGGAGAAAAACGATGAGCTCTTTCCGTACCCTTTCGCGCGCGCTCTTCGCGTGCGCTTGCATTTTTAGTCTCGCGACGGGTCTTCGCGCTCAGACCTACACGCCGGTGCCATATAATTTTCCGGCAGCCCCGGATTCAGTTGTGCCGTCGAGCTACTCCGATGGTCCCAGACCGTATAATGAGACGGTTGAGGCCATGGCCGCCAACGGTTATGGGTTATGGCTGTCGGGTACAGACGCCGCATCGGGGACGCCCGTGTGGAAGTTATCGGGTAATGGGCTTGGAAAGGAACAGACCCTGAATAACCCGGTAATGCCGAATGGAATAATCGCCAGCGGGAGCGATTATCATGGAGACAGCGGTACTTGCGGCGCATCTGATACGAAAGTCGCACGTAATCTTCTGGGAAGCGTCCGGTATGTTACCCTCAATAGCACCTACGATGGCTTCATCGTTTCCGGCTTCAATGACGCGCGGGTGGGCGGGCCGGTGGCATCCCATAATATTTCCGTCGCGATTCCCTATAATAACGGGAACGATAATCTCCTCAACGATACCTCGATTCGAAAAGTGATAACCGGCCCGGAGTATGTGTATCCGCTTGTGAGCACTCAGGTAACCGGGGAGCCAGGGTACCCTGTGCAGATGGAGCCGGTTAATGACGAAAGGTGTCCCGTTCCGCTAGATTGGGACATTGCCATGGATGGCCATTATCTTTACATCGTATGGTACCACTTCGAGTATCCCGATTCGTGTTGGACCGGTGAGGAGATTTTTCTTACCTGCGTGAACCTCTCGGATGGCAGCGTGCCATTGGGATATCCAGTAAAACTGCACACCCGCAATTGCGGTGTTCCCGGTGGTGATGGCATGACCCAGCCTACCGTTGCCTGTGACGTGCGAGTAAATACACTCCCCTCCAACGGTATCTTTTACCCCACATGCGAGGTCGCCTATATCGATGACTTCGGGAGTGTGCATCATCTCACGGTGAATGGCGGCGGAATCGTCGTTAACGAGTACATTCCATCCTATGTGATGATACCGACAGACTCTACCGATTACTATCCCTATCATTATAGGTTGGTAGATTTAGCTCCGGCTGTTCGCGCCCGTATTATGGTCGCATCTTCCAGGAACGATTCAGGGGCGTGGGAACCGGGGGGAACCGGAATGCAAAAGGACGTCATCGGCTATTATGTCATCGCCAATACCCAAACCAGTTTATATTTTTTCGAAGAGGTGAATGGCACCTTTCCTATAATGGGTGATTCTACGTATGGTTGGTTTGTCGATGGCCCCATCAACAGCCCTTCCATTCCAGAGGAGGCTTTTCCGATTCGCGGACGCAGCCAAACGGTCACTTACGGACCTAGCACTCAGATTACGGCCTTCGCAAACCCTTACGATGGCCAGAACACTGGCGATTATGATGAATTTCATTGTGTCTATCAAATCACAAGCGGCTCAAATGAGGGGCTAATGATCGCGCGAGGGGCCGACAACGGCGTGGCGTGGCCAACCTCACCCATTCCCTATCAGAAGGACACACGAACGGTAATTAATCAGGCAAACAATACATTACCCCTCTTGCCGCATAATTCTGATGATTATTGCGCGGCGGTAAACCAGGCCGGAATACATATTCGCTGGGGTGGCGGAAGTAACGAATATTATTCGCGGGATCGCCGCTCCTATGACGAACCCATCGAGGAACCCACGATCATGACCTACGATAACTATGTTGCCGATGGCAGAGGGCATAATGGAACTTTAGGCGCGCAAACCCAGCCGGGGAAAAACGTGCTGATGTGGACGGACCCCATACTTTTTAGCTCCGCGCCCACCGCCGCGAACCATGCATGGCTCTATTTTGGGAACGCGGGAACGGATTCGAACGCTATCGCGGCCGGATTAACCATTGGAACGACTACGGCTACGGACACACTCGCAAAACTCATCGTATTTCCGAGTTCCGGAGGCACCTTCCAGTCTCCGCCAATTGACAGCAATAGGAACTTTATACAAATCGGCCTGAGCGGTTCCTGCGATTTTTACGGAGGTAACTTTACCGCCGGCGGCGACTTCAAACTCGATTCCTCGACGCTGAACATCATGCCGGGCTGTAATTTCGCAATGACCAACCAGGATACTACCGGTTTCCCGCAACTCATTTCGAGCTATGGCACCATCGTTTCGGAGAATGGAATAGGGCTTGACCATAACCCACAGGATAATGGCTCCATCACTATCGATGGAGCTATTTCATGGAACCGTACCTCGCTCTCATGCAGTGCGGTACCCGTTACGGGCTTGCTCGATCTCTTAACGCTAAATGGAGAAACCAAATGTCCCTTTGCAAGCAGTGTGGACTCTTCTTCCATCACCAATAACGCAATCAACGGCCAGGCATTGATCTATCTGCACGATCCGCTCGATGAAGTGGATATCGAAAATTCTTCGATAAACAAAATAGGTCTGTATGGATATTGGAAGCTTCACACTACAAGCCCGATTCCCTCCCGACCGCTTTTTGTAGAAAGTTGCACGTTCGATTCCATCCCAATGGCAGTGATGACCCCGGCGGCGATTCATCTGGTCCGGGATGTTTCCACCCCAGATACCGTCGTCGACTATAACTTTGTCCTCGATGACAATAACTTCAAGCATTTCACCACAGACAGTTCCGATGGAATTCTTCTCGAAGATTTTCTCCCGAATATCCCCGGCGATCTCGGCAGGTATGGAACCCCGATCGACATTTCCGGGAATAATTTTACGACCGCTTCCTCCTTTGGCAATACCAACAAGGTCGAAGCAGCCATTCACTTGCGAAATACAAGCGCCGTCCTTGCTAATGACACCATCAACGGCGAGCGAACCGATGGAACTTCGACCTATGCCTATGGCATTTTGCTCGATCCTTCGGCAAGGCTCGATGGTGGACCCTCTAATTCCAAAATCGCCAATACTCTTATATGCTCCAACGTCATCAGCCATGTTGGATATGGACCTGTTACATCAGGCGGGGTGACGACCGAAACCGGCGCCGGAATCGCAACGAGCTACTGGACGGGCTACGAGAAGATGAATGATATTTCTCATTCGGCTCAGGGAAGTATCTTCGGTATTAATGATAAAGGTGCGTATCTCGTGGACAGTATCCATGATAATCAAGGCCCTGGAATAAATAATAATGCGGATTTCTTAAACGGTGTGATTTATGGGATTGAAATGCGCGGACTCATTCATCCCGATCATTCGGGTGACATGGCAGGCTATAACGTGGTTAAGAATAATAATCTCGATCGCACGGATTCTTCCGGCGAAGTCGTTGCATCGAAAGGCGTAACCTTCAATATCGGGAATGAAAAGGGAACCGGTTCGACAAGCGTAGTATATGGAATGAACTCCTTCGTTGATAATGGCAGCACCGACCGTCTTTTCTGGTGTACCAACTCGACCAATGTCTTCGATTGGGCACATATCGGGCTCGGCAATGGTGGTGCGCTAAATAATAACTACTATCAGGTTGGTGGATCACCATATGCTCCGTCCAGCTACTCGACCTCATCCACCAGTGAGAGTCCGGAGTTCGAGGGTATTTATTATGATAACACTGCCGATACCACTACTCCATCGTTCCTCGGTTCTGTTCCAGCGAATCCCGGCATCGCCTGCTATGGTAGCCGGGATATCACGAAAAAGGGTGGCAATCAACCTACAGACCTATCAGCCGATACTGCTTCGGTCGCTGAATGTTCGTATATGGATAATGAGGATGGTATTTTAGAAAGGGCCGGTGACTACGAGCAAGCATATGATACCGCGAAGGCTTATCTTACATTGTGCTACAACTTGCCGGATGCTTGGGGGATGTTTTCGGGTGCCACTGACGACGCAGGTCGCCTACTCATCTTCAATGAATATCGAGAATGGCTGAAATCGGTTCTCTATCTCCGAACGGATTCCATGTGGTATTGTGCCGATGTTTACGCGATGTTAAGTACCTTTGATGATTATCCCGGCCATGGAGTTTATGGTGCCGGCGATGTAGCAATTGAACGATACATTCTTGAACATCAGAGATGCAGTTCCGAATGGAATGCAAAGTTTGCGCAAGACCTCGCCAGCTGGCCTAATGCAATGTATAACGTTTGGCGAGATACCGTTCAGGATAGCTTTACGGAGCCTTATCCCGACACGACAGTTCCCTCGATCGACGATATTGGGCTTTCAATCCTTCGCGGGATGCCAGCGAGTGTTGCGCCTTCGCCTCTTCCTGCGGGAGACGTCCACATTAATGGGCTGTATGCAACGGAGAACCCATTCACGAATACAACGGCAATAAAGTTCACCCTCGCCGACTATGGCCTCGTCACGTTCCAGCTATTCGATGTCTTAGGCCATGCGGTAACCACGAATGGCATCGGGCAAGTGCTTTATCCTGGCGAGCATGAGTTCGATATTGATGGCTCGAAGCTTCCGAATGGGAATTATATTGCTCGCGTTGCTTTCCATAACGGGGATGTGGAGAGCATAATAGTGGAGAGAAAGTGATGATGAAATGCATCATCTATTTGGTAGCAGCGCTCGTCGTTTCGATGAGCGCTACATCCGCGCATGCTCAGTTTTTGGGAACCCCTACGGTCCTTGGCTCCATTCCTTCGCCGCCTTTTATAACCTGCTACGGGAGCCGCGAAAGTACGAAGAAGAAAGGCGAAAAACCAACTGCTGACACAGCCGATACGGCTACGACCGACCAATGTAATGCCATCGACAATGCTCAGGGCATATTACGAAGTGCTGGTGCTTACAGAGCAGCTTATGATACCGCGAAGGCATATCTTACATTATGCTATAACCAACGCGAGGCGATACCAATGTTTAATAATGCCACGGGTGACGCAAATGCCTTATTCATCCCCAATGAATACAGGGAATGGCTGAAATCGGTGCTCTATCTTCGAATGGATTCCGATTGGTATTGCGCCGACGTCTTCGCGATTTTGAGTACCTTTAGTGATTATCCTGGTCATGGAATTTATGATGCCGCTGACGTAGCAGTTGTGAGATACATTATAGAACATCAGAGGTGCAACTCCGAGTGGACTGCAATGATGGCGGGAATTCTCAAGAATTGGCCAAGCGCAATGTATAACGTTTGGAGGGATACGGTTAAAGATAGTTCCATCGAGCCATATCCCGATACGACCGTTCCCTCAATCGACGATATTGGTCTTTCGATTCTTCGCGGGCCGCAGGCGGGGGTGGTTAGTCCCATGCCAATCGAGCCGGGAGAAGTCCACATTTCCGGGCTGTATGCAACCGAAAATCCGTTCACGCAATCGACGGCGATAAAGTTCACGCTTGCTGATTATGGCCTCGTCACGTTCCAGCTATTCGATGTGCTGGGCCACGCGGTTACCACGAACGGCATCGGGCAAGTGCTTTATCCCGGCGAGCATGAATTCGATATCGATGGCTCGAAGCTTCCGCCTGGTAATTATATCGCCCGGGTTGCCTTCCATAATGGGGATGTGGAAAGCATTATGGTGGTGAAAAAGTAATCTCAGGCGCAAGAACGTTTAAAGCCCCTCCCCGTTCGGAGGGGCCTTTTATTTCGGTAAGATTAATTTGGGTAATTCCCGGCGCGGATTTTGCTACACCCTCTACTTCTTTCCTCGGGTCACGCCCGGATTAATTCATAACTTTAGAAACTGAACTATGCAGACACTTCCATCCTTGTTGCCGCTCGCTCATCCGAATCGCATGACCCATCATGCACGGCGTGAGCAATACCTCATGCTAATCGCCATTCTTGGCACGCTCTGGCTCGTGCTTACGCTCGTGGGCTGTGCAAAGAATACCCAGACGGGCAATCCCGCGGAATCGACCGCCGTGGCAACGCCCCCGCCCCCAGCGCCGGCCGCGGTCGCCGCGCCGGTTACGGATACCACGATCCTCGCTGCTCTGGAGGAAGGCGATTCGGCGGAGATCGCGATGGGCAAGCTCGCGCTCCAAAAATCAAAGAACCCGGAGGTGAAAGGGTTTGCCAACATGATGATTTCCGATCACAGCAAGATGTGGAATGCAAAGAAGGATCTTGCGAAGAAATTGAAGATCACGCCGCAACTGCCCGCGGATGACAAGGAGCCGGCGCACCTTGCCGACGAGATGAATTCGTTCAATGCCGCGCCCACGCCGATGGCCTTCGATACCGTTTATATCGACGATGCCGTTGCGGATCATACGCAAGTCCTCGCTATTGTGAAAGATTTCGAGACCAAAGCCACGGCGCCGGAACTAAAAGGCGCGCTGAAGAACGCGGAGCCGGTCGTTCAAAAACATCTCGACCATGCTAAAATGATTCAACGGGATCTCTCCAAACCGCGCCCCATGGCCGCTGGGAGGAAGACCAAATAGAACTGCTCGTTCCATTAGGAATTTGGAAACTCTGATTAAGTCGGAATTCCGAACTTAATCAGAAGCTTCTTTATTCGTAATAGATAGATGTCCGATGAGATCGACGACTCCTTGCTCGAGGCCGCGCGCCGTGAGTTGAACGGGCGCGCCGCCGAAGCGCGCGAATTCGAGTACGCGTGTCCCGTTTCCGAAATTCCCGAGACGGGCGGTAAAGCGATCGTGATGGAGGATGGGGAAGTCGCGCTCTTTCATTTGGGCGGCGAGATATTCGCGATCTCGAATCTGTGCCCGCACGAGATGTCCCCGCTGCTCGCCGCGGGGATGGTCGATCGCGAAGCGCGGACCGTTACCTGCCCGCTGCATGGCTGGACCTTCGAAATCCCGACGGGAACGTTCCTCGGCGTGGGGGATGATCGCTCCCAGGCAGGTGGAAGCATTCCGGCCTATGATGTGCAAGTGGACCGAGGCGAAGTATGGATTCGGCGGAAGGAGAGTTAAGGAATCTCCGATTAAGTTGCTATTCATGTCATTGCGACGAAGCACGAATCGACCGAAGGGAGATTCGCTCGACGAAGCAATCTCTATCTTGAAGCGGGGAGATTGCTTCGTTGCGTTCGGCTCCCTTCGGTCGCCGAACGCTCCTCGCAATGATGACTTAACGGACTTAATCAGAGGTTCCTTAAGTGTGTGCGGAGCGGAGTTTCAGGCCGTTACGCCGGAGCCAAAAAACCTAGTACCGGTACTAGTAACGGATTCCCTAAGAAGCAGGGTAATTTTGTGGCGTTCGAAGTTGCCGGTGTAGGGATGAGCGATCATCAAAGATGAGTGATCATCGATGAGCAATCATCCACGAAGGCCGGGACGAACTGTCATCTTTTTCTTAACTCTTATGAAAACGAACCTGAATTTCTGGAACCGGCTCTGTAACGCGGGCTTTGGCCCGCGCGAGGATGACCGATCATCCGTGTTGGGCGGTTTCCTTCAAATCGAGCCGTGGAACCGGCTCTCAGCATCGTCGGCGATGCTTATCGCGGGCGCTTGCCTGCTCTTTCTCGGCATCTTTGCATCGCAGGCGTCGGCGCAGGTCGATACGTTGCTTGCGACGGCAACTTTTGCTACGGGACTCCCAAGCACCTGGACAAACGATGGCTCATGGTCCACTAACATCGTCGGCCGCGGCGGATTCAATGGATCGATGGTCTGCACCATGGCATATAATTCCATTTACGGTGACCCCACTTACGACTCCATGTACGTTGACAATGGCGGGGACCCCTATTGGGAGTACTTCTGGAACTACCCTACTGCCGGTTACTACAACGATCTGAGTACACCATCTGTCAATGCAAGCTCTTACGCAAGCAACGATTTTTCCGTTTGGGTGGACTTCGACTTCTTTTGGGCATACAACTCAGATTCTTACTATGAGCAGGAGAGCGGTAATTTCGAAGTCAGCACGGATGGCAGCGACCTCTTAGATCTTATTCAGCCAACGAACTACGGAACCTATGGGGTGACTGGCGATCCCGGGTCGATTTTAGCCCCCGATACTTCCTATTGGCGTCACTATCATCTTCTCGTTCCGGTCGCGTCCCGGACGTCGGACCTGACGATATCCTTCGTTGGCGACGTGGGTAATTACCACTCGACTCCGGCGATCGATAACGTGACGATCACGGCTTCTGCGACGAGACGCATGTCCCTCAGCCGCGATTTTGTCTCGCTCGGTCAGGTCCGTGTCGGAAGCCGTAAGCGCGATACGCTGAACGTATCTTCCACGGGCCATTCTTCCATTACGGTAAGCTCGGGCATGAAATCCGGGGTGCAATTCTCGAGTTACCCCACAAGCTTAAATCGTTCGATTACCAACGGATCGACAGAACACGACAGCGTAATCTTCACACCCATCGCTCGCGGCATGTTTAGCGACTCGCTTATCTTCACAACGAATTCGGATGAAACGTCCGAGCAGCGGATGGCAGTCTATGTTTCCGGCCAGGGCGTTCAGGCCATTTTTAATTCCACTAATGGCAACGCGCTCGCCTTTGGGAACCTTCGTGTTGGGCGGACCGCGCAGCAAACGTTCTCTTTCTCGAATACGGGTGACGATACCCTTTTCCTGCAAACTCCGACGATTTCAGACAGCGGATTTAGCATTCCCTCAGGGCCGGCGAGCCTTACGATTCTGCCGAACCAGACGGAGAGCATCGTCCTGCAATTTGCTCCGACGAAAAGGCGATCGTATAGCGGAACACTGAGGTTCATTGCATCGAATGGCGTCACCGTCCCCTCCGTAACGTTGAGGGGCCAGGGTATTCAGGCCACTTTTAGCCCGGGCAATGACACGGTCTTCGCCTTCGGCTATGTGCATGTTGGCCGGACGTTAGAAAGAACGTTCGACTTCTCGAACGTGGGTGACGACACGCTCTTCCTGCAAACCCAATCGCTCGCGGGCAATGGATTTAACGTTGTCCCGGAACCCGCGAGTCTGACGCTACTGCCGGGCCAGGCGGGAAGCTTCGTCGTGGAATTCGCTCCCGTGACGGAACAAGTCTATGGCGAAACATTGTCATTCACCGCATCGAATGGTGTAGCGGCTCCCACCGTCACGCTTAGCGGCACGGGCGCGCTGCCTCACATGGCCGTCGCGCAAAATCACGAAACGGTCGATCTCGGGCAGGTCAAAGTAAATTCGAGCAACACGCAAGATTTTGCTGTTGCGAATACCGGCGCGTGGGACCTGACTCTTTCGAGTGCCTCGGCGGCTCCGACCCCGTTCAGTATTGGGACGTGGCCAACTATTGTGGCTGGGAATACGACGGGGTATGTGGCCGTCAATTTCGCGCCGACTGCAACGGGTTCCTTCAGTGGAATGCTTGTGATTGCGGGAGATGACGCATCGAATCCCTCGGATACGATATTCCTGACGGGCACGGGCATCGAAAGCGCGCTTTCGATCGATCCGGTAAATGTCGATTTCGGAATGGTGCCGGTTGCGAGCATCGTTCGGGATACGATTAAACTAAGTAATACAGGGACCGCGAGTGTAGCGATTAACTCCTACACGCTCTCGCCACTGGTGGGAACCTTCGCTGTCGTCAATTCCCCGGCTGCGCAAATAAGCGCGGGCGGAACGGCACTCGTGATCGTAAGCTTCCACCCGGATGCTGTCGGAAATTTCGCGGGTACGCTGACGCTCATGACCGACGATGCCGGCACGCCTGTGCGGACGATCAATCTTTCGGGCGTCGGCGTAAGGGGGACGCTCGCTGTCGCGTCTTCCATCGACTTTGGAAATGTGATGGTCGGTCATGATTCTGTCATTCGTGCAACGCTAAAAAATACGAGTCCGGTAAGCGTGACGATTAACTCGCTTACGATGACTGGAAGCGCGTTTAGTCATGGGACATTTGCAACACCGTTATTGATTGCGGCAGGTGATTCCGCCTCTCTCGATCTAACGTTCGCGCCCACCATCGCTGGCGCTGCCAGCGGATCGGTACGCGTTACGCTTGGCGATAATACACTGGTTAACATTGCGCTCACGGGCGCGGGAGTTAGTTCCGCGGACGTAGTGACGGGTGCGCAGGGAAATGAATTCTCGCTCTCCATTTCTCCGAATCCCGCAAACCACATAGCCACAGCGCACATCTCGATGATGAATGCCTCTGAGGGACAATTAACCGTCTTCGATGTCACCGGACACGAGGTGCTTTCCATTCCGCTCGGACTGCTTTCGCAAGGCGCGCACGATGTAACTCTGCCGATCGAGCATCTCGCGAGCGGCAGCTACTTCGTCCGCATCACGAATACGAGCGGCGAATCAGCTTCGGCGAGGCTCGTCCTCGCGCGATAGTTCGAAAGATGCACCTCAAACAGAATTGGCGCCATCGCAAAGTCGTGGTGACGCCAATCGCTTAAACGAGCCGCACTAAGGATGAGCCATCACCTGTTCGAGGTTGCATGACAAAAAGGAAGACCACTCTCCCTCCGACGGACGGGCACCCGCCCCAGCGGTCGTTGCTCGACCAAGCGGAGGATCATTTTGAAAAGAGCGAATACGAGCAGGCGCAACAACTTGCCGACGAGGTGCTTGAGGGTGGAAACGGTTTGCTGTCAAAGCACGATGAGGTGCGCGCCCGCTGCATCCTCGGCGAATGCTTCGAGAGCGTGGTTCGATATGACGATGCGCTCGCGCAGTTCCAGAGCGCCGCCGCTATCGCCGAGGCCGCATCGAACCGTGAATTGCAGTCCAGAGCGATGAACGGCATTGCCGACTTGCATGTGAATCTCGGTGATTTCGGCGCTGCGATTCACACCGCCGAGGGCGCCATCGCTCTGGCGCAGCAAGCCGGAGACAAAAGGCAGGAGGCGGTGGGTCTGAATACCATCGGGTATGCACATTGCAGTCGCGCGGACTCCAAGCTCGCATTGGAGCACTATAACCGAGCACTCGTCATTGCCAGGGAAATTGGTGATAAACAAATCCTCGCTGCAACACTTGGCAAGATCGGGAGCGTTTATACTTTGCTTGCTAATCACTCTCGTGCATTGGAGTACTATCGCGATGCACTTGCACGCTATGAAGGGACCGGCAACAAGCGAGGTATAGCGGCCACGCTTGGCGGAATGGGAATAATTTTTAAAGCATTGGGTGACTATTCACGCTCGCTGGATTTTCTAACTCGTTCGCTTGCACTCAAAGAAGAAATCGGCGATAAAAAAGGTATCGGGACAAGTCTCCTCAATATCGGGGTTGACTACGATTTGCTGGAAGACCATACGCGTGCCCTGGAATATTATTCCCGTTCCCTTTCCATTGGCGAAGAAATCGGAGATAAGGAACTTGTTGCCATTAGTTTCGGCAACATCGGACGGGTAAATATGGCCAGCGGTGACTATGTCCGCGCCATGGAGTACCTCCCGCGCGCGCTCGTGCTCAGTCAGCAGATCGGCGCTCGCAGGCCGGTTGGATTTTGGATGGCGGGCATCGCCAAGACCCAACAGAAAATGGGCAATCTCGAGACCGCGTATCAGGGATTCCTCGAGTTGCTCCATTATCGGCGCGACGTGCTGGAATCGAAGGAAGGCGTGGCGATGACTCTGTACAATATCGGTGACGTATTGATGGAGCAAGCAAAACCCGACGAAGCGCTGCTTCGATTTCAGGAGGCGCTGAGTTTAGCCGACGAGACCGGCGAGAAGTACATCTCATCGAACGCGCACGAGGAAATATCTCGCGTGTATGCGACGATGGGTGATATGGCTAAAGCCTACGGGCATATCACGAAGCATAACGCGCTCGAAAAAGAAATTCACACCGAAGAATTGAAAAAGCGCGTGGATATTTTCAATATGCGCGTGGCCATTTCAGAAATAGAACATGGAGTAGAAGTACAAAAATTACACATCGAACACATGGAACACGATCTTGCGAACAGCGCCATTCATCTTGCGGCTCAGACCGACTTGCTCGATCATTTCCGGCTCGACTTGAGCCAGATATTCCGAGAGATCGAGGAACCGATCGCCGCGATGAAGCGGATCAAGGAGAAGTTGAAGGCGCTGCCGTGCCAGCAAATTGACTGGCCAAAATTCGAGGGGCAATTTAACGAGGTGCATCCGGAGTTCAAAGAAAAACTCTCCGCGAAGTTTCCGGACTTAACGCAAATGGAGGAACGCATCGCCGCGATGGTGCGGATGGACCTGAAATCCTCTGACATTGCGCGGCTCTTTTGCATTACCGAGCGCGCGGTGGAATTTCACCGCTTGAATTTGCGGAAAAAGTTGAAACTCGATGCGAGCGAGACGTTGCCTAAGGTGTTGAGCCAGTTGTAGTAGGAGAAAATCACTATGATAACGCCGTTAGGCACGTCCCTACGTTTCGTTACAATTTCTCTTTCAATTCCACGATCGCCTGCTCGCACTGCGCACGGACGAGCGCGAATTTCTCATTGGCTTGCACAGCGTTTTTGGGTTCGGCGCACAACTGTTCGAGGGACTCGGCAAAGCCGGCGGCGGTCGTCATCCCCATGAATTTCAGGTGCGGCTTCATGGCATGGACTCGGCGGCGGGCGTTATCGAGATCGTGTTGCTCGAGTGCCGCCGCGACCGATTCCAATTGGCCGGGCACGCCATCCAGGAACATGCGAATATATTTTTTTAGCTGCTCTTCGTTGCCGCCCGTGATCTGGCGAAGCGCGTTGAGATCGGTGACCGGCGTGCCAATTGACATGGACCTATTACTCTGATTTGTAAAATCCATTGAATCCTTATCGATCCCATCCGACCCATTGGTCCTATAGGACGGAATTACAGAATTCACCTTCCCTCGATAGTATTTCGCAATCACGCGAAAAAGTTCGTCCTGCTTGAACGGCTTTGGAATATAATCGTTCATGCCGGCGGCGAAGCATCGGTCGATTTCCGATTTAATCACGCTTGCGGTGAGCGCGATGATGGGCACGTCCCGCTTGCCGCGTGGAAGATGCGCGCGAATGTGCTTTGTCGCCTCGATGCCGTCCATCTCCGGCATTTGCACGTCCATGAGCACGAGGTCGAACGCGAAATTTTGCAGCAGCGTAATAGCTTCGAGGCCGTTCGAAGCGAGTTCCACCGAAACCTCCGGGATCATGTTGCGGAGCGTGTCGGTAAGGACGATCTGGTTGTATTCGTTATCCTCGACAAGCATCACGCGCATTCCCCGCAGCGATGCGGCGTCGATCGAAGCCGTGGCTTCGGGTTCGATGAGCACATCTTCGCTTGCAACTTCATACGGGATGGTGAAGGAGAATTCCGATCCTTTGCCCGGCTCGCTTTCGACGCCGATATGGCCGCCCTGAAGTTCGATGAGCGTGCGGGAGATCGTGAGGCCCAATCCGGTGCCGCCATATTTACGCGAGGTTTCCGCGTCGGCCTGTGAGAAGGAATCGAAAATCGAGTTCAACTTCTCGCGAGGGATACCAATACCCGTATCGCGGACGGCAATTCGAACTTTCATCTGACGCTCACCGGCGGTAACCGCACTGATCAGGATTTTTACGGAGCCGCGCTCCGTAAATTTCACTGAATTGCTGAGGAGGTTCATCAATACTTGCGAGAGGCGGGCGGGATCGCCCACGACGATGTGCGGTGCGGACTCGGCAATCTCCTGCGTGAGCGTAATGCCGCGGGCTTCCGCCTTGAGGCGCATGATTTCCATCGCATGGCCAGTAACATCCCGGAGCCGGAAAGGAATGTTCTCCAACTCCATCTTACCGGCCTGTAATTTCGAGAGATCGAGAATATCGTTGATGATGACGAGCAAATTATCCGCCGAGGATTCGATGGCTTCGAGATAGTCCCGCTGCTTCGTGGAGAGCGAGGAATCGAGCAGGAGCGTGGTCATGCCGAGCACGGCATTCATGGGCGTTCGAATTTCGTGGCTCATGTTTGCCAGGAACTGGTGTTCGAGCCGCTCGCTGGCCTCCGCGCGTTCTTTCGCCGCCGCTAATTCCGTGTTGATGCGACGCAGTTTGCGTTCGTTGCGATAAAAAAGTCCGGCTACGAGGCACAGCACCAGGGCGACCCCAATGATCGAATAGTTGATAAACCGATCGTGCTCGAGTTCCCGATCCTGCAGGGCAATTTGCCGCTCGCTTTTGCTCGCCTGATATTTTGCTTCCATATCGGCGAGGATGCGGCTCTTATCGACATTGTAAATCGAATCGTGGAGTGCGTTGCTCTTCGTCAGGAAGTCATACGCGGATGGGTAATCGCCGGTTGCGGCATAGGCTTTTGCAAGGCTTAGATAGCCATCGACGAGTCCGCGACGGGCGCCAATATGCTCGTCGATGGCGCGCGTAAGGTTCAGGTAATAGAGGGCGCTGTCGGTGCGGTGCAGTTGAAGAAAGACATTTCCAAGCTGCAAATACGCGCTCGCCGTGTAAATGGTATTGGGTCCCACGGCCAGGTTCATTTCGATCGACTTGCGATCGTAATAAAGAGTGCTATCGGCTACTCCCTTCTTTTCAAATACGCTTCCGATATTGCCGAGCACGCGAGCGCGCTGGTCGTGTTCGCCCAATTTGCGGTAGAGTTCTTCACTCTGGCGGAAATAATGCAGCGAACTATCGAGCCGCGCCTCGAAGGGAAGCATGCGCATGGAGCCGCTGTTGAAACTGCGGCCAATGTTATTATAGATCGCGGCAATGGCCATCGCATTGTGCGCTTTGGGTTCCGAAGTTAAGGCAAGCCGCAAATACTTGAGGGCCGTCTCCGGCTCCATTTGGTCGAGATAGAGGCAGCCCAGATTATTAAAGGCGTCCCCGATGCCGGTAGAATCGTGCCGCGCCTGGACAATGTTAAGGCCAGCAAGGAAATAATCGAATGCTTCATCGTAGCTGGCAATTTCCAGATCGTTCCATCCCAATAAGCTGTAGGCTTGCGCGAGTAAGTCGGAATCCCCGATGCGCTCCGCGCTACTTACGGCCTCCTGGAGCGTGGCGCGAGCGTTGTCATACTCTCCGGCATTGGAATACAAGTGAGCTTGGAACAATTCGAAGCGCGCAATTCGATGAGGATCGCGTGCCTTTTCGGCATACTCCAGGGACTGGGTTGCATAACTCATCGCCGTCGCGGTGTCCTCGTTTTCGAGCGCGGTCGCGAGCTCCAGCAGGATGTCGCTACGGTCCGTATCCTGAGTTGCGTAAGCGTAGGCCGAGTGAAGACTATCGAAATAATGTTGGCCGGTTTGCGCAAAGAGACGAGCGGGAAGAACTGCAAGAAGCGGCAGGAGCACATAAAACGGATGCAACTTCATGGCGAATGCTTTCACAACGATGGCGTTCAAAAATTTTAATGCAGGCGCAAATAAACAATATATCCGAAGAGCGCCAGGACGAGTACCCAGAAAACGAGATTCATCGCTTTTTGAAAGCCGTTCGATTTCTTGAGCGTTCGCAGCTTGGCAATTTGTGTCAGCGCAAGCTCTAACTTATGGAAGGCCGTCTCATTTTTTACGATGTAATCATAAGCGCCATATTTGATGGTGTTCGAGGCGACCTCGATGCGGTCCTGGCCGGTTAGGAAGACGATGGGCAAATTCGGGAAACGGGTCTTCAGTTTCGAAAGGACCTGCAGGCCGTTCATCGCGTCCGCCTTCACGGTATCGAGTTGATAATCGAGGACGGTCACGTCCGGCTCATCGCCTAAGGCGGCAAGGGCGTCTTCGCCGGTGTTGAAAATCGTGACGTTCGATCCGGGAAAGGTCTTTTCAATGGTATCGCGGACCATCTCGCACATCGCGGGATCGTCGTCGATAATAGTAACCGTAAGTTTTTCGCCAGGGCTCATATATCCGCCGGAAAAGGGATTAGCGAGGCTTCTCCGGTATTCATAAGAAGCCAAACACGCGAGAGAAAGTTTACGTTACCGGAAGAGATTCCCGATCGGATAGGCGCCTTTCATCCGAGAAGCCAACGGAAAACAATAAGACCATAACGGCGCATAACGAACCGCCTGGTACACTCCGGGCGAAAAGAATCAGCAACGCGGCAGTAATCAGACTGGCCCATCGCATGCGGAGATGGCTGTTGCGCTTGATAACGTTCCATGTTGCGGAAAGAGAATTGCCATCCGCGAGATTCAGCTTCCCTATTAGTAGCGAAACCGCTGGAATGGCAAACGCAAGGTGGTGCGGCTCACTGATGGGAGAAAGAAGCAGCGAAGCTAATAAATAGAGAGCGAAGACGGCGGGGCTTACGGGCTGGGATTTCACGTCCCGAAATCGCATTTGAAACCACACGACGACCGTTACCACAAGAGCAACAATAACCGCCATGCCTATGAGCCGAGCCTCCGGCGTGGATGCGATGGAAGCGGCCCACGCCGTAAGCGAAAACCAATGCGCGTCGAACCCCGGATTGGATGTTTGTGAAAAAAGGAAATGCGTGGCGTACCAAGCGTACCAATTCCAGGCGATCCCGCCACTTACAAGAATGGGAACGGCGAACAGCGCGGCAAGGAAGACGAGTGTGAGAGCCAGGGCGCCCCATGCTCGCCGTACAAGCAGATAAACAATAAAAATAGCAGGCGTGAGTTTGATCGCGATCGCGAGCGTAAGCAACATCGTTGCGCGGGTGGTGGCGCCCCTCCGAAGCCCGGCAAAGAATCCCGCCGTAAGCGCAAGGACGATAAGATTGATCTGACCATTCAGCAAATTATTTTGCAATACACCGATAAGAAGCAACGAGGAAAGGACACCATTGAGTAGGACGAGGGGCTGTTTCCCTAAAAGAAGATAGAAGGTATAGGCCAAGGCGGCAACGCTAAGCGCAAACCAGAGCACGATGCTGGCAGCGTATGGAAGCATCGCAATCGGATACAGCAACACACATACCACCAACGGATAAATAAAGGGGAAGCTCGTAAGCGTGAGATATGGATTCTCACCATGCCAAAATGCTTTTGTTGCTAACAGGTAGCTTGTGAAGTCATAGCCTTGCGGGCGATAGGCCTTTTCTATCGTTTGCACCAGGAGGAGAAGCAACACCCCGGCGCCTATCGAGAGCACAATCCTATCGCGGCGAGCGTGTGTGGAGGGGCTATCATTCATCCTGTCGAGACGCGTTACACTGCATTAATTCGTTCTTCCCCCTGATACAGCGGCTTTTCATAAACGCGATAGCGCTTATACGCTTCGCCATTCATCACCTGCGCCGCACGGGTCATCATCGCGTTATCTTCGAGCACCCAGGAGGCCTCGCCATACTTGATGCCCTTCTGTTTTGCGCGTTCCATGATCACGCGATAGAGCAGCGCATCGACCGCGCGGCCGCGATATTCGGGCATAACACCGAGCAAAACGATGCGCAGAGTGTCGATTGATTTTTTCTTCGTCATCAGATTGGAAATCGCCGTCGGCAAATTCATTGCACCTTTCGGTATCGGTTTGCCGGCAAGAAAGGCCTGATTGATGTCGGGAATGCAAAGCGAAAATCCAATCGTGCGCATCGTTCCGTTCGCGTCCGGCGCTTCGGCGAAGAGTACAAAATCGGGATCGATAATTTGTTTAAGTTCCGTCGCAAGCATCGTGATTTCATCGGCATCGAGCGGCACGGCACCCCAGTTCTCTTCCCAGCCGCGCGAATAAAGATCGCGAATAAGATTCACTTCCTCGTCGTATTTTTTCATATCGAGCGGACGAATTTTTATTTTCGATCGCTCGCGCAGGATGTTCGTGACCCGCTCGATTTTTGGCGAAAGCGATTTCGTCTCGGTGATGCGCCACGCGAGCAAGTCCTGCACTTTTTTATAATCCGCTTGCTCCCACAGCTTTTTATAATAGCTTGGATGATAGGGCATCATGACGGCCGGTGGGTATTCGAAGCCTTCCACCAGCAAGCCGACTTCATCATTAATAGATGGACTAATCGGTCCGCGAACCTGGTGCATTCCGTGCGAGCGAAGAAAATCTTCCGCGGCCGTGAAGAGCGCATCCGCAACGTGCTCGTCATTCACGCTATCGAAAAAGCCAATGAAACCAACTTTATCGCCATATAGCTCATTATGGCTGCGATTGATAATCGCGGCGATGCGTCCGACGATTTTTCCCTGCGCGTCCTCTGCGAGGAATAGCTGGCTCGTGGCGTGTTTGTAAAACGGATTTTTCGCTTCGTCAATGAGCCGCATTCTATCCATTTCGAGCGGTGGAACCCAATTCTTTTCATTCCCATAAAGCTCCCACGGCAAGCGGATGAAGCGGAGCTTGTCTTTTCGATTCTCCACTTTGCGAATCTTGATGGCGGGTGTAGTGGACGGTGTGGATGGGATGGACGCGGGAATGGTAACTTCCGAGGGTGCCTCCTCCTCGTCTAAAACTCCTAACTCTTCGCCGATCTCTTTGAAGAGTTCAAGGATTTTGTCCAGATGGTGTTTTTCGTGCGTGGCCATGAAGCTGGTGCGCATCATTTGCATACCTTGCATGACTCCGGGCACGACGAAGGCATTCACGAATACACCGGCATCGAAAAGTTTGCGCCAGAAGACCAATGTTTTTATATCATCGCCGATAATAACGGGAACGATACCGGTCTTCGATTCGATAACTTTAAATCCCATGGCTTTGAATTCGCGGCGCATGTAATCGGCATTGTCGATGAGATGCTTCATGCGCTCCGGCTCCTCGCGAAGAATTTTCAGCGACATGAGCGCCGCCGCAACGGAAGCCGGCGTAGGACTGGCTGAAAAAATCAGCGCCTGCGCCTGATGTTTGATATAATTGATGACGCGCTCCTCGCCAACAACGAATCCGCCCAAACTGGCGAATGTCTTCGAGAACGTTCCCATCGTCAGGTCGGTCTCTTTTACGAGATTGAAATAGCTTGCCGTACCGCGTCCGCCCTCGCCGATTACGCCAACAGCATGCGCATCATCGACCATAATGCGCGCATTATACATTCCCGCGATCTCCACCATGCGTGGCAAATCGACGATCTCCCCCGAAGTCGAAAAAACGCCATCGCTGACGATGAACTTCGGCGCGTCCGCAGGCAATTTCGAAATACGCCGTTCGAGATCGTTCATGTCGTTATGATTGTACCGAACGACCTCGCCATACATCCCTTTCGACATCAGATTTCCGGCGACGATGCAGGCATGGTTATCCTTGTCGCTGATCACATATTCACCGCGCCCGCAAAGTGTCGGGATAACACCCTGCGCTGTCTGATAGCCTGTCGAGAAAAGAAGGCACGCTTCCTTGCGGAAGTAATCGGCCATTTCGTGCTCGAGTTCTTCGTGGAGGCGCACAGTGCCGGTGAGATAGCGCGAGCCGGAGCAACCGGTGCCATAGCGCTCGATAGCCTTTATGGCAGCCTCTTTCACGCGCGGATCGGCCGTCAGCCCGAGATAATTATTCGAGCCGGCCATAATCATCTTTCGGCCTTCGATTTGCACGACCGGGCCTTCGTTTTCCTCTATTGCCCGAAAATAGGGGTAATAACCGGCTTCTTTGACTTCATCGGCGCGCGTGAAGTCGTAACATTTCTGAAATAAGTCCACAGGGTAAGTAATGAATGATGTGTAGCACAAACTTTAGTTTGTGACCTTTGCTGCTTAAACGCAAAGAACGAGTCCTGAACTCCCTGTAATGCAAAGACTCTTTCACTATACATTCTTAAGGCGGCCCTGTATTTGAGCGAGGTGTAAGCAATGAGCGAAGAAGAATACACCTCATTTTTTTACGAATCTTATTTTTAGAATGAAAAACGCACCCACAAAGAAAACGCTTCGAGAATCGCTTCACCTATATCGCACCATCGCTGGATGGAACGGAGAATCGGCAAATGAATTGCTCAAAGCCGTTCGCCGGCTTGCCGAAGGAAGTCCGGGATTCCTGATGCGAATGGTGGCTATGCACCTGAACCGTTATCGCATTCCGCGCGGGATGCGTTTCGATTATAGCGAACTCCGCGAACCGGTGCTCGCCGTCGATAAACGGGGCTTTGCTTTGGTCGGCACATTGAATGCTCCGAAAGTGATGCAGCTGGTGCAAATTTAAAATTTATTTCCTCCGCACCATCGCGTCAAGCCGGTCGATGTATTCCTCGAAGGCTTTCTGGCCTTTGCGAGTAAGCTTATAGCTCGTCACAGGCTTTTTTTTGATGAATTGCTTCGTCACGGCGAGGTAGCCCGCTTCTTCCAGCTTGCCGAGATGGACGCTGAGATTCCCATCCGTCGCGCCCGTCTTCTCGCGAAGGAAGGTAAACTCCGCCGAATCGACCGAGACGAGCACGGCCATGATCGCCAGCCGGATGCGCGAGTGGATCAGCTCATCGAGCTGCTGATAATCGAATTGCTCGGCCACGGTTACGCCTCCGTTGAGGAAGCGGCCACAATTCTCCGGTACCGCCGTTGCAAAATAATGCCTGGAACGACCTGGAAGAGGATCAGCATGAGCGCGTATAGTCCTATGACATGAATGGAAGAAGAAAAGACCATCATTGTGACACTTGAGGCCCACCAGGCGAACGCCGTATTTCGCAGCCATGGTATCTGGTTTACGGTCCCGCTGATAAAGAACGCGATTCCGATGATCATCGCGCTTAAAAAGCAAATGAAAAGGGGATTTATCGCAGCTAAGTTTGGTAAGTTTGGATCGTAACCGTTAATGGCATCGCTAAGCATGAACATAATCACGAGCAGGCCGATAGAGCCGCCGCACGCGGTCCAGACGGCGGTGTCAATTTTGTCGATGATGGACTTTGAGCCCGCTTCTTCCTTCCGGCGCTTTCGGTAAAAGTAGATCATCGATCCCCATCCAAAAAGAATCAGCGCGAACCAGACGTAGGCAGTGTAAAGGTCGCGCTGCAGAATGAGGGAAAGATAGGTAACCCCCATTCCGATAGCAATGATTAGTCCCCAAACGATGTAAGGCTCGCCACTTTGTGCGAAGCGGGCACGGCTTTCGTCGAGGATTTTTCGAATGAATTGAAGTTCTTCCTCCGGCCGGGAGGGAGTAGATGAAGCAGTTGTAGGTGCCATAATGGTTGATTGTTTGTTAAAGCACTTTGAATTACAAAGTGCTTTAACGTTAACTTTCCGAGTGAGTTCCGCATGAAGAAAATTATTTTTTCGGGATTCGTTGTTACAACGTCCATCATTCCATCTACACGCCATGCCAAACGCAACCTGCACGCATCTCGATCAAATCAAAAATGTAAAACCCCGCACGCCGAACGGCTGCGAGGAATGCCTGAAAATGGGGGATACCTGGGTTCACCTGAGGCTCTGCATGACCTGCGGCCACGTCGGCTGTTGCGACAATTCGAAAAACAAGCATGCCACGAAACACTATCACGCTACGGGTCACCCAATCATAAAATCCTTCCAGCCTGGCGAAGATTGGATGTTTTGTTATCCCGATGATCTGTTCATGGAGTAATCCTAAATACGTCTATTAAAGCGTCATTGCGAGGAGAAGAAAGCGACCGGAGGAAGCTTTCTTCGACGAAGCAATCTCCCCGCATTCGACACTGAGATTGCTTCGTCGCGTTCGGCTCCCTTCGGTCGCCGAACGCTCCTCGCAATGACGTGGAGAATTTTGTACTTATTGAATTTTCCTCTCCAAAAACGCGCGGTCCCAATGGCTCAGATTTGCCACAGACTCATACGTGCTCGTAAGGAATTCTAAGATGGCTTGCTCCGGCGATGGCGACCTGCGCACGTCATCGTAGTGCAGGATACATTCGCCGAGATCGGCATTCCAATCGGCTTCCCGAGGCTGGATCGGAGCTTTCTGCAGTTCCGGCAATGCGGGATAGCGGTAGGCATAAAACGCCGGCTGTTTCAATCTTCCATCTCCGGGCCAAAAACCGGCGGCGAAATGCTCTTCGTCGCCACCGATGCGGGCAAGCCTATTGGCATGAGGGCCGGCATTGCACGGTCGCCCGCAATATCGGGAAACTGCAAGATCGAACGAACCCCACCAAAATTGAACGGGGCTGCTCTTGCCCGCGAAGCCGGAACGAAACTGTTCGAAAACTCCGGCAACTTGCGAAAGCACAGTCCAAAACCGATGGACTGCTTCGCGGTTATAGGACCGGTGGGTCGTATCGGACGCGATCGGAATCGTGCTCTCCATCTCTTGCGGCGCGGAAGTGATCGTTACTTCGATCCCCATTTCATTGAGCGCGGATAGTATAAGACGATAAAATTCCGCAACCGGACGTGATTTCAATTCGATCGTCTTTATGTTCCCGACACTGTCCGAGAGTTCAACGATATGCGAAATGAAATCGAATCGAATCTCGAATATCCGATGCTCGAACGGAATGGGGCCGGTCGTTATCCCTCGCGCCCAAACCCCATAAGCAACATGCCACCATTCGTTCAGGAATGGCGAGAGTGCGAGCTTTATTTTGCCGGGAATTTGCGTGTAGAGATGGAGTGTCTCGTAGGTGTCGAGCCATTCCTCATACGGCAGCGCGGGCCAGGATTCATTCTTAATCATATCTATGATCCTGTCATTGCGAGGAGAACGAATCGACCGAAGGGAGATTCGTTCGACGAAGCAATCTCCGCTCTGGACGGAAAGATTGCTTCGTCACCTTTGACTCCCTTCGGTCGTCAAAACTTCCTCGCAATGACATTTATATTTCCATTTCTTCCAGATCGAAGGACGAAAGAGTTCGGAGCGCTTGAAACCGTTCGACGATTTGCTCCATCGAAAGATCCTCGATTCCTTCGGTCGAAAACTTTGCACAGCAAAAACTCGCCAGCACCGTGCCATAGATCACGGCGCGCTTAGCGTCCTCATAGCTGGTCGAACCTCGCTTGGCAAGGTAACCGATGAACCCACCCATGAAGGTATCGCCCGCGCCGGTGGGGTCGAAAATCTCTTCGAGCGGATAGGCTGGCGCCGAAAAAATATGCTCGTCATAAAATAGCAGCGCACCGTGTTCGCCTTTTTTGATAATAACGATGCGAGGAGATTCCTCCGAGGATGAGCGATCATCCGCAAGCATCTCCTGCAATTTTCGCCCGGCCACAATCAGGCTCGGATGCTCGATGAGTAAACGGGCCTCACTATCGTTTATCACGAGCGCATTCGAAAGCTTGAGCGTCCGCTTCAGGCTTTCCAGATTGCCGGTGATCCAGAAGTTCATGGTGTCGAGCAGGACCATCCGTGGGCGCCGGTCGAGGTGCTCGATCACTTCGCGCTGAAGGTCGGGCTGAATGTTGCCGAGCACGAGAAAATCGGGCGATTTGAAATGCTTGGGCACGTGCGGCTTGAATGTGGCGAAGACATTCAGATTCGTTTCGATCGTGTCCCGCGTATTCATGTCGTAATGATAGCGGCCATGCCAGGAAAACGTCTTGCCGCCGGGGACGATCTCGATGCCGGAAGTATCGATCGCATGGGTGCGAAAAAGCTCCCACGCGCGCTTGGGGAAATCATCGCCAACGACGCCGACAATGCCCAGCCGCTCCGGGCTGAAATAACTCGCGGCGAGCGAAATAAACGTGGCGCTGCCGCCGAGGGCGAGTTCCCGCGTGGCGAACGGCGTTTCTATAATATCTAATGCGAGCGAACCGACGATGAGTAGTGACAAAATATGAGAAAGTGCTAAGTGCTTAATGAGGATGCTCAACATTCGACAGGAGGAAAAAAGCTTCACAAGAAAGTTGTACCGAATGTTCCGGTCTAAGATAAAACTCCGCTCAACGCTGTTTCCATCGCCATGCCGCATGATTATGCTCCACCGGCCACTCGGACGAATGCAAGCTTCAAGATTGCGATTGGGCTGAACGTCCTCATCGTTGCGTTACAGGCCGTGTATGGAATTTTGAGCCATTCCGTCGCACTCGTCGCGGATGCAGGCCATAACCTGACGGATGTACTCAGCCTGCTCTTCGCACTCGGCGCGAATATCCTCGCCGCACGGCCTCCAACCAAAACCCGAACTTACGGATTCCGGCGTACCACCATCCTCGCCGCGCTTTTGAATGCGATGATCCTCCTCGTTGCGACCGGAGCCATCTTATTTGCTGCCTTCGACCGCCTTCGTCATCCCGCGCCCGTCGATGGCCGGACGGTAGCCTGGATTGCCGGAATTGGTATCGTGCTCAATGCCGCCTCCGCATGGTTATTCGTTCGCGGCCGAAAAGGCGATCTCAATGTCAAAGCTGCGTTCCTCCACATGGCGGGCGATGCAGCGGTCTCGGCCGGCGTCGTCATCGCGGGCCTTATCATTCTTTGGACTGGCGCTATTTGGGTCGATCCAATGATGAGTATCGTTATTGCAATTGTCATCGTGGCCGGAACCTGGTCGTTGCTGCGCGATTCGTTCAACCTCGCGGCCGATGCGGTGCCGGAAGGAATCGATCCCAGCGCTATCGAATCCTATTTGCGCGGACTCGAAGCTGTTACCGATGTCCACGACCTCCATGTCTGGGGTATGAGCACTACGCAAATCGCAATGACCGCTCACGTCATTGTGCGCGAAGAGGTCGCGCACGATGCGCTTATCGCCACTATTTGCACGGCCATGCACGACCGCTTCAGCATCGAGCACACGACGATTCAGATCGAGCGTGGGGCGCTCGAATGTGAACTCGCGTCAAGCCACGTCGTCTAACGTCAGTGGTAGAACGGACCGACGTGATAGAACGAATACGGCGCGATCGCCATGGCAATCGCTCCTCCGATCGCCCCGATCACCATCTCGATCACCACGATAATAACGACCGCCAGAATCGCGTAGCCGACCTTCTTCTCCGCCGGAATGCTCATCGCATCCGAAATATGCTGCCAGAAGAGATAAATCGAATACACTCCGCCCGCAATAGCCGCGAGCCATCCGAGGACAGGGATAACGCTCAACGCCATTCCCAGCCAGGCCGGAGTAGCCGCGAACACATAGAGCTTTAGCGCGTTCAGCGAATCGTTCTTGCCGCCAAAGCTGGGCGCCAGTGCGGCTAAGATCTGTGGAACGAAATATAGCGCGGCAATAGCCAGCGCAAATTCGATCACCACGCTCGTGACCATATACAGCGTGCCATAAGGCACGAAGGCGCTCATAACACTCGCAAAGAGCAAGCTCAGCAGGAAGCGCAGCGCGTACGCGATGAGGATAAGCGTCATGCCATAGCGCAGCAGGCTTTGCCGCTCCGACTCATCGCTCATAACACGGGTCCATTCGGCATTTTGATTAAGTACGATTTCCTTGGCGTTTGAAAGTTGCATGGTGGTTTTTCTAATAAAAATGAATGATGAACACAGATTCCTCATTGCAAATATACGAAACTTTTTGCGGCTCGAATAAAAATTAGGAATTAGGAATGAAGAATTATGTTAATTGACAGTTCTCAACGTTAAGCATGTCATTGCGAGGAGCGTTCGGCGACCGAAGGGAGCCGAACGCGACGAAGCAATCCGTTGCTTCGAAGCAGGGATTGCTTCGTCGAACGAATCTCCCTTCGGTCGATTCGTTCTGCTCGCAATGACGGTAAAACGTAATACGATTTTCCAAATTCGTAATTCATAATTCCTAATTCGTAATTAAAAAATGGGTCGAGCATTCGAATTCCGCAAAGCACGCAAATTTAAACGCTGGGACAAAATGTCCAAGGCGTTCACCAAAATTGGGCGCGAGATCGCCATCGCCGTCCGCTTAGGCGGTCCGGATCCCGCGGCGAACTCCCGCCTGCGCATGGCCATCACCAATGCCAAGGGCGTGAACATGCCGAAAGACCGCATCGAGGGTGCGATCAAACGCGCCTCCTCCAAAGACCAGGAGGCTTTTCAGGAAATCGTGTATGAAGGCTATGGCCCGAGCGGTGTGCCCATCGTCGTCGAATGCGCGACCGATAACCCCACGCGCACCGTCGCGAATATCCGCAGCATCCTTACCCGCGCGGGCGGCACGCTCGCCACCACCGGAGCGCTCGATTTCCTCTTCGAGCGAAAAGGCGTCTTCAAATTCCCCGCCGAAGGCCTCGATCTCGATACGCTCGAACTCGAACTCATCGACTTTGGCGCCGAAGAGTTGACGGCGGAAGAAGGCGAAGTCACCGTCATGACCTCCTTCCCCGATTTCGTCGGAATGCAAAAAGCCCTCGAAGAACGGAATATCGCGGTGACGAGCGCCGAAATCCAGCGGCTGCCTACGGTATTCAAAGAACTATCCGAAGTGGACGAAGAACCCGTTCTCGAACTCATCGACAAACTCGAAGAGGACGATGATGTGCAGGCGGTGTATCATAACCTGAAGTGACCGTAACTCCGGTTTCGATGTCCGCTTTTAAGTTCTAATTGAAAGTGCTGCTTTATTTTTTTTAATTTTCATTTAATGAATAAGGCATAATTTCCTTGAAATCGCCTAATTCTAAATTTCTTTTCGATTTAAAATCAATCTTCATTCTAATTGACAATAGGTGCTCGTCATTTCACCTGCAATATAAGGAACCCAAAAGCAAAAGTCAAGCGGTTTCGAAAGATTTACGAAATAGAATTGTAACCCGCCCGACTTTGAGCGTTTTATCTATATGAGAAGTACCCTTCGATCGCTTGCGGCCTCGCTTGGAATTTCTGTTGTCTCGGCACTTTTGGTTACCACAACGGCTCACGCGCAACACCATGTAACATTCCTGATCGGCCCCATGGCAGGCTACAATTTCGTGATGTATCGAACCGATGCATTTCCTGTTATCGATGAGTCACCGTTCCAGGTTCCCCATCAGCCCCAATCGAATTTTCTCGTTCAAAATGGTACGGGCCGCGGATATTTTGTGGGAATCAGCGATGAAGACCCGCTTTCCAAAACGATGCACCACTTCCTCATTTTTGAGGCAGGCTTTGATGCGAAGCCCGCAACCTTTTCAATGGCATCATCGGGGTCCGGTCCGATAACATACACCGACACCACGATTATGATCACCGGGGTCAAACTTTGGACAACGCTTTCCTATATTTACGTAAACCTGGGCTATAGATATAATTTCTGTTCGGATAGCATCCCAAACGGCCTCGGCATTCAATTATGCTTGAGTATCGGCGTGAAGTGGGAAGCTGATTTTTTGAAATCTGTTTCGGATGAAGACCAGGCAATAACAAATGCATCAGCGATTTCCACGGCCAATGCCCTCCGTCTTGCCCTTCGTCCGGAACTTACTTATGATCTGCCATTCACCGATTCCTGGGTGCTCACTCCCTTCGCAGGCTACGAGCTGCCCCTAACGAAAGTCGATCCCACGGAGAATTGGTGGGCGAGCGCGCTATACGGCGGGCTTACCTTGCGCTATGCAATTTGGTAGTGGCAAAAGGCCGTCGTAAGGAACGAACTCTTGGAAGGATGCGCCCGTTAGAATCCTATGATGTTCCGGGAATTCGAAACGACAATTATCGACGATCAGGGCCATTTCGATATACCCCGCGATTTGCGGGAGCGAAAGGGCCTCAAGAAGGGCGCGCGGGTAAAAATTGAAGAGCGGAATGCCGAACTGGTAATTAAACAGGTGGGCGAAGGCCCTGAAACTTCGGGGGACCGAAAGGCGCGGCAATTAGCGGCCATCGAAGCGTTGACGGGATTTCTTCCTCCTGACAGCAAGGCGCTCGACATTCTAATGGAAGAACGAAAAAAAGATCGTGAAAAAGAAGACCGGCCCTTTGGTGTTTGATGCCTTTCCGTTGATTGTTCTCTTTCGAAAGCAGATTGGCTGGGAACGCGTTCGCGAGGCACTGGAAGAAGCCAGAGAGGAAGGCTTCTTCCACCTTATCAGCCTTATCAATATTGGAGAAGTGTATTATTCGCTGCTCCGAAGTGACGGAGAGAAGCTTGCAAACTGGATGCTGGATGAAATCAAGATCGCTCCTTTTTTAACCGTCTTCCCCACCTATGACCAGATGCTGCAAGCCTCGCGGTTCAAGGCTGGCGGCGGACTGTCGTATGCCGATTGCTTTGCCGCCGCGCTGGCCGTCGAACGTGGAATTCCCGTCCTCACCGGTGATCCCGAATTTTCTGTTGTCGAGAGTAAGGGCGTTACCATTGAATGGCTGCCGGCGAATAGGTAGAAGCTTCTTGCACTCTCAAGGATAAGAATGGAACGCCCCAAGTTTGGAACGGAAGGGATCTGAATGCCGAAACCACCCTCTCACAAAAATCCTCGAAAGCCAGCTTCCGCGCAGCGTAAGCCTGCGCGGAAGAAAGTGAACTGGTGGCTGCCCCTTGCAAGCATCCTCGTTCTTGGCGCGGGCCTTTATCGCGCTATTCAGCTTCGATGGATTTGCGACGATGCCTTCATCACGATGCGCTATGTGAAGAATTTCGTCGAAGGCAAGGGGCTTGTCTATAACGTCGGCGAGCGCGTCGAGGGCTATACGCACTTTTTGTGGCTGATGCTCTTAGCCGCCGCGAAAGCCATCGGATTCGATCCTGTAGATGCGAGTATCTGGCTTGGCATTGCGGCCTATGCGGGTGTTCTCGTTCTCTTGCTGGCGATCTCTCGTCGCGAGCATAAGAAAAATTCCAAAGCACTATGGCTTCCGATAGCAGCGGCATTATTCGCGCTCAATTATGATGCGGCGGTCTGGGCAAGCGGGGGATTAGAGACTTCGTTTTATGCGCTCCTTATTCTCGCCGCATTTTATCTCTGGTTTTATTCGAAATTTTCTGAACAGCGCAGACTCTTGCTTTCCGGAGTTGCGCTGGCGCTGGTCGCGCTCACGCGGCCCGATGGCGTGCTCTTTACCGCGACGGCTGTTCTATTGCTCGCAGTTCGTGGAATTAAATGGAAGCAATCTCTTTCATCTATCTCGAAATCCATCGGCATTTTATTATTGCCATCGGTCATCGTTGGCGTGCCGTATCTCCTATGGAAGTATTTCTACTACGGCGACATTTTGCCCCTCACGTATTACGCAAAATCGGCTGGGGAAGACTATTTCAGTCAGGGATTTTTCTATATCTGGCTCTACTTCCGGGTTTATTTTGTGTCGGCAATCGCATTCATCGCCGCCATTGTGCTTTTGTTCCGAAAAAGGAATAACGATGGCCAATCAACGGAGGACCTGCATCGCGGCTCGCCATATATTACCGCCCTATCGGCCACCGTAGTCTATCTGGTAATTTTCGTCGCGCGCGTGGGCGGCGATTTCATGTTCGCGCGGTTTATCATTCCAGTGGTGCCGTTTATTTATTTTGTTATCGAGCGCGGGGTGAATCGTGTGCCCAGTAAAGTAATGTGGCCCCGAGTGGGCATTGCATTCCTTTTGCTGGCCTCCTTTGTCATTGAAGAGAAAATCCGAGATAGCGTCTTGTTTCACACGAATGACGAAGGACAGCTTGAAGAAAATTGGGATCTCAAGGGTGAAAGCTCCACGCATGGTATTGCCGACGAGCGATGGACCTATTACTCCGGAGGATTTTATTCCGTGAACGGTAATTATGAATCGGCCATGCAAGTGTATTCGGAAATTGGAGAATATTTGAAGCCTTTCTTTCAGGGTCTCCACTTCACGGTTGCAATTCCAGGCGCCGCAAACATGAAGGCTTACTACGCGGATTTTGAAACTTGCATAAATATCTATGGGCTTACGGATTCCTCCATCGCCCATTCGCCTATTTCAAATCGTGAAAGGATCGGCCATGAAAAGATCGCAACAGAAGCCTATCTCATGAAGCGCAATGTAAATTTCGAATTGAAGGGTGTCGTTGCGGAATTACCGGAACCGCTTCCCATTGGCATGATCGCATTCCAAATCCCGACGCTCGGCTTATGGCAGCTTGCCCAAACGGTTGTATATGACAAAGAGAAAATCGAGGAGCTTTCCAACCGGTTTCAAATGGCGGGTAATGAATCGATTCTTTCGCGGTACGAGAATATTCTTCCGTTTTACATCAATCATGTGATGGGCCATTATTCACTCCACCAACTTGAAGAGGACTACTCCTCCTTCCGGCGGCTTTATTTCAATCGTTATCCCGATTCTTCTCTCGAGCGTCCCTTCGAAGCTCGCATTGCGGAACTAAAACAGGATTCCGCAGCCGAGAATGTCCCGAAGGGACGCAATGTCAATAGCCGGTGACGTAAGTCACCGGAACGCGCGGCCCGACAATTCGGAGAGTCACGGAGTGACGGCATGTAATTCCATCCCAACACATGTCGTCCCTTTGGGACTTTGGAAACTCCTGTCTTCGCTATCCGGTGACTTACGTCACCGGCTACTAACATGGCGTGCCTTCAGCACTAACTCAGCCCATCATTCCCACCGCCTCCCGGATGGCATTGGCCAGTTCATCCGAATGCTTGCGCTCGAAGATAAGCGGCGGCAGCAGGCGCAGCACTTCGCCGGCGGTGACGTTGGTGATGATGTGCCGCTCGAAAAGCTTTTTCTGCACTTCGCGCGCGTTCGCGGTGAATTCGATTCCGATCATCAGCCCTTTGCCGCGCACATCGCGGATGGCCTTCGGATGCTCCTCCCGCAATTCCTCGAACGTGCGCATAAGGTACTCGCCTTCATGCGCGGCGTTATCCATATATGTTTTTTCGACCAGATCGAGCGTGACCGATCCGGCAATGCAGGAAAGCGCGTTGCCGCCGAAGGTCGTGCCGTGAACTCCGGCGCGCATTGCGTCCGCCAGCTCGCGGCGTGTGAGAATCGCTCCCAGCGGCAGCCCGCCGCCGATCGCCTTCGCGCAGACGACAATGTCCGGCTTCATTCCGTAATGTTCATACGCGAAAAACCTTCCCGTGCGCCCGATGCCGGATTGAATTTCATCGGCAATGAGCAGGAAGTGGTGCTTCGTTCGAAGCTCGGTGAGAGCGTTGAGGAATTCGGCGGGAATCTCGACGATACCGCCCTCGCCCTGAATCACTTCGACGATCACGGCAGCGGTGCGCTCGGTGATGATTTCTTCGAGCGCGCTCGGATCGTATCCCGGAATGGTGGAAGCCCCCGCGACGAACGGGCCGAAATGATCGCGGTATTTGCCTTTATCCATGACCGAGAGCGCGCCAAAGGTACGGCCATGAAATCCATTCGCGACGCCCAGGATTTCCGCCTTCGCTTCGCTCGAAAAAACTTTTCGCGCCAGCTTGATCGCGCCTTCGACGGCTTCGGTCCCGGAGTTCGTGAAAAATGTTCGTTCCCAACCCGAAGCACGTTCGAGCTTCTCGGCCAGGACGACCTGCGGTTCCTGCAAATAAAGATTCGAGAGGTGCAAATACTTCCCAGCCTGCTCGCGTATCGCCGCGACGACCGCCGGATGCGAATGCCCCAGCGCGTTCACGCCAAGCCCGGCGATGGCATCGAGATACGTCTCACCCGTTTCGGTGGTGATATGAACGCCCTGCGCGCTCGTGACGGCGCCGATAGGTAAGCGGTCGTACGTGGGGAATAGCGCGTTCTTTTCGCGTTCGAGAAGTGCGGTCATGGAAGAGTGAAAAAGTTAATGAGAAATGATTTCGAGTAAGAGGTGAAAAAATGGAAGGCATTGTAACGAACTCCGTCCAGGGAAAATCCCGCTTACGGATGAGCTTCTATATTATCTTTTTTTGGCGGATGGCAATGTGCCGTTCCGTCTCGGAGATTTCTTCCATCGCTACGAGGATGGCGCCGTCCGGAATAAGCGAAGCAATTCGTTCCGGCCATTCGACAATCGTTACCGCGTTCGTCGGATAAAGATAATCTTCCACGCCTAATTCGAGGAGTTCCTTCGGCTTCTCGAACCGGTAGCAATCGAGATGATAGAGGCGCAATGGCTTGCCATGCAACCGGCCATCGAACTCGTGTGCCAGCGCGAAGGTGGGCGAGGTAAGTTCCCGTTCGTCGAGGCCGAGCGAGCCGGCAATACCCTTGATGAAATGCGTTTTGCCCGCGCCTAATTCGCCGCTTACGCAAACGACCGTCCCGGCTCGGAGAAACTGCTCGCCAAACTTCTCGCCGAGCCGCACGGTCTCTTCCTCCGAATGGCTGAGCCAATCCTCTTCACGCTGCGGGGATGGCATTCGCATTCGTTCCACCGAGAAAACGCACGGGAAGCGGCAGTTCAACCAGGCGGTCATGTTCCTTGCGCAGAAGAAGGACGCGCGCATCGGGTTTCGAGCTTACGGCTTCCCGAAATTCGCCATTCACAAAATGCGCCGCCGCGCCTTCATCGATCGCATAGCCGCCGGGAAAGCCTTCGAGCACGAATTTGTGATATTGCGGCTGGCGCCGCTCTTCGCTATCGTAATGCGGGCAACTGCTGCCGCGAATAAATCCCAAACCATCGTACAATGGCGCAAGGTCGAGGCCGAAGGAATCGGTCACGCCGCATTCGAACCAGCAGAGCGAACCCGCGCTCGTCCCGCAGAGCACGATTCCGGCTTCATAGGCTTCCTGCAAAATTTCCTCCACGCCGTGGACGCGCCAGATGGCCAGCATATTTGCCGTGTTGCCGCCGCCGACATAAATCACGTCTTTCGAAAGAAGAAACTCGCGCAATTTTTTTACTTCTCGCCGAAAAAGATAGAGGTGCGATGCCTCGCACAGGTCCGGCGTGTAGCGCGCGTAAAATGCCTGCACGTAACTTTCCGCATCGCCGCTCGCGGTGGGAAGAAAGCAAATACGGGGAAGGTTGTTGGAACGATTGGTTTGTGCTAACTCGAGAAGAAAGTGCGCGGTGCGTTTATTTTCCGGCTCGGTGTAAAACCCGTCGCCGCCAAAAGCAATGATATGTTGATCGGTCAAGTACGTTCGGGATATAGGAGTCGCCTGAGAAAGGGAGAAAGCGCGAGCTTAGTTCCAATATGTTATCTTGCGCTGTGCTCGTCGAGATATTCCTGCAATAAAATCCGCGCGGCCTCTTCGTCGCGCAGGTATTTTTGCTCGCGCTTTTGTTTCGGCAGCTCGCGGGAACGAATGTTCGTCTCGGCGATGAGCGAGGTGAGGCGCTCGTCCCGCTGTTCGAGCGCGATGCCGAGCGGCGTAAGAGCGGCCGCAAGTTTATCGTGGAAGCGAATGACCTCCGCCGTCATCGCGCTGTGCGTATTCGCGAGCGTGCGGGGAATTCCAAGAAGCACCGTGCCAACCTCCTCGCGGCGGGCGAGCGCAACGATCTCCCCGATCGCCGCCGGCCCGCTCGCAATCGTTCCACGCGGACTGGCGAGTATGCGCAGTTCATCCGAGATGGCGATGCCGATGCGCTTCGTGCCATAATCGAGCGCGAGCACGCGCGAGGGAGTCTTGCGATCGGTCATTCGCCGTTACAACGCACCCAATGCGCGATAGTTCGAAGTTACAATTATCGCCTGCCTATTTTTTCTTGCGGTCGATTTCGTAGCCCCGTAAAATTGCTCCCGGCTGAGACCGGACTGAGCGATCATGGACTTAATCCGATAGGCATTGAAGTCTTTAACCGCCATATCCACCGTGACTTTGAAGCTGCCTTTTTCAAATTGAGCATGGCTACCACGGAACGCGGTGCGAACAAATCCATTCGATGCCAAAATGGCAACAACTTCGTCCGGCGTGAGCGTCGGAAACTGCTTAGGCAAATTGCAATCGCGCGTGCAATGGATCGTAGGTCGCTCGGAGCGGTTCGGAGATGAGCTTCGTCAGGCCAAGAAACACCGAGCGAAAGGACCAGAGCAGCCGGTATGATAATGGCGCCATGCGCATGTATTCGCCCCGCTCGATTGCGTCCGTGCCGAAGGATTGAAAATAGAGCTGTGCGGCATCGCGCATTTTGGTTTCAAGGTCTTCCCAGCTTTGCGCTTGCACGGCAATGTATGTTTCCAGACAAATCATCGTCCACTCATCTCGTCCCTTAAAGACGATCACTCGAAGAGGAATGCCGTGGGTAATCATGATTCGATGCTTCTACCCATCAGACCCGAAAGAAGTTCACATCCGCTTCTTCCTTAGCCGCGCAACCGGCAGGTTCATCTGCTCGCGGTGGTTTTCGCGACGGTGCGGAGTTTCATGCCGCCCTCAAGTTCGTCATGGCAAACCGGCTGTCAATTTTTCAAACTCATCATCTGTCAGGCTCCCCTTTTCGGATTTATCATAAATCATCAGCAACCGAACTAACTCTTTGATAACGTGTACATGGGTAATAATCCGACCGCCGGTTGATTTTCCTCTGCCTTTGGACTTGATTGCCAGCCGTACTTTATAGCAATTACGGCCAAGCGGGGAGCCCATCTTTGGATTCTCCTCAAGTTGCGAAATTAGAACCTCCAAATCAGCTTTCAGAGAATGGTACTTTCGGGCCAATTGTTCGGCCTGCTTCTCGAACGTAGGGGACGTTACAACCTTATAGCTCACGGAGGAAGTCCCTCGCCGATCGTAGTTGAATCTCGCCTCGGTCCGCTGCCTTTACCTCGTCCACTGCTTGCTTCAGCTCCCGGAGGAGTTGCTTTTTTTCGGACGAACTGTGAGTTTCCATTTCCGAAATACGTTCTACCTTCACCGGGCGCAGGTTCTTCATCAATTCAAGAAAGAATGGAGCCTTGCTATCCTCGACTCTTACTAAAAATTCCATAGTCTATCGAACAGTGCGAATCCTAAATGAGTGCTACATCAGCTTCTTCCGCAATCTTGCGACCGGCAGGTTCATCTGCTCGCGGTATTTCGCGACCGTGCGGCGCGCGACGTCGAAGCCTTCGGCGTTCAGCATCTGCACGATCTTCTCGTCCGAAAGCGGCTCACTGCCGGACTCGGCATCGATAATATCCTTGATGCGGGACTTCACCACTTTATTGGCAACGGCCTCGCCTTCACTGTTCTCGCCGCCCGCGCCGGCGTGGGTTGGAATCGCTTCCGAGAAAAAGTATTTTAGCTCGAACACGCCGAAGTCCGTCTGGCAATATTTTCCATTGACGACGCGGCAGATCGTCGAAATGTCCATCCCGATGTCCTCGGCGATGGTCTTGTAGATAAGCGGCTTCAGGTGCTTCTCGCCATCCTCGAAAAACATGCGCTGATGGGTGACGATGGATTGCATGACGCGCATCATCGTCTCACGGCGTTGATAAATCGCCATGATAAAGAATTTCGCGGCTTCGAATTTCTTTTTGATAAAATCTTTCGCTTCCGGCGTGAGTGATTTGCCGCGCTCCGGCGCTTGCTTGCGAATGAGATCCTTATAGGCGGCATTCACGCGAAGCGGCGGCACGCCGCGCTCGTTCAGCGTGATCGTAAAATCCTTCCCATCCGGCGTGCGCTCGATGTAAAAATCGGCGGTGATATATTTCGTGCTCTCCGAAATATCGCCAATGGAGGCGCCCGGCTTCGGATTGAGATGCTGGATCAGATCGATCGCGGATTTCAGATGCTGCCCGTCCGCTCCCAAATGCCGCGAGAGCGAGGTGAATCGCTTGTTCACGAAATCGTCGAAGCGATCGTTGATGATCCGCCGCGCTACCTCCCGCACCGGATTGTGATTTGGCATCACATCGAGCTGAACGGCCAGGCACTCGCGCAGATCCCGCGCGGCTACGCCGGGAGGATCGAGCTTCTGAACTTTGCGCAGCACGGCTTCGGCCTCGGCCATCGTGTACTCGTCGCCATAAAACACGCCGGCATCATGCGCGATTTGTTCGAGCGATTCCCGGAGATAGCCGTCCTCATCGATCGAGCCAACAATTTCTTCGGCCAGGGCGCGATAGCGGTCCGGCAGATTCAGCAATGCAATTTGTGTGTACAGCGAATCCTGAAACGATTCGGCGGCGGCATGCGGAGCATCCTCACGGTCGTCATCCATGTCGCGCGAAGTCGGAGTTTTGAAACCCTCCGTGTCGTCATTCATATAGTCCTCGAACGAATAGTCGCTCGAGGCTTCGGCCTGGACATCGCGTTCGGACTGCTCTTCACGTTCGCGCGTGCGCGCGAGTTCTCGCAGGTTCTGCTCGCTGCCAGGTTCGGAAACGGCTATCTCCGCCGAGACCGGCGCGGTTTCGAGGGCCATCCGCTCCTCGGCGGAAACCTCCACGGCTTCCGTCATCGAGTCCTCGGAGGCTTGATCGGCGCGCTCCTCTTCCTCGCCCGTTTCTTCGAGCATCGGGTTTTCCTCGATCTCCGATTTTATCCGCTGCTCGAGCGCGAGGATCGGCAATTGCAGCAACTTCAGGTACTGGACCTGCTGTGGTGTTAGGCGCTGTTGAAGCGATTGGTTTTGTCGAAGTTGTAACATTCTACTCTTAGTAAAGTCCCGAACTTCCAATAGAATTCCGCTCGGATGCGTTAAGAAGAGCTAATACCGTGCCATCCGTCAAAATCGCGCTTTTTAAGCTGGATTTGGCGGAAATGAAAACGCAGTTCTCAAAAGGAGAAGAGCGTAAAATTCTCAAAAATCCGGGTCGTGTCCTAATTTCCCGGACGCGGGGTTGCAATATAGTTT